>NZ_JBIWOA010000064.1:0-36314 GCF_044767525.1 Streptomyces sp. NPDC101234 | reverse complement strand
CCGCATGATCGCTTCGCAGCGCGTCAGCATGTCGTCGTTGAAGACCTCCCGCCGGTACTTGGTGACAAACACCAAGTGCGCGTGGAGGTTGAAAATTACATGGTTTCCGCGTCTGATGGCGCTCAGCACATCGCCGCGTCGTGCACGGTGATCGCGTTGGCCGCAGCCTCGCTCCTCGTCGCGAGCCCGGCCGAAGCCTCCTCCAGCGTGTGCTACCTCAAGTACTACGACAACCCGCTTATTCCGGGCAATGAAAAGTTCTTGGTGCCCGATGACGACCTGTCGTACGGCAGCACGGACTACTGCGTCTCGGGATGGCAGCGCCAGATCAACCACCGCTTCGGCGACGTACTCACCGTCGACAGCGTCTTCGGCCAGAACACCAGGGCTTGGACCCGGCTGATCCAGGACACCAGCACGTACTCCTGGTGCGCGGGGGGTGTCGACGGGATAGCGGGGCCCAAAACGATCAGCTGCTTCGAGTACGAGAACGGCGTCACCATCTGGTGACGGCCAGGGTCCATGAGCCACGGTTCCGGCTCTCCACACCTCGGCGTTCGTGAACGGCCCGGCGCTCTCGTCCCGCGCCTGTCCCCATGGTCGCCCCTGGGATCCGGCGTACGCCGCGCTCTTCCTCGCCAGCGACCACGCCCGCTGGATCTCCGGCCACATCCTCACGGTCGACGGCGGTGGCATGGGCAGGACCGCGCCGAAGCGCGAACCAGAGCGCTGACCCGCGGCCGGCGCATCCCGGCTCAGGCCCACGTGTCTCCTCGTGACCGACGGGACACGTCCTGCGCAGCACCCCCCGGAGAAGTCGCGATCATCGTCGGGGGTGATGAGCACAGCCGGGGCGGGCAGTGCCACGAGCGCGGGACGGACGAGCTGATCCACCCGGTCGAGCGTCAGTTCCGCGCAGGCCAGGCCGATCACGACGTCGTCGACGACGGGCACGGTCGCCGTGACCATGAACTGGTCGGTGCCGCCGGTGTCGGAATGCGGCGGCGCCAGAGGCGGCGACAACCCCCGGGCCGGCTTCGTGAATCAGACCTCCCCCGTGTAGCCGTAGAACCGCGGTTCCTCGGGCCTCTGTTACGGGAGCAGTCGCTTCGACGTGCCCTCCGCGCTTACCCGCCACTGCAGCCACAGCGGCTCGTCGTCCAGTACGCCCGATCGTGCACCCGACCCAGAGCCTGACAGCCGACGTCCGCCCAGTTCGGCGAAAGCGGCGGAACCACCACGCAGTTGATCCCCTTGCGACGCGCAGAGGTTCCGTTCCGGCTTCGATGCGTCACCCGCGAACGCATTGATCTTTCACAAACCCTGGCCGTCGTCGAGGCGTTGCGCCGACTCCAGGGGAACGCCACGTCGTCGACTCCGAGGATCTGGATCTCCTCAGGCCGCCCCTGCGCGCCTGGTTCGCCTCATAACCACTGCTCGAGCCGACCCCACGCGGTCGGAAGCAGTTGTCGTCCGGTTCTTGTCGCGGTGACGCTGTGGGTCAGAAATCGAGTTCGTGCTCGATCGCCGCCAGTTCTTCCGCAGTGCCCTGGACCCTGGGACCTTTGAACCAACGTCGTGCTGAAATCAGCCACCACGCTCCGGCGAAGCCGAGGACGATGAGGACGGCGATCGGGGTGTAGTTGAAGTTCTTGCCGGTCACAGGGCTGGTCGTGGGCAGCATGAACAGCACGGTGATGATCAGGGTCCAGGCGATGGCGACGATGCCGACCGGTCGGCTCCAGCGGCCGAGGTGCCAGGGGCCGCGCTCGAAGCGGTCGCCCTGGAGCAGCCGCAGGAAGACTGGCAGGACATACGCGATGTACAGGCCTATGACGGCGATGGAGGTGACGGCCGCGTAGGCGGTCGCGTTCCACAGGTAGGGCAGGCCGAGGACGAAGGCGCCGCCGGTCGCCAGCCAGACCGCGTTGGTGGGGGTCTTGGTGCGCTTGTTGATGCGGTGCCACATCTGTGAACCGGGCAGCGCGCCGTCCCGGGAGAAGGCGTAGATCATGCGTGAGTTCGCGGTGACCGAGGACATGCCGCAGAAGAACTGCGCGCCGATCGCGATCAGCAGCAGGAGCTTGCCGCCACTCGTGCCGAGGGCGTCGATGAAGATCTGCGCCGGGGGGACACCGGTGGGGCTGGCGAGGGCGCCGTCGTAGTTCTGGATCGCGAAGGTGATGCCGAGGAGAAGAACCCAGCCGGCGGCCAGCGAGACGAGGATCGACATCACGATGCCGCGTGGTCCGGCTTTGGCTGCGTCGTGGGTCTCCTCGGTCATGTGTGCTGAGGCGTCGTAGCCGGTGAAAGTGTACTGGGCGAGCAGAAGGCCGAGCAGTCCGACGTAGAGGCCGGAGTGCCAGCCGGTGCCGTTGACGAAGTGGGTGAAGACGAAGCTCGCGGACTGATGCTTGGCCGGGAAGATCACCAGCGCGCCGACGATGACGATCACACCGAGGATGTGCCACCACACGCTGACATTGCCGAGAAGGGAGACCAGCTTGACGCTGAAGGTGTTCAGCACGCCGTGGACGGCGAGCACGATCCCGAAGAGGAGGATCGTGTGGCCGGGCGTGGCGGCGAACCCGAACTGCAGGTCGAGCAGGGCGTTGAGGAAGAACGCGGCACCGAAGTCGATACCCGCGGTCACGGCCACCTGGCCGAGGAAGTTGAACCAGCCGGTGAACCAGGACCAGGCCGCGCCGTTGGACGGGGCGAGCTTGGCCGCCCAGTAGTACAGGCCGCCCGCCGTGGGGTAGCTGGAGCAGACCTCGGCCATGGCCAGGCCCACGAACAGGGTCATCACGCCGACCACGGGCCAGCCCCAGGTGATCATCGCGGGCCCGCCGGTGACCATGCCGAACCCGTAGAGCGTCAGGCATCCGGACAGGACGGAGATGATGGTGAACGAGATGGCGAAATTCGAGAACGCCGACATCGAGCGGGCCAGCTCCTGGGCGTAGCCGAGTTCGTGCAGGCGTTGAGCGTCTTCGGACAGAGCCCCTGTGTGTTCCGGCTTTGTGACTGGCTTGTCGGTGGGCATGCAGGCCTCCTCGGGCACAGGCCGCCGTTGATGGATCCGGCGTACCGTTCCCCGCCCGGATCAAAGGTTTGATGCGATACCTTTACGGTCTGCGAGGCCTGGCGCAAGGGTCTTGCACCAAGCACCGGTTACGAAACGGCATCGGCCCGCCGCCGGTAGGCCGATGACCCGCAGGAGCCCTGCAGCAGCGCCGTCGTGCTCGCGCATCGCCTCGCGGGCGGTTTCCGCCACACCGGACCACCAGCGCGATGCCGTCGAGCAGTTCCTCGGCGGCGACCGGACCGCACTGCCCGACGCCGCCCGTCCGTTGCGAGGAACAGGCCCTGCTGGCGCAGTGAGCTCGGACTACTGCCACCCGCCCCATGGCGGAACCCCAGGTCGGTGGCCTGGGGTTTTCTTGTGCGTTCGGGTCGGTGGGCCGCGGCGGTGACGTGGCTTGGCGGTGTCAGTGCGGTGTGTGGTCGCCGTCGACGTACTTCGCCAGTGCTGTCGCGGCGGCCGTGAGGTCCGTGTGGATGGTCTGCTCGCGGGCCGTGAGGTCCTCCTGCCTGCCGACGACCGACACCGCGGCCCTTACGTGCCCGGCGGAGTCACGCACGGGCACCGCGTACTCGGTGACGCCGTGCTCGAACTCGCCGTGCGCCGCGACGAAGCCCCGCGGCCGGTCGCGGCCGTTGGCCGCGGCGACCTCACCCGCGGAGCGGGCCGCATGGGGCCCGCCGACGCCGATCAGCTCGTAGTCGTCGAGCAGGGCGGTGATCTCCTCGGCGGTGTGGTCGAGGAGGAGTGCGCGGCCGGCGCCGGTGCACCAGCACGGGGTGACGAGGCTCGCCGCGCCCTGCCACTCCCGGCCGAGGCCCGCGGCGGACTCGGCGCGCAGCAGCAGGACCTGGACGCCGTCGCGGACTGAGAGCCGTGCGCCGGCACCGTGCTCGACGGCCAGGCGGCGCAGGAGCGGACGGCTGCGGCCGAGCAGGCCGGGGTGCAGGGACGCGGCCGTCGTGAAGAAGGCGGTGCCGGCACGGAACGTCGAGTCGTCGCGGCGTTCCAGGAAGCCCTTGTCGCACAGGTCCTGCGTGGTGCGTGACGCCTTGCTGCGCTCGACGCCGACCTCGTCGGCGAGTCGGCTGACGTTGAAGCCGCTACGGCCGGAGACCTCTCGGTCCAGGACCGCGTTGACCATCCGCAGGGCCATGCGCAGCGAGGAGGCTGTCCCCCTGCCCGGCGGGCGGGGTACGGGGCCGTTCGTCGTCACATCCGCACTATAGCGAGCTGGTGATCAGCGATTCGCTGCGACGGCGGCAGGACGGGTGGCAGGCGGACGGTGCACATCGGCAGCCGGTCCGGTCGCTTCGGCATGGCCGCACTGACCTGCCCGCGCCCGACGCTGTGGATGGCCGGGCCGCCAAGTGGGCGGCGCCGCAGGAGATGGAGGACCGCATGACCCGATACGACCTCGCGCTCATCGGATTCGGCGGCGTGAACCGTGCGCTCGCGGAACTGATCGCCGAGCGCGGAGACACCTTGGAGGCCGAACTCGGCTTCGCGCTGCGGGTGGTGGCCATCACCGACCTGCGGGCCGGCTCGCTGGTCCGCACGGACGGGGGCGGGATCGACCTGGCGCCGCTGCTCTCCGTCGCCCCTGGGGAACTGGACTTCTCCGCGATGGACGGCGGCGACGCGGAGCCCCGTAACGGGTGGGTGATCCGCGAGGTGCCCGCCGACATCGTGGCCGAGGCGACCTTCACCAACCCCGCCGACGGCGAGCCCGCGCTGTCGCACGTGCGGTGGGCGATCGAGGCCGGCAAGCACGTGTGCACCACCAACAAGGGGCCGGTCGCCCTGCACTGCCAGGCCCTGCGGGAGCTGGCCCGGCGGCACGGCGTGTGCTTCGAGTTCGAGGGCACGGTGATGTCCGGCACCCCCGTACTGCGCACCGCCCGCCGGATGTTCGGCGGACTGGCCGTGACCGGCTTCGAGGGCGTCCTGAACGGCACCTCCAACTACGTCCTCGGCCGCCTGGAGTCGGGCCTGTCCTTCGCGGACGCGGTCGCCGAGGCCCAGTCACTGGGGTACGCGGAGGCCGATCCGACCGCCGACGTCGAGGGGTACGACGTCCAGCTGAAGGTCATGATCCTCGCGAACGAGGTGCTGGGCGCCGACCTGACTCGCGCGGACGTGCCCTGCACCGGGATCTCCGCGCTCACCGTGGAGGACGTCCAGCGGGCCGCCGCCGAGGGGCTGCGCTGGAAGCTGGTCGGCTCCGCCGCCCGCCGCCCGGACGGCACCGTGGAGGCCCGGGTCGCGCCGGTCGCGCTGCCCGACGGGCACCCCCTCGCCGGGGTCACCGGCCCGGTCAACACCGTCGCCTTCCACACCGACCTGCTGGGCACAGTCACGATCGGCGGACCCGGCGCCGGACGCATCGAGACGGCGTACGCCCTGCTGTCAGACGTCATCGGCATCCACGAGCAGAGCGGGGGCACGGTCGCCGGTGCCAAGTCCCTTCAGGAGGCCCACCGTGGCTGACACGGCCATGAGCACCGCTACGAGCACTGCCCTGAGCATCGCCTTGCCCAGCCCCGCGCAGGCCGAGGGCATGGCCCCCGTGCGCAACCCCTACACCGGCGAGATCATCGGCTCCGTCTGTCTCACCCCCGCCGCCGCCGTGGACGACGTGCTGCGGCGGGCCCGCGCCGGGCGGGAGACGGCCCGCCGGCTCTCACGCGCCGCCCGCGCGGCCGTGCTGGACGGCGCGGCCCGGCTGGTCGAGGAACGTTCCGAGTCGTTCGCCCGGCTGATCGTCGCCGAGGCAGGCAAGACGCTCGTCCAGGCCCGCAAGGAGACCGGCCGCGCGGTCAACACCCTGCGGCTGTCCGCCGCCGAGGCCCGCCGCAACGCGGGCGAGGTGGTGCCCTTCGACGCGTATGAGGGGTCGGAGGGCCGGACGGGCTGGTTCACCCGTGAGCCGTTGGGCGTCATCGCGGCCGTCACGCCGTACAACGACCCGCTCAACCTGGTCGCGCACAAGCTCGGCCCGGCGATCGCGGGCGGCAACGCGGTCGTGCTCAAACCGTCGCTGCTCACTCCCCTGTCCGCGCTGCGGCTGGTCGACACGCTGGTGGAGGCCGGGCTGCCGGAGGAGGTCGTGACGGTGGTCAACGGCGGCGCGGAGCTGGGCGCGGCCGTGGTGGCGGCGCCGGACGTGCGGATGGTGTCCTTCACCGGTGGATTCCGCGCCGGTGAGGCCATCGCCCGTACGGCGGGCCTGAAGAAACTGGCGATGGACCTGGGCGGCAACGCCCCCGTCCTGGTGCTCGGGGACGCCGACCTCGACGCGGCCGTGGACGCGTGCGTCTCCGGGGCGTTCTGGGCGGCCGGGCAGAACTGCATCGGCACCCAGCGCATCCTCGTCGAGCGCGAGGTGTACGAGGCGTTCCGGGACGCCTTCGTCGAGCGGACCCGCCGGTTGCGGGCCGGGGACCCGGCGGACGTGCGCACCGACGTCGGCCCGATGATCAGCGAGACGGCGGCGGCCGCCGCGGAGGCCACGGTCGCGGCCGCGCTCGCCGAGGGCGCCCGGTTGCTGTGCGGGCACGAGCGGGTCGGCGGTGTGTACGCGCCGACCGTGCTGGAGGAGGTGCCGGGCACCTCGGCCGTCTGGCGCGAGGAGGCGTTCGCGCCGGTCGTCGTGCTCCAGCCCGTGGGCTCCTTCGAGGAGGCCGTCGAGCGGGCCAACGAGATCGACTTCAGTCTGCACGCTGGCGTCTTCACGGGCTCGCTGGACCGGGCGATGGCCGCCGCACGGCTGCTGGAAGCCGGTGGCGTGATGGTCAACGACTCCTCCGACTACCGCTTCGACGCGATGCCGTTCGGCGGCTTCAAGTACGGCAGCATGGGCCGCGAGGGCGTGCGCTTCGCCTACGAGGAGATGACCCAGCCGAAGGTGGTCTGCCTCAACAGGGAGGCGGTGTGAGCCGGTTGGGGACCGGGACGTCCGACGGGGCCGACGGGTCCGGCGACGGGTTCCGGATCGAGTCCGACGCGCTGGGGGACGTACCGGTGCCCGCCCAGGCGTACTGGGGTGCGCACACCGCGCGGGCCCTGGAGAACTTCCGGGTCAGCGGGGTCCCGGTCGGCGCTCACCCCCATCTCGTCCGCGCCCTGGCACAGGTGAAGCACGCGGCGGCGCTCGCCAACGGCGAGATCGGGGTCCTGGAGCCGCACAAGGTGCGGGCCGTCGCGGCGGCCTGCCGGGCCGTGGCGGAGGGCCGTCACCACGACCAGTTCCGGGTCGACGTCATCCAGGGCGGCGCCGGCACCAGCACCAACATGAACGCCAACGAGGTGATCGCGAACCTCGCGCTGGAGCACCTGGGCCACGAGCGCGGGCGGTACGAGCACCTCGACCCACTGGACGACGTCAACCGCTGCCAGTCCACGAACGACACCTACCCCACCGCCCTGCGGATCGCCATCAGCGCTTCCCTGGCCGAGCTGAGCGCCGAACTCACGCTTCTGTCCGCCGAGTTCGCCGCCAAGGGCGATGAGTTCGCGACCGTCGTGAAGGTGGGCCGCACCCAGTTGCAGGACGCCGTGCCCATGACGCTGGGCCGGGAGTTCGCCGCCTTCGGCGTCACGGTGGCCGAGGACGTCCAGCGGATCGGCGAGACCCTGCCGCTGCTGGCCGAGACCAGTCTCGGCGCCACCGCGATCGGCACCGGCATCGCCGCCGAACCGGGCTACGCGGAAGCGGCCGTACGGCATCTGCGGGCGCTGACCGGACTCGACCTCACGCCCGCCGCCGACCTGGTGGAGGCGACCTCCGACACCGGCGTGTTCCTGCTGGTGTCGGGGGTGTTGAAGCGTACGGCGGTGAAGCTGTCGAAGGTGTGCAGCGACCTGCGGCTGCTCGCCAGCGGGCCGCACGCGGGCCTCGCCGAGATCAACCTGCCCGCGCTGCAGGCCGGTTCGTCGGTGATGCCGGGCAAGGTCAACCCGGTGATCCCGGAAATGGTCAACCAGATCGCGTTCGCGACCGCCGGCGCCGACGTCGCGATCACCATGGCCGCCGACAACGGGCAGTTGCAGCTCAACGCGTTCGAACCGCTCATCGGGCACCTGCTGTTGCAGCACATCGGCTGGCTGACACACGGCTGCGAGGCACTGCGCACCCGCTGCGTGGCGGGCATCACCGCCAACCGGGAGCACCTCGCCCGCACCGGCACCGGAACGGTCGGCGCGGTGACGGCGCTCGCCCCGCGCATCGGCCACGAGACCGCCGCCGACGTCTCCCGGGAGGCGGCGCGGACCGGGGCGGACGTGGTGGACGTCGTCGTACGGCGGGGGCTGCTGGACCGCGAGACCGTGCTGCGGCTGATGGCCGTCACCGTGGCCGACTGACCACCCGGGACAGCGCCAGCGCTGTCACCGTGTCCCGTACACCGGGCATCTGGGCTATCTGCTCCCAGATGCCCTGTACGCGTTCCAGGGTGGCCGCCTCCACGCTGACCAGCAGGTCGAACTGGCCGCTGAGGACGTCGCAGGAGACCACCTCGGGGATGCGTCTGAGGGCGGCGAGGACGTCCCCGCCGCGCATCCGGTCCTCGCGGTAGACCATCACGTGCGCCGCCACCGTGGCACGGTCCGGCCCGTGGGACGGGCGGACGATGGTGTAGCCGCCGATGTGCCCCTGCCGCTCCAGGCGTTCGACGCGCTGGCGCACGGCGTTGCGGGACAGCCGTACCCGCTGGCCCAGTTCGGCGTGCGAGATCCGGGCGTTGCGGGTGAGTTCGGTGATGATCTGCTCGTCGATGGCGTCCATGGCGCTGTCCTTCTCCTCACGAGTCTCCTGACCGGTCCTGACGTGTCTCAGGACGTGTCTCCGGACGGGCGAAAGCTCCGGCGGCCGGGTCAGGACGGCCGCCGGAGCTGGTGGTGCGGCGGAGGTTCAGTCCGCGTGGTGCAGGGCGAAGACGCGGGCGGGGAAGCCCGAACCGCCCTGCGGCTTGGGCCAGGTGGCGACGATCAGCGCGCCCGCCTCAGGTACCCGGTCGAGGTCCGCCATCAGCTCGATCTGCCAGCGGTCCCGTTCCAGGACATAGCTCTCCAGGCTGAAGTCCCCGGCGGAGGTGGCCAGTCCGGGGTCGGTGTCGGTCTGCTCGTGCCCGATCGCGGTGACGCCGGCCTCCTCGAAGAGGTAGGTCAGCACCTCGGCGGACCAGCCTGGGTAGTGGCTCACCCCCGCCGCGTCCTTGTTGGCCATGGCGGCCGGGTCGGGCCAGCGGCGGCCCCAGCCGGTGCGCAGCGCGACGAACGCCCCTTCCGGGACACGGCCGTTGCGTGCCTCCCAGGCCGCCACGTCGGCCAGCGTCGGTACGGCGTCCGGGTCGGCGTCGACGCGCTCGGTGATGTCGAGGACGACGAGCGGAAGGATCATCTCGTCGACGGGTATCTCGTCCAGGGGCCGGGCACCGTCGACGAAGTGCACGGGCGGGTCGACGTGGGTGCCCCACTGTCCGACGATCGTGTACAGGTGCACGTTGAAGCCGTCGCCGCGGGACATGTCGAAGGGCATCTCGCGCTTCTCGTCCGGGAAGGCCGGGAAGTGCGGCTGGCCCGGGTGGAAGGCGTGCGTGAGGTCGGTGCGGACCGTCTTGCCGATCAGTTCCCGGTGCAGGGCCCACAGGGGCGGTTCGGGAGCGGTGGACGGGGTGGTGGCCGGATGCGATGTCATGCGTGCTGGTCCTCTGTCTCGACGGTGTTCTTCAGCAACTCGGCGAGTTCGGCCGGTTCGGTGACGGAGGCGAGGGCGCCCGCCGACTCCCCGGGGCCGCCGTACCCCCACCGCACGTGGACGGCGGGAATGCCTTCGGCGGCGGCGCTCTCGATGTCGTAGGCCCGGTCGCCGACCATGAGCGGGCGGCTGACGTCCGCGCCGGCCGCCCGCAGCCGGGCGACGCACTCCCGGATCACCAGCCGCTTCGTCGTACGGCCCGCCTCGTCCGACACCCCGCAGACGGTGCTCAGCCGGGCGTCGAGGCCGAAGCGGCGGGCCATCAACTCGGCCTGGTCCTGCACCTTGGAGGTGGCGATGCCGAGCGGGAGTCCGCGCGCGGCCAGGGTGTCGAGGAGTTCGGGTATCCCGTCGTAGACGGTGGCGGCAAAGGCGCCGGTGCGGGCGTACGACGCGCGGTAGGCGGCGAGGGCGGTCCGCGCGGCGGGCGCCGGCAGGCCTACGACATCGCGGAAGGTGTCGTACATCGGCGGGCCGACGAACGTGCGCAGGGTGGGCGCGTCCGGGACCGGGGCGCCGACTGCCCGCAGGGCCTCGGCGGCGCTGGCGGTCACGCCGGCGGCGGAGTCCACGAGGGTGCCGTCGAGGTCGAGCAGGACGCAGGTGGGCGGCTTCACGTGAGAGCTCCGGCGGTACGGCGGCCGTGCCGCAGCCAGTGGTAGAGGTAGCAGCCCGCGACGAACGGGACGCCGAAGTACAGGGCCGTCGCCTGCGCCGGGTCCAGGGCGATGCCGACGAGCGAGGCGAGGCACAGGACGAAGGCGAGGACGGGGACGACCGGGTAGAAGGGCGTGCGGTAGGGCAGGGTGCGCGGGTCGCCGCCGTCGCGGACGAAGGCCCGGCGGTGGAAGAACTGCGCGGCGACGATCGACATCCAGACGCCGACGGCGGCGAACCCGGCGATCGACACCAGCACCAGGTAGACGGTCTCGGGGGCCGCGACGCTGCTCACCAGGGAGGCGAGGCCGCCGAGCATGCTGAGCGCCAGCGCGGTGAGCGGGATGCCGCGGCGGGTGAGCCGGCGCAGCGCCTGCGGGGCCTGCTTCTCCTCCGCGAGCGAGAACAGCATCCGGGCGCAGGAGTACAGACCGCTGTTGCCGGCCGACAGCAGCGCCGTGATGATCACGAAGTTCATGGCGTCGGCGGCGTAGGGGATGCCGAGGGACGAGAAGACGGTGACGAACGGGCTCTCGTCCAGGCCGACCTTCTGGTACGGGATGGTCGCGGCGATCACTGTGATGGCGCCGACGAAGAAGACCAGCAGGCGTACGACGGTGACGCGCAGCGCCTTCGGGACGGCCTCGGCCGGGTTCTCGGTCTCGCCGGCGGCGACGCCGATCAGCTCGGAGCCGGAGAAGGCGTAGAAGGCGGCGAGCACGGTGACCAGGACACCGGAGAAGCCGTGCGGGAAGAGGCCGTCGGGGGTGTCGAAGTTCTGCAGCAGGAAGGGGTGCGAGCCGCCGGAGGACAGCGGGTGGAAGCCGAGCAGGGCCGCGCCGCCGAGGACGATCAGGGTGACCACGGCGATCACCTTGACCAGCGAGAACCAGTACTCGGTCTCGCCGAAGACGCGGGCCGAGAAGGCGTTGACGCCGAAGACGACGGCCGCGAAGACCACGCACCAGACCCAGACGCTGATCGCGGGGAACCAGCGCTGCATCAGCAGTCCGCACGCGGTGAACTCGGAGCCGAGGGCGACGGCCCAGGTCAGCCAGTACAGCCAGGCGGTGGCGAAGCCGGTGGCGGGGCCCATCGAGCGGGAGGCGTAGACGTGGAAGGCACCGGAGACGGGATAGGTGACGGCGAGTTCACCGAGGCAGGCCATCACCAGCCAGACCACGAACGCGCCGACCAGGTAGGCGAGGACGGCGCCGAGGGGACCGGCCTGGGAGACGGTGTACCCGGTGCTGAGGAAGAGCCCGGAGCCGATGACGCCACCCATGGCGATCATGACGAGATGGCGGGAGCGCATGGTTCTGCGCAGGCCGTCGGAGGGCGGCTGGGGAGCGGAGTCGGCGGTGGCCGGAGGGTTCTCCGGTACGGCTGAGACAGACATGGCGGTCTCCTCTGCGGAGCGGGGCGGGGAGGACGGGGCGTGGGGGTGATCGGCAGGGCATGGCTGCGGGGTTGGGCCACTTTCGGCGCAGGGGTGGTCGCACACGGAGGGGAGCGGTCGCCCGGTGCGGGCGGCGGGCTCGGGAGGAGGAGGCCGGAGGTGGGGCGGGGTCAGGCCCGGGTGACGAGGTCCAAGGGGGCGGAGAGCTCGATCACCGGGACCTCCCAGGGGTGGACGTCGGTGAGGCGGGCGAGGAGCAGGGCCAGTTCGTCGTCGCCGGCCGTGGCGTCGACGTAGGTGGTCACCGCGAGCGTCGAGGAGAGGAAGCGTCCGCCGACCGAGCCGAGGGTGGGCCGGGCGCCGGTACGCACGGTGAAGCTCTCCACGCCGAGGGCCACCTCGAAGACATCGCCGTAGACGCCGAAGTCGCCGAGTTCGGGCGAGGTCTCCAGGACCCGCAGCAGCGGGGCGAAGGACTCCTCGGCGCGCAACGCGTCCAGGTCGCCCGCCGCGCACGCGGCCAGGGTCTTGGCCGGGACCGGCCAGTGCACCTTGATCGCACGGACCGTGCGGCGCCGTACGGGCTTCCGTCCCGGTGCGGTGGCGTCCGGCGTGATCGTCGTCGTGGCCATGCGTTCTCATCCCTCGGCATTCGGCGGCGGCTGGTACGAGGATGTTAGGCGTGCATTAAATGCACGGCAAGATGCAGATGCTGCACATTTCCTGGTGGTGTGGAAGGTGACGCTAGAGTGCGGAGCGGTAGGCCACGGGGGCGACGGCCCCGGTGGATGCCGGTACCGGCACGACGGAGGAGCGCGTGGACCCGAGCGTGAACTCAAGCGTGACCAAGGGCCTGGACGCCCTGTCCGAGCTCGCCCGCAGCACGGCCGACGGCCGACAGCACGGCTCCGCCGTGACCGTCTCGGAGCTGGCCCGGCAGATGGGCCGTGACCGCAGCCAGCTGTCCCGCACGCTCACCGCCATGGCCGCGGAGGAGTTCGTCACCCGCGACGACGCCTCGGGCGGTGTCACCCCGCACTGGCGGCTCTACGCCGCGGCGCGCGACCTCACCGCGCACCGGCTGCGCACCGACGGGCTCACCGCGCTGGAGGGGATGGCCGCCGAGACCGGCGAGAGCTGCTACCTCGGTGTCCTGGCAGGCGACACCACCGTGACCATCGCGGAACGGGTACCGCCGGGCAGCCGCCAGCTCGGTTCCTGGATCGGCCGCCCCTACCCCGCCTACTGCAGCGACTGCGGCCAGGCGCTGCTGAGCGACGCCGCCGACGACGAGGTGGCCGCGGTCTTCGCCCGCACCGAGTTCGTCCGCCACGGCCCCAACACCCCCACCGGCCTCGACGACTTCCTGCGGCGGCTGGAACTGACCCGGCGGCGCGGATACTCCGTCGTCGACGAGGAGGCCGAGCCCGGCCTGTACTCGGTCGCCGTGCCGGTCCGCGACTTCACCGGCGAGGTCGTCGCCGCCGTACAGGTCGTCGGACCGCGACGGCGCCTGGAACCGAAGACGGAGGACTGCGTGGAGGCCGCCCTGCGCGGAGCCCGCCACCTCGAAACAGCCCTGCGCGGGAGCTGAACGGAGGCCGCCGCCCGGAGACCGCCCCGCGCGGAAGCCGAGGAAGGGCCGCGACGGCGCCTGGAACCGAGGACACAGGACCGAGTGAAGGCCGCCCTGGGCGGAGCCCGCCCTGTGCGGCGGCCGAGCGGATCCGGACCGCCCCGGAACCGGCCGCGCCGCCCTCCTGCCTTCAGAGCTGCCGTCAGCGGCGACAGGACGGGCCCGGCCGGCTGCCGGCCACCAGCAGGCCGCAGACCCGTACACCCACCCCAGACCACAGGCACACCCCCAGCCCGCCACACCGACCAGACTTGCGCACCCACCCCTCACCAGAACCCAGACCCGCACCGACTCGCAAGCGACCTGTCACCGTGGACACGCCTGGCCTGCCCGTGATGATCACGGTGACGCCCGCCGACATCCAGGACCGCGACGCCGCCCGCGACGTCTTCCGGCACCTGCGCCTCACCCAGCCGCAGATCACCCAGGCCCGGGCCGACCCAGGTCACGCCGGCGACCTCGTGGACCGGGCCCGCGAACACCTCCGGCCCACCCAGCGCACCACCTCCAGGCCCAAAGTCACCAAGGGATTCGCCGTCCTGCCCCGCCATCGGAAAGCCGAGCCCAAGAACGGCTGACGCATGAACGCCCGCCGCGACACACACGACAACGAACGTCTCCCCCAGCACTCCGAAGCCCACCCGAACCGGGCACTCATCGCCACGATGACCCGACGCCCCACCCGCACATGCCCCCGCACCAGCGAGCGGACGAAGAAAACCCGTGCCTGATCAGGAGCAGCTCGTCACCTGACTGAAAGGCGTTGCATCCCGACCCGCGCACGCCGCCCTGCCGGTCACAGCAGCAAGGAAGAAAAACACCTGATCAAAGCCGTCAGTACGTCGCCGTGATCCGCTGCGCGGGGCCGTCCACGCCGGCCCTTTCGCCGTAAGGGATCACCAGCTGGGGATCGGTGTGCCCAGAGCCGACATCGAACACCGCCACGGCGTACCGGGCGCACGCAGCACTGCATCGCGCCGCTCGGCGCCGCTTGCCCTCGCATCCCGGCCGGTCTGGTGCTGATCTACGGCTGGCGCTGCACTATCTGGTCGCTGGTCGACTTCCGCGATCCTGCGGGCGTTATGTGGTGCAACCACGAAGGCGAGTGCCGGCCGCAGGGCGTGGACCTCGCGGAATGGCTGACGGGCACCCTGGCAAGAACCCTAACGGTGGAAACACTGCTGGACAGCCGGCCCACTTCGTAGACCAGCTGCCCCCACTGTCCTGAGCCGGTACTTCTCCTTCGCGCTTCCGGGACTTGACCCCACGACCACTTCGTCACGCCATAACTTGGGCGCACGCGCTTCCTTGGGTTGCTATACCTCCCACCTGCGCTGATTGATCACAGATGTCCGCACTTGTCCGCCGCCGCCCGCTGGCGTTGTCACGCAGTTAGGACTCCTACCAAAAGTGCTGGGCTTGGCCTGGCCAGCGGTCGGTGTCGTGCACGAGGCCGCCGGGCAGCGGGATGCAGTCAGCCGCGCAATCGCGCGCGATAAACCCGGCGACGTCGACGGTTATCCGGGATATTGGGCGCCATGGAGGAGGTCAAGGTCGTCGGCGCCCATTCCGAGCGCGCGACCCTGCGCGTCGGCGACGTGTTCCTGAAGGTGGACGCCGATCAGGCACGCATCGACGTCCAGGTCGAGGCGGTGAGGCGATGACTTTGGCGCCGGTCCCGACCCGGAAGTCCTGTGGCACAAGCCGCCCGTGCTCGCGATCGCCGCGGCCCCGGGGTGTGATGAGCGAGGTGGTTGGCACCTGGGCGCGGCATCTGTCACTCCTGCGGCGCCCACAACGTGCGCAGTGAGCTGTGACACGACAGTTGGCGCCGTGTCACGAGGACTGGAACCGCCATGGGTGACAGAAAGCTCGAAAAGTCAGCGTATTTTAGGCCGGTCGTCACGACAGCGAGCGGGACCGGATCAACCGAGACGACGCCGACCATCCACACTCCCGGGACCAGCGGGTGAGATTGTCGGCGCCCCGGCGCCGCTCAGTCACAGCCCCCTATGGCTGAGTGGGTCCGGCTGACGGAACGCGTTGTCGGCGCAGCAACAGTCCTGCGGGCCGCCACAGGGCGAAGGCCAGGCCGAGGCCGAGCGGGATCTGCAGGAACCGCTGGATCACCGGAGGCCCGGGCTTGTTCCCCCGCCTGAGCGGGGCACTGCCCTGCGGATCGACGGTCACCGCGTAAGTGCCGCCCACCACCCACTTCCAGCCCATGAGCCCGTTCTCCTCGATCGGAGCCAGCGGCGGGCCGTCGAGGACGGTGACCGTGCAGAGGGGGTCGCTGTCACCCATGCCGTCGCCGGCGGACCACTGAATCTGTCGGACCTTGACGTGTTCGGTACGCCCGTGCTGGTGCAGTACCTGCTGATCCAGCTCCCGGTTCTGCAGGAACAGCACCCCGAAGAGGCACACCGCACACAGCAGCCACCGGAGGTCCAAGTACCAGCACGCACACAGGAACACGCAGCCGAGGCGGAGCGCCAACGCGCACAGCGCCTCGATCCACGGGGCGTGCGCGACGAAGGCCATGCGCACGATCAGACGTACGACCGCCCACAGCGCCAACCTTGCGCCGGTGCTTGCGGCGCCTACCAGCACCCGCCGGCCCACGCCTGTCCGCCCTTTGCCTGCTTCGTCCGCGCTCATCCTCCCCCCTGCCTTCGACGAAACCGCCGACTTGGTGGTGCACGCGTTCCGATGTATGGATTGTTGAACGATCCTCCAATAGGATGGTTCAACGTCCCATCGTCTGCTTCGCGGACGCGGAACGGCGGCAACCAACCGGAGGGCTGTGGGAGATGAGCTGGCATCAGTTCGAACAGGTCGACGACCACGGGCGGATCCTGTTCAGCGACGACCCCGCGCTGCGGCTCGGGCGCGTGCTGATGGTTCTGGACACCGCGGAAGGCGCGGTCACCCTCGATCACATGCAGACACGTCACATGCCCACTGCCCTCTTCGAGTTCCGTCGCGCCGTGGGCGTGGGCTACTTCGGGTTCGTCATGCCGAGGGGAGCCACGCTCGACGACATGCCCGAGGAACGGCAGATCGAAGGCGCCATCCTGTTCGGCATGAGGCGCCTGCCGCCCGAGTTCTCCGACCTGCGCTTGATCCCTGGATGGGAGCTGCACGAGATACCCGATGAACAGCCCAAACTGGAGCAGCGCTTCGGATACACCTACTCCCGGCTGGAACTACGGACGCCCGACGGTGAGATCTACTCCCGGACCTGGGTCCCGCACGACCCCGAGTGGGCGGCCGCCGCCCTGCGTCACGGATACGTCGTGTGCCTGTGCGGCGTGGAACTGGGGATCCGCGCACCGTATGCGATGACCGAGGCGCAGCACACCGCGCGCATGCGCTACGAGGCCTTCCGCCGCGGATGCGCGGTGGGTCTGACAGTGGGCGGATTCGTCGCCTACGTCGACCACCGCTGACGCGCAACACCGAGCCGGCACGCATCGAGCACGAATCGGGCCGCGACGCGGCGTCCGAGCGGGCCCTGCGGACGATGTGAGGTCGACGTGCTGAAATCCCGGCTGTGAGGCTGTGCGGGCTCGGCTGCTACGAGTGCGTTCTGACGCATCGAGCAGGCCATCTCCTCAAGGACATCGCCTGCCCTCACTCCCAGCAAAGTGCGGTGCGCAGTCGTCGCCAGCAGATGACGGCGCAGCCGAGGGTGACGAACGCGCGGTGGATGTCGTCGCGGATCTCCCAGCGGGTACGCAGGCGACGGAACCAGTGCAGCGGCTCACCGCCGGACGCCGCTGAACAGAACCGGCCGAGTTCCACCGTTCGCTGCACAGACCCGAATTGATGGCGCTGCGAGGGAGTATCGGTGTGGACGGCAGAACGGTGGTGGGAGAGTTCGGCCGTCCACGGGCCGGGCCGGTTCGGTCACGTGGTGTGCTTGGTGACGAAGGCTGCGATGGCGTCTTGCATCTGCTGCAGGCCGGGCTCTTCGAGGGGGTAGTGGCCGGCGTTGTCGAGCATGACGGTCTCGACGGGGACTTTGGTGATGCGGGAGAGCACCGGGAGGCTCAGGTGGTGTGGGCTCCACCGGTCCTCGGCGGGCTGGGTCAGCAGCACCGGGCAGGCGTCGAAGTCGCCGGGTTCGACTGCGGGGACGTAGTTCATGTAGCGGTCCAGGAAGCGGATGCTGACCCAGTTCGCGGCGGAGGTGCGGTCCTTCATGAAGACCTTCATGGCCGCCGGGCTGTTGGCGAGGGCCGACATCTTTCCGGCCAGGCTCATGGGGTACTTCATCGAGGCTGCCGGGGTCCTGGCGAACAGGCTCATCGCGGGGACGCCCGCGCGTGCGGTGAGCTTGTCGTGGGAGGTTTCGTCGCGGACCTGCTGGTCGCGCTGGTCGAGGAAGGTCATGCCGACGATGCCGGCCAGGGTGCCGCGGGGGGCCTTGGCGGCGACGTGGTAGGTGAGCATGCCGCCTGCGCTGAGCCCGTAGAGCACGATGGGGCGGTCGTCGCGGGCGCGTTCGTGGGCGAGGAAGTCGACGACCAGGTCGACCCAGTCGTCGTAGGAGGGGGTCGTGCCCGGCTTGACCTGGGTGAGGCCGTAGCCGAGGTTGTCCAGGGCGACGGTCTCGAAGCCGCGGGCGGCGAGCGGGGCGCCCAGGATGAGGGACATCTGGCGTCCGTTGGTGCCCACACCGTGGTGCAGGACGACCTTGGCCTTCGCTGCGGGGTTGGGGTAGCGGTCGAGGTGGACGCGGTGTCCGCGCCAGGTCCAGAACTCTTCCTCGGGCACGGTGTCGTCGGTCAGGCGCAGGCGGGCGGGCAGGAACTGTTGCAGATCGCGCCATGCCTGCTGGTCGCGGTAGTGGACGGGGGCGGGGGTGGTGCTCATGGTGATGCCTTCCGGCTGCGGCCTGCTGGCGGGTCAGGCGAGAGGTGAGGGGGCGGGGCGGCTCAGCGCGCCGCGGGTGATCATCTGGACTCCGGCTTTGAGGTCGCGGCGGGCCGCTTCGGTATCGCGCAGGTCGTCCTCCAGGCCCCGGGTGAACGTGAGCAGCACGCCGGCCGCCTGCTGGGCGGTATCGGGGATCACGGCGGCCAGGGCTGAGGTGACGAGCTCCGCCAGGTGGTCCATGTAGGAGGTGACCAGCTCGGGGGTGTGGGCGGTGGCCGCGGAGAGCAGTTCGTAGGCGTGGGCGGGGCTGTCGCTCCACAGGCGGATGGCGACCTCCAGTTTCACCGTGAGCACACCGAGCACCTTCTCCTCGGGCGTGCCCACGGCGGCTGCCGCCTGCTCGGCCGCCCTCGCGGCTTCCTCCAGCCTCGTCCGGACGACCTTCGCGAACACGTCGTCCTTGGTCCCGGCGTACTTGTAGACGGTGGGACGCGACAACTGCGCCTCGTCGACGATGTCGGACATCGTCGTGCGCCGGAAGCCGTTGCGGCAGAAACAGCGGTAGGCGCTGTCGAGCACGACCTGAGAAGACGGAACCTTCGACATGGCTACAAATTTAACACTCACACGCAAGAGTGTAAATTCTGCTGTCGGCCGCCGGGGAGCAGCCGCTTTCGAAGAGCGTCATCAGCGCGGGCAGTCTCCTGCTTCATGACCGCCTGCTGTCTTGCGTCAACCGGCGTCAGGTCGCCTCCGTCCTGTTCGAGGAAGCAGTGGTCCGGCTGACGGAGCCGGACTCCGGCCACCTCTACAGCCTTCAACAGCCCTCGCCGCGGCCGCACCCGGCGCGATCGTGCCTGACGTGAAAGACGTCGGGATCGGTGTGAGACTGGGCACGGAGGGGGTGATCCCCTTGTCGGACCCGCTGCACGCCTCCGCCAGTACCGACACCGCCGTCGATGAGAATCGGCTGGAAGAGCTGATCATCGAGGCACAGACGGCCCTGCCGGTCGAACTGCCCGCCCTGGCGAACCGGTGCGCCTCGGCTCTCGGCCTGGACTCCGTGCTGATCTACCTCGTCGACCTGCAACAACTGCTGCTCATCCCACTCGACGAGACCTCGGAGTCGCTACCGGTGGCCGACTCGTTGGCCGGCTGGGCGTACCGCACCGTCTCCCCGCGGGTGGCCGACGCCGACGACGCCGTGATCGTCTGGATGCCTCTGGTCGACGGTGCGGAGCGGCTGGGGGTGCTGGCGGTGCGGACCGCCTCGCTCGACGGGGCGCGGATGCGCCGCAGCCGTATGCTGGCCCATCTGCTCGCCATGCTGATCACCTCCAAGCGCGCCTACAGCGACTGGCTCACCGCCCGCACCCGCACCGCGACAATGCGGTTGCCCACCGAGATGCTGCGGGCCTTCCTGCCACCCCGCACCATCGGCAGCAGCAGGTGCGTCTCCACCGCGGTCCTGGAACCGGCGTACGACGTCGCCGGCGACGCCTTCGACCACTCGGTGGTCAAGGACGTGCTGCACACCCTGATCCTCGACTCCATGGGTCACGATCTGACCTCCGGTCTGACCGCGTCGGTCGCCATGGCTGCGGCGCGGAACGCCCGCCGCGGCGGTTGCGACCTGGCCGACGTCGTCGGGTCCGCCGACCAGGCACTCTCCCGATGGCTGCCCGACCAGTTCTGCACTGGCGTGCTGTGCCGGCTCGACGCGCAGACCGGGGTGCTGCGCTGGGTCAATTGCGGTCACCCGCCGCCGCTGCTGATACGTGCCGAGCGAGTGCTCGACGGGGCGCTGGACAGCCCCCCGCAGCCGCCGATCGGCCTGGCCGGCCAACTCGCCCCGGCAGCCCGACAGGTCCACGAGACGACACTGGAACCGGGCGACTGCGTGCTGCTCTATACCGACGGCGTTGTAGAAGCACGCGACACGGACGGCGCGGAGTTCGGCCTCGACCGGTTCACCGACTTCATCATCCGCTCCTCCGCCGCCGGCCAGCGCCCGGCCGAGGTGCTGCGGCTGCTCATCAACGCCATCCTCGACCACCAGCGCAACCAACTGCGGGACGACGCGGCCATCCTGCTCTTCGAATGGCGCCCGCAGCACCGGTGACGGGCATGGCGCCGAGCCTCGCTGCTTGTACGCCGTCCTCGCCCGAGCCGCACATCAAGATCACCGCATCGCGCCACCGTCGAAGAATCCGCTCCGACACCCCGAGGGCCTCCTTCTGGCCGCTCAACCTTCGATGGCACGCTCTCCGCCTTCGGCGGCACAGGACACGAGGCTTGCGCGGCCAGGTGGGGCGCGGTGTAACAGCTCTTCCAACCGGGACGCTGCTGACCGGCGGAGGCCCGGACACCGCACCCGGCCCCTGCCTACGCCTTGTCTGCCCGTCCCGGCCGCACTCGCCGAGCAACGACCCGGAAGTGCCTGCGCTCCAGGGAATCAAGCAGAGCCGATCGCCACGCCTCACGCATGCCTGGCGTTGCGGTGGCCCACCGGTCAGCGCAAGCACCAGGACTTGCGGAGCTTGCCGTCGTCTCCGTCATCGTGCTGCCCACCCCGCACCGGCCGCGCACCCCGAGCGTCCGGACGGGTTGTACCCGTGCTCCAGGGGCAGTGACACCGGCCTGCACGGCCAAGACCACCGCGGCGACGGCGAACACCCGTCGGTCCAGCGGTACGGTCCCCCCGCCGACCTCTCCGTCCGCACGCCGCCCCACGTCCGCCGCGTCCGCCATCCCCGCTACCCCCCGGTCCTCGGCCCCTCGGACACGTCGTCCGCGCGGCCGGCCCGGCGCGCACACTCCCGGGCCGCTCGTACCCTACGCACCCGGTCCACGCGCGGTGAAGCGCCCTCGACCGACGCTTCCGGGCGGCCCCTCGGATCGGGCTCGTGGCAGCCTGAGCGGCCCTGCCGGATGGTGGCGGCATGGCAAAGACGGCGGCGCCGTCCCCGCCGGGCCCGGTGAACTGATCGTGCATGGCCAAGACCTGGACGCGGTGGGCGAGGTAGGTGCCGGCCAGGGTGTCGCCGGCTCCGGTGATCTGCCGGACGACCGGCACAGCGGCGGGCGCAGCAAGGTGTGGGGCGTGGTCGTGCAGGAGAACGCTGGCTGGGCGGGGGCCGTCGGTGATGACGGTCTCCGGGCAGGGCCTTGGGCTGCCGTGCTGGGTGAGGAGTGCGTGTTCCTGGGCGTTGACGAAGACCGCGGCCGCGTGTGGGAGCCAGGCGTGGCGGCGGGGATGAGCTGGGGGCGCTGGGGAGGTGGAAATCCAGGCTGAAGGGGCGGTCGTGCTCGGTCAGCGCTTGGAGTACGGCGGGAACGTCCAGGGGACGGCGGCAGCCGACGTGGAAACGGGCGCGGGGGGGCGGTCGATCAGGTGAAGAGCGTGGGTGGTGAGGTGCCTGGCGGCGCCGTAGTCGGTGGTGACGGTCGTGACCGCTTCCGCTTCGTCGTAGTGGATGGCGAACGCGGCCTACGGCCCGGGGCCGCGGTGGACGAGGCTCCAGTCCAAGGTGGGGAGGCGCGGGTCTTGGGTCAGGCCGTCGAGGTCGTCTCCGACGGCGGCTGCGGGCGCGGCAGTCAGGCCGGCGCGGGCCGCTGCGGCGGCCAGGTGGAGGGCGGCTCCGTCGAGTTGGTGGACCGGCGGGTGGCCGGGGCGGTGGATGTGGTCGAGGGAGATGTTGCCGATCACGATGGTGCGTTGCATCGCGGCTCTCCCCCTGGGTCAGGTCCGGGTGTGCGTGCAGTGGGTCAGGGCGGGGCAGGTGGGGCGGCGCGGGCACAGGCGGGCGGGTGGCTGGTTGAGGTAGAGGCGTTTGAAGTAGACCAGCACCAGGTGGGTCCACCAGGTCGGTGCCGCCTCGGCCGGGATGGTGACGTTCTGGCCGGCGGCGAGGGTGCGCAGGGCGTCGGTGTGGCGTGCGACGGCGTGTTCCAGCAGGGTGCGCAGGTGTTCGTGGGCGACGGGGCCGGAGGGGAGGGTGAAGCCGAGGGCAGGAGCGAGCTCGGTGGCCATGCCGGAGTCGACGGGGATGATGCCGCAGTGGTAGCCAAGGGCGTAGAGGGCGGCGCACCGGGCGACTTTGCAGGAGGCTCCACGCACCTCGCGAGCGAAGGGGGCGATGAACGTCGCCGCGTCCCAGGCGGTTGGGTCGGTGCCGTCCTTGTCCCAGCGGGCGAGGGTGTCGGCCAGGGAGCAGAGGTAGGTCGGGCGTGCTTCGGTCAGGCCGAGCGGGGCGACCAGGTCGTGGGCCTGTTCGTGGGCCTGGTCGTCGTCGAGGTCAGTGAGGGAGTCGAAGCCCATCGCGTCGGCGCGGGCGAGGACGGCCGCGTAGGTGTCGACCATGCGGTGGTTGATCCGGGTGGACGAGCCGGCTGCGAGCATCCGCATGCGCGGGTCGGTGAAGGTGGGCGGCCACCAGCGGTTGTCGTCGTGGGCGGCCTCCACCTCGGCGCGGACGCTGTCGAGGGCGGCAGCGTGGGTGGCGAATGCGAGGACGCGGTCGTCGCTGCGCTTGCTGGGTCTGGTGAAGTTCACGGCGCTGCTCCTGGAGCGGGCGGAGGAGTGGAGGAGTGGAGGTGGCGAGGGCGAGGTTGGAGGAGATCACCGGGATATGCAGCCGCTCCTGCAGGCTCGCTGCGGCGTTCAGGGTGCGCCAACCGGTGCACGACAGCACGAGTGCCTCGGCCTCGGCGAGCACGGCCGGCGGCAGTGCGGGCCTGCCGGTGAACCGGTATGACGGCAGCTCATCGTGGTCGTGGGCCGAAGCCGGGAACTCCCGGCAGGCCCGTCCGCCCCTCCGGTCAGCCCTCGGCTCGCCGGATTGCGCCGCGCAGGGCGATGTCACGGGCGAGCGTGAGACTGCCGATCAGCTCGGCGCGGGTGCCGAGGGCGGACGCGACGACCAGGACACGGTTGTCGAAGCCCGGTTGGGCGAGCCGTTCGATCGAGTCGCGGACGCCGCCGACGAATGCCTCGCCCGCCTGGCTCATCTCGCCGCCGATGATGACGGCCGCGGGGTCGAGCAGTGCGCACAGATTGGCCAGGACGCGGCCGAGGGTACGGCCGGACTCGGCGAAGATCTTCCGGGCCACCGGGTGGCGGGCGATCTCCGGAAGCCGGGACCGCAGGTCGGTGTCGCCCGGGTAGAAGTGCCGGACCTGCTGGAGCACTTGGCGGACCGAGACGATGGTCTCCAGGCAGCCGCGGTTGCCGCACCGGCACCAGTCTCCGTCCGGGATCATCTGAGTGTGCCCGATCTCGCCCGCGGCCCCGAAGCTGCCGCTGACCGGGATCCCGTGGACGATGAGACCCGCCCCGATACCGTCGGACGCCTTGACATAGATGAGGTTGCCGCGGTTGTCGGTGGCACCGTGCCGGTGTTCGGCGAGGGCTCCGAGATTCGCGTCGTTGTCGAGGGAGACCATCAGTCCCGTCCGGGAGCCCAGTTCGGCCGCCAGATCGAGCCCGGACCAGCTGGAGAGGATGGTGGGCGAGGCGATCGCCCGTTTGTTCATGTCCAGCGGCCCCGGTATACCGACGACGCACGCCCTGACGGGCCCGTCGACCGTGAGCCGTACCTCCTCCGTCGTCTTCCGGATCATTTCCGCCGTGACGTCCAGGGCTGCGGTCGGCCGGGTGTCCACATCGATCGCCACCCGCCGCTCGGCCCGGATGGTCAGGTCGAGGGTGGCCGCGGCGACGGTGAGATGCCGGTGGCTGACGTCCACTCCGACGATCGCGCCCGGCGGATAGCACGGCCGCAGCCGACGGCCGGGGCGCCCTCTGCCGCCCCCGGTCTCCCCCTGGTGCTCGGTCAGTAGTTTCTCGGTGAGGAGGTCGCGGACAATGGCCGTGACGACCGGACGGCTCATGCCGAGCGCCGTCTGCAGTTCGGGGCGCGACGCGCTCCCGTGCCGCCGGACATGGGCCAGGACCTCGTCGCGTGCCGACACGTGTCACCCCCCTTGCGAGGGCGTCAATTTATGTCTGGCAAGTGCGGAATTCCAGAGGGTTGACGCATCGAATGTGCGAATTTAACCTCCTTGAACGTTCGATCTTTTATAGAGCCACCTGCTTTGACTCGAATTCTGTCCAGCAGAGACATAAATCGTCGAGCACTTCAGTGGTGAGGAGTCCGCATGGAGGTCGATCGGAGACCGGTACGACGCCACGGCAGCCGTTTACGCCATACGGCGCTGATCGCGGTAGCGAGCGCGGTGCTCCTTGCCGGGAGCGTGGCCGCGGCTCCCGGCGCCTCGGGCGCGGGCAACGCGGGCGTCACCGTCAAGGTGTCCGCCCGCGTCGCCGCCCTCATCGCCCGGATGACGCTTGACGAGAAGTTGTCCTTCGTTCATGGCGGCACCGACCCCCGGACGTTGGGGCAGGCCGGATACATCCCAGGGGTGCCCCGCCTCGGCATCCCCGAACTGCGGCTCACCGACGGCCCGGCGGGCGTCCGGGTCAACGAGCACGCCACCGCGATGCCGTCACCGGTCGCCCTGGCCTCGTCCTTCGACGACAGGCTCGCCCGGGAGTTCGGCCGGACCGTCGGACGCGACGGGCGTGCGCTCGGCCAGGACGTCCTGCTCGCGCCCATGACGAACATCATCCGGGTGCCGTACGCGGGGCGGAACTTCGAGACCTTCAGCGAGGACCCGCTGCTCAGCTCGCGCATGGTGGCCGGCGAAGTCACGGGCGTCCAGAGCCAGGGCCTGATCGCCACCGTCAAGCACTACGCGGAGAACAACCAGGAAGACAACCGCATGGGGGTGAACGTCAACGTCGACGAGCAGACCCTGCGTCAGATCGAACTGCCCGCCTTCGAGGCCGCCGTCAAGGCCGGCGCCGGGGCGGTGATGTGCTCGTACAACTCGGTGAACGGCAGCCACGGCTGCGGCAGCGACGAGCTGCTCGACTCGATCCTCAAGGAGCAGTGGGGCTTTACGGGCTGGGTCATGTCGGACTGGGGCGCGACCCACGCGACGACCGACATCGTGAACGGCCTCGATCAGGAGATGCCGAGCGGTGTCTACCTGGGCGAGGAACTGAAGACCGCGATAACCGACGGCACCATTCCGATGTCGGAGTTGAATGATTCGGTCGCGCGCATTCTGCAGCAGATGGCGAAATTCGGTCTCCTCGACGGCGCGGCGGCCCGGCGGCCTGCACGCGACCCGAAAGGCGGCGCACAAGTCGCCCAGAGGGTGGCCGAATCCGGCGCGGTCCTGCTGAAGAACACCGGCGAGGCGCTTCCGCTGACCGGCAGGGACACCAGCATCGGACTCATCGGCCCGACCGCGAAGACACCGAAGGTCACCGGCGGCGGCAGCTCCAACGTCGTACCGGACTCCGCGGCCTCGCCGCTGGACACCATCACCCAGCGGGCCGGCCGACACACCACGGTGCGCTACGCGGCCGGCGGCGACAACACCGGCGTCCCCATCCCCGCCTCGGCCCTCAGCCCCGCCCTGCCGGTCGACGCGGACGGCACGATCCCCGTCACACCGGACGCCTCCTTCGACTACAGCGGCACCCTCACCGTGCCCACCGACGGCGACTACTCCTTCGTCTTCGACCTCCCCGCCGCCTACGGCCTGCTGAAGATCGACGGCAACAGCGTCATCACCGGCTTCCTGGGCTCCAGCAGCGCCACGGTGCACCTCACAGCGGGCACGCACAGCCTGGCGGCCGGTGCCCTCGCGATCCAGGGTGGGCCGACGAAGGTCCGGCTGAACTGGGTCACCCCGCAGGCCGCGCAGGCCGCGCGCGAGCAGGCGGTGGCCCTGGCCCGCCAGGTGAAGACCCCCGTCGTCTTCGCCTACGACGACGGCACCGAGGGCTTCGACCGGAAGAACCTCTCCCTGCCGGCCGACCAGGACGGGCTCATCTCCGCCGTCGCCGACGCCAACCCGAACACGATCGTCGTCCTCAACACCGGGTCGTCGATCACCATGCCGTGGCTGACCAAGGTCAAGGCGGTGCTCGACATGTACTACCCCGGAGAGAACGGGGCCGAGGCCACCGCCCGGCTGCTCTACGGCGACGTGAACCCCTCGGGCAAGCTCACGCAGACGTTCCCCGCGAGCGAGTCCGCGACACCGGTCGCCGGCGACCCGCTCAGGTACCCGGGAGTGGAGAATCAGGAGAACTACTCCGAGGGCGTCTATGTGGGCTACCGCTGGTACGACAAGGAGCAGGCCGCCCCGCTCTTTCCGTTCGGCTACGGCCTGTCGTACACCTCCTTCGCCTACCGCGACCTCGCGGTACGGCAGAGCCACGGCGGGCTGACCGTCTCGTTCACCCTGAAGAACACCGGCGCCCACGACGGCGACGAGGTCGCCCAGGTGTACCTCGGCGCGAGCCCGGGGACCACCGCGCCGCAGGCGGTGCGCTCGCTCGGCGGCTACGAGAAGGTACATCTGCGCGCGGGGCAGTCGAAGACGGTACGCATCCGGGTCGACGCCCAGCAGCTGAAGTACTGGAACACGTCCTCTCACGCCTGGGTGCTCGGCACCGGGAAACGGGACGTGTGGGTCGGCTCCTCGTCTCGGACGCTCCCCCTGCACGGCAGTGTCGGCGTCGCCCGCTGACCGTCCGGTTCCTCGCCCACCACCACGGGTGCCGGCCGCACCGCCGCGGCCGGCATCCCGCCAGAGAGGTCCCCATGACTGCGAGCAGAATCCGTACTGCCCTGGGCGGTGCGCTGATCCTGTCCATGACCGCCGTCGGGCTGCTGCCCGCGACGGCGTCCGCCGCGGCGTCCGTGACGGCGTCCGTGACGGCGTCCGTGGCGGCGTCCGCGAGTGCGCCGACCGTGGTGCCCACCGACAAGGGCACCGTGCGCGGTGCCCTCTCCCAAGGCGTCGAACGGTTCCTCGGTATCCCCTACGCGACGGCCCCCACCGGCTCGCTGCGCTGGAAGCCGCCGCGGCCCGCGGCGCGCTGGACCGGCGTTCGGGAGGCCACAGCCTTCGGCAACCCCTGCCCCGTACTGCCCAGCGGTAACGGCCCGCGCAGCGAGACCGAGGACTGTCTCGACATCAACGTGTGGCGGCCGGCGGGAGTGCGGGCCGACGCCCGTCTTCCCGTGCATGTGTTCATCCATGGCGGTGGCCTGACCAACGGCAGCGGCGCACAGAACGACGAGTCGAAGCTCGTACGGGAGACGGGAGCCATCGGCGTCTCGCTCAACTACCGGCTCGGCGTCTTCGGCTTCCTCGGGCTGTCCGCCCTCACCAAGGAGGGCGGCGAGTCCGGCAACTACGGCTTCATGGACCAGCAGGCCGCGCTGCGCTGGGTGCAGCGGAACATCGCGGCCTTCGGCGGGAACCCTGCCGCGGTCACCATCGACGGCGAGTCCGCGGGCGGCTGGTCCGTCTGCGGACATCTGGTGTCACCCGGCTCCCGCGGTCTGTTCGCCCGCGCCATGATCCAGAGCGGCTCCTGCCCCAGCGAGCCGCAGACTCAGGCCGAGAGCGCCGGAACGGCCTTCGCCCGCCAGGCGGGCTGCGACGGCACCGACCAGACGGCCGTCCTCGGCTGTCTGCGGTCGGCTTCGGCGGGTTCGCTCCTCGACGCGAGCCGGACCTTCTCGGCCGCCTTCGTGGACGGGACGCCGACGTTCCCGGTCAACGTACGCGAGGCGGTGGACAGCGGGCGGTTCGCCCGAGTGCCCGTGGTCGTCGGCGCCAACCGTGACGAGGGCCGCACCTTCGCCCAGGGTTACATAGGGGCGGGTAAGGAGGCCTACCTCGCCTTCGTACAAGGCCTCGCCGGGGGCCGTGCCGACGAGGTCCTCGCCCGCTACCCGTGGCCCGAGACGTCCGACGCGTACACCGCGGCGTACCTCGTCGGCGCGATCATGACCGATTCGGGGTTGATCGCGGGGATCGGCGGGTGCGGGCAACGCTCGCTAGTGCGGACCTTCGAGCGCTACACCCCCACCTACTCGTACGAGTTCGACCACCGGACCGGGCCCGGCCTGACGCAGATACCCGGTTACGTCTGGGGAGCCGGCCACGCCGCGGAGCTCGCCTACGTCTGGCCCAGCTTCGACAACGGCACGCCGATCGCCCCGCTGTTCAACGCCGACGAGCGCCGCCTCGCCCGCGAGATGACGCAGTACTGGGGAGCCTTCACGAAGACCGGCCGACCGCACGTCGCCCGGCAACCGGCCTGGCCCGCCTACCGCAGCGGCAAAGGGGTGACGCTGTCACTGCGGGCGGGGGGCAGGAGTGTCCTGATCGACGACGACCGGTACTCCGCGGAACACCAGTGCTCGTTCTGGGACACCATGCCGGTCGCACAAGGCTCCTGAGTCGACGCCCACATCACCACCGCCACCCGCGCCTTCTCCGCTGTCCTGACCGTCTCCGCTGTCCTGACCGTCTCCGCTCTCGTGGACCGTCTCCTGCGGTCCGCGAGCAACCGGATCACGTACAACGATCCGGAGCGCCCGGTGAAGGTGACCGCGCTGCACAGCGGCACGGTCGTCCACTCCGGCACTCGGCAGGCCTTGCCGGCTCGGGTGGCGGGTGCTGTGGTCAGCGTCCAGCGGCTGAAGGCGGCGTACCGCTACGCGAACTCACCGGCATCCACTGCTTGTCCGACGGCGGTGGCGTTCTCACGGACGTCTCGGACCGCCGGCACCAGCGGCTGCGTACCGGGAGGGCGCCTTGGACGGATCGGGCTCGGTGGACAGGCCGTGTGACGCATCCGCGATCAGAGGTCAAGAGCATATGAACCAGCCTGGCCTGACGCGCCGCCGCGCCGGCCGGTGTCGTGGCCCACTCCCCGGGGCAACGGCACCTCGGTGCCCGACAGGAGCAGTCCCGCACGCGATCACGATGCCCGACCGCCGCTGCGAATACCGCCAAGGTGCGTCAGGCCGAGGCCGACACCGACCTTCTGGTCTCGGCGACGCTCTGCCCGAACTCGGCGCGCAGGGTACGGCTGAGATGGGGGGCGTCGAGGATGCCCCAGCGGGCGGCGATCGTGGCCGCGCTGCGATCGGCCAGGGAGGGGCCGCGGAGATCGCGCCGGATGCGTTCCGGACGTCTGCTGCGGATCCACGAAACCAATGTGACGTCGCGTCGGCTCAGCACCTTGCACAGATAGCGCACCGAGATATGGTGCGCGCCACTGACTCGGGAGACAGCTGCGGGTCGGAGAGCCGGCCGAGAGGGCCAGGGACACGAGGGCATCGGCCCGGTACGGCGCTCCCGTGCCGGCGATGGCCGTGATCGGGACGCACGCGTTCTGGGACCAGATCGCGGGCCCCGACCGTCCTGACGCCCGCAGTCGGCTCAAGCCCGCCTTTGAGGAGAACGAGGGCAGCGCGGCTGCGGCGTAGTACGGCGGTACTGGCGTTCACCCGTCCGTCCAGACGCCGCCAGGTTTATTGAGGGTGGCGCGGAATCTTTCGATCGTGTCCCGCACGTGAGGTGCCCCGGTCCACTCCGCACCGTACTCGCCGGTGGGCATGCGCCAGATGCGCACGTACTGCTCAGCCACCGCGGCAACGTCGTCCGGCGCCGCGAAGACGCGGTGCAGTGCGGCGATCGGCCGGGTCGGTGTCGGGATGGACGGGCTGGCGCCGAGCAGGGCGTAGGCCCAGCCGGTACCCTCCTGCCATTTGAATCGCAGGCCGCCCACTCCGGCGGTGCGGCTGATGTCCCACACGAGCACGAGGTACATCGTGCGTCCCTGCTCGCGGTGGGTGCAGTCGGCGCGGACGGTGCCCGGCGGAAGCCCCCGCCCGACGAGAGCTTCGTCGACGGCCTGCAGGTAGGGCCAGTGCGGCAGCTGCTGTGCCGCGTCGGGGAACCACCCGGGCGGGTTGAGGATCACGGCTGCCTCCAGTGGCATGGGCGGGTCACGATGCGCGTCGGAAGGTGGCGGAGGGGCCGATCACGTGCGGGCCGAACTTGTCGCGGATCTGATCCACCGCTCCTTCTGCGACGAGGCGGTCCTCGCGTACGCCATCGAGGCTGATCTGCTGGGCAACCTGGCCGGCGTCCATGAGGTCCTCGCCCCTGAGGGTGAGACCGGTCAGGCGGCCGCGCTGAAGGCCGGCGGCATCCATCAGCTGGTAGGCCAAGGTGTGCAGATGGTCCTCGTGTGCCGACGGCTCGCCGAGGCGGCGGGTCTTCTCCCAACGGGTGTCACCGGCGAAACGCAGGGTCAGGGTGAGGGCGCGGGCGGCCTGGCCGCGGTCGCGCAGCCGGCGTCCGAGCCGGACGACCAGAGCGAGCAGGGCGGCGCGGACTTCGCCGCCCTGACGAACCGATGTCAGTGAACACCGAGGTTAGTAGTTGGCTGGGTGGCTGCGGAGCTGCGTGATCGGCGCGAGGTCTTCTGGTTCACTCCGTGACAAAGTCGGCCATCATCGCCATGTCCTCGTGCTCAAGGTTGTGGCAGTGCAGCAGAAACCGCCCCGGGTAGTCGGTGAAGCGCGTGACGATCTCCACGGACTCGGCGGGACGCAGATCCACGGTGTCCTTCCAGCCCGCGTCGTACGGTCCGGGCGACCCGCCGTTGCGGGCGGTCACCTGGAAGTGGTTCAGGTGCAGGTGCACGGGGTGGTGGAAGTCGGTGACGAACCGCCAGACCTCGGTGGTGCCGAGACGGACGGTCGCCAGCGGTCTGCCGGGCTCGTAGGGGCGGCCGTTGATGGTCCATCCTGATCCGCCCCGCCGCTGGAAGTGGAGGGTACGGGTCGCTGCGGCCTGCTCGGCCCGTGGCGCGGGGATCGCCGAGAGCCGGTCCGGTACACGGGAGTCGTCGGCCGGAGGCCGGGCACCGGAGACGTCGAACCGCATGACGACCGCCGTGCCGCCGCTGCCCAGGCGGTTGACCAGCCGCACCCGGGTGCCGGGCCGGTAGCGGGCGAAGTCGACGACCACGTCGAAGCGTTCGCCTGGGGTGATGTCCAGGGTGTCGTGCGCGAGCGGCCGCTCCAGCAGGCCCCCGTCGCCGCCTATCTGCACCAGAGCGCCGCCGCCCGGCGGCGCGGGGTCGAGCGCCAGTCGGTAGCGGCGGGCGTTGGAGCCGTTGAGCAGCCGCAGCCGGTAGCGCAGGCGCTGGGTTTCGAGCACAGGGCAGGGTGCCCCGTTGACCAGGATGACGTCGCCCAGGACACCGTCCATGTACGGGTCGGTGACGCCCGCCGTGCGCTGTCCGGCATCGAGCGCCGGGTACTGGAAGGAGCCGTCGGCGGCGAAGGACCGGTCGGCGATCAGCAGCGGGATTCCGCGCTCCTCGGCAGGCAGGGGCAGGCCCTCCTCGTCGTCGTCGTGGACCAGGTGGAACCCGGCGAGCCCGTGCCAGACGTTCGGTCCGGTGAAGCCCATGCGGTGGTCGTGGTACCAGAGGGTCGCGGCCCGCTGCTTCATCGGGTACGTGTACGTGCGCTGCCCGGAGGCGGTGTCCTGCGCGCCGCCGGCCCCGGGCATGCCCGGCATCCTGTCCGTGCCTGCCGTGTTGTTGTGAGGCAGGATCAGCGCGGTCGGGTAGCCGTCGCTGCTGTACGGGGTGTGCCCGCCGTGCAGATGGGCCACGGTCGGACGGGGCAGCTCGTTGCGGTGCCGCACCACCGTCCGGCGTCCGGAACGGGACACGATGGTCGGCCCCGGGAACGTCCCGTCATAGAGTCCGTCTGGCCGACGTCCACGGCACCGGCATGCTCGTGGACCAGGTCGATCTCCAGGCCGCCGAGGACTTCGCTGTTCTCGGCGCTGGTGAGCGGGCCGCGTTGGGTTCGGCTGCGCTGCTGGGTCATCTGCCCAAGAAGGTGGCGGACCGCGCACTGTGGTGGCAGCGGCACCTCGTGGAGCTCCTGACCGGCTCGCCGCCGGATGCCCCTGCGGGCACCCGGCCCCGGCCCGAGTACTCGTAGGGCGACGCGCGAGCTGATGCCCGATGTCAGCGACCGAGGTTACGGTCGCGGCAGGGTGAACAGCCCTTGCTCGGTCTCCGTCAGGATCCCGCGGTCGGCCAGCCGCTTGAGTTTCAGCCGGACGTTGTTGACGTTGTTGGGCGCGATCTCCAGATCCATCGCCTCGCAGACCGCCCGCGCCCGCAGCGGGGCGTCGGCCGCGGCGAACACCGCCATGATCTGCTGGTAGGCCGGATGGTCCGGCAGCTTCGCGGCCGGCGGCGTCGGCGGGGACGGATCAGGCAGCGCCAGCAGGGTCTTGCGGGTGATGCGTACTTCCTCGGCGACCCGGTCGAACTCCTCCAATCGCGCGGCGAGTTCCGCGATGCGTCCCCCCGTGGCCTCGGCCCTGCGCGGCGATCTCGCGCTCTTGCTCCTCCAGGCCCGCCAGAACCGCTCCCAAGGTCAGGTCGCTGCCGCTCATGCGCCGCGCCAGGTGGGAGCGGAGGTCGCGGTGAGCATCCGGGCCATCCGGTCGCTCATGGCCCGGTACACCCTCGCCTCGGCGGAGGCGGGCCGGTGCTCGTAGTCCCGTACCAGCCTGCGGTGCAGCATCATGATCCCGTTCACCTGCTCCACCACCCACCTCTTGGGCTGCGGGACGAACCCCCTGGCTGCCGGGTTGCGCTCGACGACTTCGACGTCGATGCCCACCATCTGCCCGTGGCCGACGACGGCGGTCTTGAACCCCTGGTCCACCAGGGCCTTGTGCACCGTGTCGGTGTCGGCGGCGGCCTTGTCCAGCAAGGCGATGCCGGCGACGTTGTCGTGCGCGAGCACGCGTGCTGTCTCGGCCAGCGCGTCCGCCCGATCGCCCACCGAGCAGAGCACGAGCGAGGCGACGACCGCGTCGAACTCGCCGTCCCTGCCAGGCAGATGACCCGCCTCGCCCGCGACCACGGCCACCCGCACCGGCGCGGCCGCCGCGGCCTGCTCGGCGACCGTGCGCAGGGTGTCGTCGGGTTCGAGCGCGACGACCTCGCTCACCTCGGCGGGATAGTGACGGAAGTTGCGCCCCTGGCCGGCTCCGACCCCCAGGACGCACCCGTTCAGCCCTTCGAGCAGACGGTCACGGTACTCGACGCCACCGCGCTGGTCCGAGACCTTCGCGATCTTCAGGTACTGCCGCGGGAAACGCGCAGTCGTGTTGCACGGACCGTCGACCAGTCCATGCTCGGCGCAGTGGCTGCGCCGCAGCCGCTCGGGACTGGTCGCGGTGATGACAGGGTTTGTGTGGTCTCCCCGAACGGCTACAACGCCGCCGAACTGATTCGATCGGTGTCTGCACCGTGGACGCCCGCCCGTGGCATGCGGCGGTCCGAGACGCGGCCCGAGGAAACCAATCGACCAGCACCGACCGCTCGATCGAGGCTGCGCTGAAGTCTGGCTGTCACGTTTGTGCCGTGCGATCCGACTTCTTGTACGAGAGGGCCCGGAACGGCCGTGCCGGAACAGGACAGGACGAGGAAGCGGACATGCGGATCGTCATCTTCGGCGCGAACGGCGGCACCGGCCGCCAACTCGCCCAGCAGGCACTCAAGGGCGGCCACGAGGTCGTTGCGGTGACGCGCAACCCCCACAGCTTCCCCATCGCGGCCACGCGCTTGACGGTTGCCCGAGCGGACGTGCACGACCGGGCAGCGACTGCGCGGGTTGTCGAGGGCAGTGAGGTGGTGCTCTCCACGCTGGGGGTGCAATTCAGCCGGAAGCCGATCACGATCTACAGCGACGGGATCGCGTCCATCGCCGATGCCATGACGACCCACGGGCTCAAGCGGTTGGTAGTGGTGAGCTCGGCGGGCACTGAGCCGACTCGGCACGCCGACGGCGGGTTCCTGTTGAACCGGGTGATGCAGCCCATGGTCACCCGGACGATCGGCAAGACGACGTACGCCGACATGCGCCGCATGGAGGCCTTCTTGCGCCAGTCCAGCCTGGACTGGACGGTCATGCGTCCTGGCGGCCTGTTCGACGCGGAGCAGCCCAGTGACTACGAGCTGGCGGATAACCGCTCCGAGCGAGTGTTCACCAGCCGCGCCGACCTGGCCGCGTCGATGCTGGCCCAGGCCACCAGCCGGGTGTGGATCGGCAAGTTCGTCGCGGTCAACACCACCAAGGGTGCTCCCACCGTGCTGCAGATGATCCGCCGCGAAGCGTTCGGCAGCTACTGACCACGACCGGCACAGACAACCAGCAACCATCGGCAGGAGACACTGATGAGGAACCACCACCCCGGAGTCACCGAAACCAGCACCGCGGCGTGGGAACGTCGCGCAGCCCTGGCCGGCCCGGTCGATTTCACGATGATGTACGTCGCGCACGACGCCTTCAACCGCGACCTGGACCGGCTGCTGGACGCCGTCGCGGACGGACGCGGCCACTCCCCTGCGGTCGTCGCGACCTGGCAGCTGTTCAGCAAGCAGCTACACACCCACCACGCTGCCGAGGACACCGTGCTGTGGCCGCGACTGCGGGCGGCGGTCACCGATCCTGACGAGCAGCGCATCCTGGACGACATGGAAGCCGAGCACGCCTCGCTCGACCCACGCGTCGAGCAGATCAACGCCGCCATCGCCGATCAGAACACCAAGGCGCTCGAACGAGAACTGTCGGTCCTGGCCAAGGGCCTGTCGGCGCACATGATCCACGAGGAGTCCCAGGCGCTGCCGCTGCTTGAGCGTCGGCTGGGCAAGGCCGGCTGGGATGCCTTCAGCAAGGAGATCCGTGACCAGCAGGGCGGGATCAAGGGCGCCGCGGAGTACCTTCCGTGGGTGCTCGACGGCGCCACCGAGCAGCTGAAGACCCAGGTCCTCAGGCTCCTGCCTGCGCCCGCACGCGTCGTCTACCGCAGGGCTTGGGAGCCCAAGTACCGCAAGGCCGCGCGGCTGTGAGGGACGAGACTGTCCGCGATGCGACCGGGCCACAGGGCAGCCAGGAGCAGACGGGCATGGATGATCTGGATTGGTTCGCAGAGCAGTTCGCGGCCCACCGCCCGCGACTGCAGGCGGTGGCCTACCGGATGCTGGGCTCGCTCACCGAGGCCGACGACGCCCTCCAGGAGGCGTGGATCCGTACCACTCGCTCGCAGAGCAGCAGCATCGACAACATCAGCGCGTGGCTGGTGACCCTTGTCGGCCGGGTGTGCATCGACATGCTGCGCAGCCGTCAGTCCCGGCGCGAGGACCTGGTCGGCACCTGGCTGCCCGAGCCCGTTGTCAGCACCAAAGAGACCCACGATCCCGAACAAGCCAGCCTGCTCGCCGACTCCGTCGGCCTTGCGCTACTCGTCGTGCTCGAGAGCCTGGAACCGGCCGAACGACTCGCATTCGTCCTGCACGACATGTTCGGCGTCCCCTTCGACGAGATCGCCCCGATCGTGGACCGAACACCCGTCGCCGCCCGCCAGCTCGCCAGCCGGGCCCGCCGCCGGCTACGCGGAACGGTGACGATGCCCGACGCCGACCTGCCCACCCAACGGCGCGTCGTCGACGCGTTCCTCGCCGCGTCCCGAGCCGGCGACTTCGAAGCCCTGATCACCCTCCTCGACCCCGACGTCGTCTTCCGCGTCGACACCGGCCCCCGCCCCTGGCTCGGCCCCGCCCTCCTCACCGGCGCCCGTGACGTTGCCGAGCACGCCACCACGTTCGGACCGCGGTTCGCGACCCTGTGCCATCCGGCACTGGTCAACGGCGCCACCGGCATTATCGCCACCGGCCGCGCCGGCGTCCTCGCCGTAGTCGGCATCACTGTCATCGACGAGCACATCGCCGAGATCGACCTCATCCTCGACCCCGGCAAGCTCTCCGGGCTCACCATCGACGACTGAGTCAATACGAAGGCGGCTCAATTAGAAGCCGTATTCCTATCGATCATGAGGACGGTTCTGATCGAACAGGATCCCTTGACGGGTGATCTTGGCCGGTGGGTGCATGAAGGCAGGGCCT
>NZ_JBIWOA010000063.1:0-39769 GCF_044767525.1 Streptomyces sp. NPDC101234 | reverse complement strand
ACGCCCGGTTACATTCCGAACCCGGAAGCTAAGCCTCACAGCGCCGATGGTACTGCAGGGGGGACCCTGTGGGAGAGTAGGACGCCGCCGAACAATCTTTGGAGGACCCCTGGTCACCAGCGTTCAGCTGGGACCGGGGGTCCTTTTGTTTTTACAATGCTTGCGGTACCGAAGACAGGAGTCACCATGTCCACCAACTCGCCCGACGACCGACCGGAGCGCGACCAGCGGCGACGGGACAGTGGTGACCGCGGTGATCGTGGCGGATACCGCGGGGACCGCAACGACCGTGGAGATCGCGGCGGTTACGGCCGTCGGGACGACCGTCGGGACGACAACCGCAGCGGTGGCGGCGGCGGTTACGGCCGACGTGACGACAACCGTGGTGGCGGTGGTGGCTATGCCCGCCGTGACGACCGGCGTGACGACAGCCGTGGTGGCGACCGTCCCCCCTTCCGCCGCGACGACCGCCGTGACGACAGCCGGGGCGGCGACAACCGCGGTGGTGGCTACGGCCGTCGGGACGACAACAGAGGCTCCCGTCCGTCGTTCCAGCGCGACGACCGCGGCGACCGGGGCGGTTTCCGCCGTGATGACCGCCGTGATGACAACCGGCGTGACGACAATCGCGGTGGCGGTGGTGGCTATGCCCGCCGTGACGACCGGCGTGACGACAGCCGTGGTGGCGACCGTCCCCCCTTCCGCCGCGACGACCGCCGTGATGACAACCGGGGCGGCGACAACCGCGGTGGCGGTTACGGCCGTCGGGACGACAACCGCAGCGGTGGCGGTTACGGCAGGCGTGATGACAACCGTGGCGGCGGCTACGCTCGCCGCGATGACCGCGATCGTGGTGACCGGGACCGCGGGTTCCGCCGTGACGACCGGCGTGACGACAGCCGTGGTGGCGACCGTCCTCCCTTCCGCCGTGACGACCGTGGTGACCGTCCGGCTCCCGCTTTCCGTCGTGACGACCGTGGTGACCGTGGTGACCGTCCGGCTCCCGCCTTCCGGCGCGACGACCGTGACGACCGAGGCGGCTACGGCCGCAGGGACGACCGTCGCGATGACAACCGTGGTGGCGGTGGTGGCTATGCCCGCCGTGACGACCGGCGTGACGACAGCCGTGGTGGCGACCGTCCCCCCTTCCGCCGCGACGACCGCCGCGACGACCGCCGCGACGACCGCCGCGACGACCGCCGCGACGACCGCCGTGACGACAGCCGGGGCGGTGACCGCGACACCCGCGGCGGCTTCCGTGGCCGTGACGACCGCGGCCGTGACGATCGTGGCCGCGCCCCCCGCCGTGACGACAGCCGCGGTGGCGGTTACGGCCGGCGTGACGACAACCGTGGCGGCGGTGGCGGTTATGCCCGCCGTGACGACCGCCGCGGCGGCGGCCGCTTCCGTGACGAGCGGGAGCGGGACCGCGATCGCGAGCCGATCAAGCGGCTGCCGATCCCGGAGGACGTCACCGGCGACGAGATCGACAAGGACGTACGGCAGGAGCTGCAGAGCCTGCCCAAGGGGCTCGCGGAGGACGTCGCCAAGAACCTGGTGATGGTCGCGCGGCTCATCGACGAGGACCCCGAGGGTGCCTACGGCTACTCCAAGGTGGCCCTGCGGCTGGCGTCCCGTGTCGCCGCCGTGCGCGAGGCGGCCGGGTTCGCCGCGTACGCGAACCAGAAGTACTCCGAGGCGCTCGCCGAGTTCCGGGCCGCGCGGCGGATGACCGGCACCGTGGACCTGTGGCCGGTGATGGCCGACTGCGAGCGCGGGCTCGGCAGGCCGGAGAAGGCGCTGGACATGGCCGGCGCCCCCGAGGTGCACAAGCTCGACAAGGCAGGCCAGGTCGAGATGCGGCTCGTCGCGGCCGGCGCCCGGCGTGACATGGGGCAGCTGGACGCGGCGATCGTGACGCTGCAGAGCCCCGAGCTGGCCTCCAGCTCCGTACAGCCGTGGACCGCGCGACTGCGGTACGCCTACGCCGACGCCCTGCTGGCCGTCGGCCGTACCGACGAGGCGCGGGAGTGGTTCGCCAAGGCCGTCGAGGCCGACCGGGACAGCAGCACGGACGCCTCCGACCGGCTGGCCGAGCTGGACGGGGTCGAGTTCGTCGACGCCCTGGACGAGGACGACGAGCCCAGGGAGACGACGGAAGAGGCCGAGGCCGACACCGACACGGACACCGAGAAGGACACCGACCCGGACACGGACGCTGACACGGACACCGAGAAGGACTGACCTCGGCGTGTGACACAGAGGGCAGGCTCCCGTCGGGGCCTGCCCTCTTTCGCTTCCAGAGCCTTAGGAGCCTTCGGAGGCTCTGAAGGCCCGAAGCACTCACACGTCGAGCGCCCGCAGTACCAGTCCCGACGCCGGCTTCGGGCCGAAGGACGTCGACTTGCGGGGCATCGTCACGCCCTGGCGGGCCAGGTCGCGCACGACCTCCTCGCGGACCGGGTGCAGCAGGACCGCCGTACCGCCGTCGCGTTCGGCTTTGGCGACCGTCGCGGCGGTGTCGTGGATGTACGCGATGTGCGCGTGCGAGTCCTCGGGGATGTGCCAGACATGTTCGAGGAGCGTGGTGTGCAGGACGGTGGCGTCCAGGGTGCGCCAGGCGGCCGGGCGGTCGGCGGGGACCGTGCGGGCCAGGAGGTCCGGGTCGGGGCGGTCCAGCAGGTGGAACGTGCCGTCACCGGCCAGCAGGAACGCGTTGCCGGCACAGGCCGCGTCCGCGAGCGCCTCCTGGGCCTTCGGCAGCGGGACGTCGAGCCGGCGTACCCGGAAGTGGCCCTCGACGGCCGCCAGCGCGTCCGCGACCGGCAGACCGTGCAGCAGGCGGTGGATGGCGCGGACGCGCAGCGGGTAGCGGGCGGTGTCGACGAGGAGGACCAGGCCGTAGTCCCAGGGGCTGGGGGAGGCGTGCTCCGCGCGTAGACGAAGGTATGTGGCCCAGCGGTGGTGGCCGTCGGCGATCAGGGCCTGGTGGTGGGCCAGGTCGGACTGGACGCGGGCCACCTCGGCGGGGTCGGTGATCGACCAGAGGCGGTGGTGGAAGCCGTCCTCGGTGGTCGTGGCGAGGAGCGGGGGGCGGTCGGCGACCTTCTCGACGATCTCGGCGGTCGTGCCGTTGCCGCGGTAGGTCAGCAGGAGGGGTTCGAGGTTCGCCGAGGTGGCGCGCATCAGGGCCGCGCGGTCGGCGACGACCGGGGGCATGACCTCCTCGTGCGGCAGCACCACGCCCTCGGACGGCTCCGAGACCCGCAGGGCGCCGATGACGCCCCGTTGGAGCATGCCGTTGCCGTCGTGCTGCTCGTACACGTACAGACCCGGTTCGGGATCCACGGTGAGGATGCCCTCGGCCTGCCAGCGGTGCAGGGTGTCGGCCGCCTGCTCGGTGCCGGCGCTGGGGGTGCCGGCCTGCGGAAGGATGAGGCGGACGATGTTGTGCGGGTCGGCGGACTGGAGGTGGTGCACGCCGTCGGGGCGTACCACGACGTCGTACGGCGGGGAGGTGACGGCGGCCAGACTGCCGACCCGGTCGGGGTCGTAGCGAAGGCCTCGGAACGGGGTGAGTTCCAGGCCTCGGCGCTCCGTTGCTTCCGAGTGACCTGCAGTGTTCATCCCGGCATCGTACGTGTGTCAGTGGCGTGCGGGATGATCGGTGGGGAAAGGCGGGTCGACGAAGAGTGACAAGGAGCGATGGGGAATGAGCCAGGGCGCCAGGACTGGTCCCGAGGGCAGCGGACAGGCCCTGAGCACGGCGTATGACACGGCGCTGCTCGATCTGGACGGGGTGGTGTACGCGGGCGGAAGCGCCATTGCGTATGCCGTGGAGTCGCTGGAGGTGGCCCGGTCGGGCGGCATGCATCTGGCGTACGTCACCAACAACGCGCTGCGGACACCGGACGCGGTGGCCGGGCATCTCACCGAGCTGGGGATCCCGACGGACGCCGGTGATGTCATCACCTCGGCGCAGGCGGTGGCGCGGTTGATCAGCGAGCAGGTGCCGGCGGGGGCGCGGGTGCTGGTGATCGGCGGGGAGGGGCTGCGGGTCGCACTGCGGGAGCGCGGGCTCGAACCGGTGGAGTCGGCGGACGACGATCCGGCGGCGGTGGTGCAGGGGTTCGGCGGTCCCGATCTGACGTGGGGGAGGTTCGCCGAGGCGTCGTACGCGGTCGCGCGCGGGGTGCCGTGGTTCGCGTCCAACACCGATCTGACGATTCCCAGCGGGCGGGGGATCGCGCCGGGCAACGGCGCTGCGGTCGAGGTGGTCCGGATCGCGACGGGGGCCGAGCCGCAGGTGGCCGGGAAGCCGCTGCCGCCGATGCACCGGGAGACGATCCTGCGGACGGGCGCGAAGCGGCCGTTGGTGGTCGGGGACCGGCTGGACACCGACATCGAGGGCGCGTTCAACGGCGGGGTCGACTCGCTGCTCGTGCTGACCGGTGTCACCGACGGACGACAGCTGCTCGCCGCGCCGCCGCAGCACCGGCCGACCTATGTCGACGCCGATCTGCGCGGGTTGCTGACCGGGCAGCCCGAGGTCACGGCGGACGGTGACGGGTTCCGGTGCGGCGGCTGGACGGCGACCGCGGGGGCCGACCGGCTGGAGCTGGAGGGTGACGGCGAGGCGCTCGACGGGCTGCGGGCGCTGTGCGCGGCGGCCTGGACGGCGGCCGGCGAGGGCTCCTGCGGGCTGGACGGAGGCAAGGCGCTGGCGCGGCTCGGACTCTGAACAAGGTCTCGGGGCGCTGCATCGCAGCGGTTCACAGGGACCAGGCATCGAGCGCGCATGCGAGGGTAGGCTAACCTAACCTCGTGTTGGTCGACAGTCCTCCCGAACCGCGCGCGGAGACCGCCCCCGCGCCCCCAACCCGCCGGGCGATACGGGCCCTTGGGCTCCTCGGCTCCGTCGTGATCCTGGTGCTCGTCGCTCTGGCGAGCATCGCGATCGGGGCGAAAGAGCTGCCGCTGGACCAGGTCTGGCACGGTCTGTTCCACGACACGGGGACCTACGGCGACGTGGTCGTCGGCGAGCGGCTGTCGCGGACCGTCCTCGGACTGCTCGCCGGGGCCGCCCTCGGCCTGTCCGGGGCGGTGCTCCAGGCGCTCACCCGCAACCCCCTCGCCGACCCCGGGCTGCTCGGCATCAACGCGGGCGCGTCGGCCGCCGTGGTCACCGCCATCACCTTCTTCGGCGTCACCACGCTGAACGGCTATGTGTGGTTCGCCTTCTTCGGGGCGGCCGCGGTGGGTGCGCTGGTGTGGTTCCTGGGCGGCAGCCGGGGCGCCACGCCGGTACGGCTCGCGCTCGCCGGTACGGCGATCAGCGCCGCGCTCTACGGCTACCTCCAGGCCGTGATGATCACGGACGACGCGGCGCTCGGCAAGATGCGTTTCTGGACGGTCGGTTCGCTGGCCTCGGCCTCCGACTCCACGATCCTCCAGGTGCTGCCCTTCCTCGCGGTCGGCACCCTGCTCGCCCTGGGCCTCGCCCGGCCGCTGAACGCCGTGGCGATGGGCGACGACACCGCCCGCGCCCTCGGCGCGAACCTCACCCGCACCCGGGGCCTTGCCATGCTCGCCGCCATCGTGCTGTGCGGCGCGGCCACCGCCGCCTGCGGCCCGATCGCCTTCGTCGGCCTGATGGTCCCGCACGCGGTGCGCTCCGTCACCGGCCCCGACCTGCGCTGGATCCTGCCGTACGCGACGGTCCTGTCACCCGTGCTGCTGCTCGGCGCCGATGTCATCGGCCGGGTCGTCGCCCGTCCCTCGGAGCTCCAGGTCGGCATCGTCACCGCGATCATCGGCGGCCCGGTCTTCATTCTTCTCGTACGACGGCGGAGGACGGCCCAGCTGTGAGGAACACGCGTACCCTGCGCACCCCCGGCGGGCTCTCCCTGCGGACCGACGTACGCGCGCTCGTCGTCGTGGTCGCGCTGCTGCTGGCCGCGTCCGCCGCGAGCGTCGTGCTGATCGGCACCGGCGACTTTCCGATCTCCTTCGCAGACGTGCTGAAGACGCTGGCCGGCAACGGCACGGCCGGGCAGGACTTCATCGTCAACGAACTGCGGCTGCCGCGCGTTCTGGTCGGCCTGCTGGTCGGCGCCTCGCTCGGCCTCGGCGGCGCCCTCTTCCAGGCCGTCTCCCGCAACCCGCTGGGCAGTCCGGATGTGCTCGGTCTGTCCCAGGGGGCGACCTCCGGTGCGCTCGTCGTCATCGTCCTGATGTCCGGGAGCGCCACCCAGGTCACGATCGGCGCGCTCGCGGGCGGGCTGCTGACCGGGCTCGCCATCTACCTTCTTGCCTGGAAGCAGGGTGTGCACGGTTACCGCCTGGTCCTGGTCGGTATCGGCGTCTCCGCGATCGTCACCGCGGTCAACGGCTATCTGCTCACCAAGGCCGACCTGGTCGACGCGACCCGCGCGATCGTCTGGATGACCGGCTCGCTCAACGGCCGTGACTGGAGCCAGGTCTGGCCGCTCCTCGCGCTGTGCGCCGTCCTCGTCCCGCTGGTCCTCGCCAACGCGCGCGGCCTGCGCATGATGGAGATGGGCGACGACGTGTCGTACGCGCTCGGGGTGCGGGTGGAGCGGGTGCGGATGCTGCTGATGGTGTCGGCCGTCCTGCTCACCGCGGCCGCCACCGCCGCCGCCGGTCCGGTCAGTTTCGTGGCGCTCACCGCCCCCCAGCTCGCCCGCCGCCTCACCCGTTCGCCCGGCCCCAACCTGCTGCCCTCCCTCTGCATGGGCGCCGCCCTGCTGGTCACCGCCGACTGGGCCTCGCAGCGCGCCTTCGGCGCCGACCAGCTGCCGGTCGGTGTGGTCACCGGCGTCCTGGGCGGGGTCTACCTGCTCTGGCTCCTGGTCACCGAACGCAAGGCGGGCCGGATATGAGCGTGATCCCCCAGCCAGTCAGCGAGTCAGACAGCAAGAGGAGCACTGTGAACCGCCTGTCCGCCGAGAACGTCACCCTCGCCTACGACCAGCGGGTCATCGCCGAGCAGCTGTCGGTGGAGATCCCGGACAACTCCTTCACGGTGATCGTCGGCCCCAACGCCTGCGGCAAGTCGACGCTCCTGCGCGCACTGTCCCGGATGCTCCGGCCCAGCCAGGGCCGGGTGCTGCTCGACGGGCAGGTCATCCAGTCGATGCCCGCGAAGAAGGTCGCCCGCACCCTCGGTCTGCTGCCGCAGTCGTCCATCGCGCCCGACGGCATCACCGTCGGCGACCTGGTCGGCCGCGGCCGCTACCCGCACCAGGGCATCCTGCGCCAGTGGTCCGCCGAGGACGAACGGGTCGTGCGGGAGTCGATGGCGCAGACGGGGGTCGCCGAACTCGCCGACCGGTACGTGGACGAGCTGTCCGGCGGTCAGCGGCAGCGCGTCTGGATCGCCATGGCCCTCGCCCAGCAGACCCCGCTGCTGCTCCTGGACGAGCCGACCACCTACCTGGACATCCAGCACCAGATCGACGTCCTCGACCTGTGCGCCGAGCTCCACGAGGAGCAGGGGCGCACGCTGGTCGCCGTGCTCCACGACCTCAACCACGCGGCCCGGTACGCCACCCACCTGATCGCGCTCAAGAGCGGCCGGGTCGTCGCCGAGGGCGCCCCGAACGACATCGTCACCGCCGAACTGGTCGAGGAGGTGTTCGGGCTGCGCTGTCAGATCATCGACGACCCGGAGACGGGGACGCCGCTGGTGGTGCCGGCGGCCCGGAAGGCCAGGGTCACAACAACTTCCTGAGCCGGAACAGGTCCAGCAGGTTCGCCTCCAGCCGCACCCGGCCCGAGCCCCAGGCCCCGGCGAAGTTCAGCTCGCCGTCGACCAGGGCCACCAGGTCGTCACCGGCCATGGCGAGTCTGATCTGTGCCTTCTCCCGAGGCGGCCCGGTGAAGGTCTCCTCCACCTCGATGCGGCCCCCGGTCAGCCGGCCGGCGAAGGTGACGTCCAGGTCGGTGATGTGGCAGCTCACCGAGCGGTCCATGGCGGCGGCCGCGCGGACATCGCCCTCGGCGCCGCCCATGCTGTGCGAGAGCTTGTCGAGTGCGGCGCGGCACTCCTCGATCGTGGCCATCGCGATCGACGGTACCCCAGCGGTTCGGGGTAGCGTCGGGGCATGACCGACTCTGTGCCCGAGGGCCAGGTGGCGGAGGCGGCGGAAACGGACCCGGTCGCGGTACCGGTCGAACCCGGGTACGACCCCGCCGCCCCCGCCCCGATCGACATCCCCCGCATCCCCACCGGCAACGCCGAGGTCGACGCCCAGCTCGACCGGCTGGGCGACGCCGACCACCTCGCCACGGACGGGCATCTGGAGGTGTACGAGGATGTACACCGGGGGCTGCGCGACGCGCTCACCGCGCTCGACGCCCGCCCGGGACCTGCGGGACCCCCGGGGCCCCCGGTGCCTTCACCGTCGTACCACCAGAGCAGGAGCTGAACCCACCGTGGCAGGAGTCGCACGTCGCCGTCTGGACGCGGAACTGGTCCGCCGGAAGCTGGCGCGCTCGCGCGAGCACGCGAGCCAGCTGATCGCCGCCGGGCGGGTCACCGTCGGCAAGACCGTCGCGACCAAGCCGGCCACGCAGGTGGAGACCGCCGCGGCGATCGTCGTGCAGAGCGACGACGGCGATCCCGAGTACGTGTCCAGGGGTGGGCACAAGCTTGCGGGCGCGCTGCAGGCGTTCGTACCGCAGGGGCTGGAGGTGGCCGGACGGCGGGCGCTGGACGCCGGGGCGTCGACCGGCGGGTTCACCGATGTGCTGCTGCGGGCGGGGGCCGCGCACGTCGTCGCCGTCGACGTCGGATACGGCCAACTCGCGTGGTCTCTGCAGAGCGATGAACGCGTCACCGTCAAGGACCGTACGAACGTACGCGAGTTGACGCTTGAAGCGATCGATGGGGAGCCTGTGGATCTTGTCGTGGGTGATCTGTCCTTCATCCCGCTCGGGCTGGTGCTGCCGGCCCTGGCGCGGTGTGTGAAGCCGGACGCCGACCTGGTGATGATGGTCAAGCCGCAGTTCGAGGTGGGCAAGGAACGACTGGGCAGTGGTGGTGTCGTACGGAGTCCGCAACTGCGGGCGGAGGCCGTACGGGGGGTTGCCGAGAGGGCGTGGGGGCTGGGGCTAGGGGTGAAGGGTGTCACCGCCAGTCCGCTGCCCGGGCCGTCCGGCAACGTCGAGTACTTTCTGTGGCTGCGGGCCGGCGCACCCGAGTTGGATCCGGCCGACGTTGACCGTGCAGTGGCGGAGGGGCCGCGTTGACTCAGAACCGAGCTCGTACTGTTTTCCTGCTGGCCCACACCGGGCGGCCCGCGGCCATCCGCAGCGCCGAACTCGTGGTCAAGGGGTTGCTGGCGGCCGGGGTCGGCGTACGGGTCCTTGATTTCGAGGCCGCGGACCTGCCGCTGCCCGACGAGGTCGAACTCGTCGAGGAGGCCTCGCCGCACAGCCTCGACGGCTGCGAGCTGCTGATCGTCCTCGGCGGTGACGGGACGCTGCTGCGCGGCGCCGAGTTCGCCCGCGCCTCCGGGGTGCCGATGCTCGGCGTCAACCTCGGCAGTGTCGGCTTCCTCGCGGAGGCCGAGCGGGACGACCTGGACAAGGTCGTCGACCGGGTGGTGAGCCGGGCGTACGAGGTCGAGGAACGGATGACCGTCGACGTCGTCGTGCACCGCAACGGGGACATCGTGCACACGGACTGGGCGCTGAACGAGGCGGCCGTCCAGAAGGCGGGCGCCGAGAAGCTCCTGGAGGTCGTGCTGGAGATCGACGGGCGGCCGGTGACGGGCTTCGGCTGCGACGGCATCGTGCTGTCGACGCCGACCGGGTCCACCGCCTATGCCTTCTCCGCCGGCGGGCCGGTGGTGTGGCCGGAGGTGGAGGCGCTGCTGATGGTGCCGATCTCCGCGCATGCGCTGTTCGCGAAGCCGCTGGTGACATCGCCGGACTCGGTGCTGGCGGTGGAGGTGCTGCCGCACATCCAGCCGGGGGTGCTGTGGTGCGACGGGCGCCGGACCGTCGAGCTGCCGCCGGGGGCGCGGGTCGAGGTGCGGCGGGGAGCTGTGCCCGTGCGGCTGGCTCGGCTGCATCACGCGTCGTTCACGGACCGGCTGGTCGCGAAGTTCGCGCTGCCGGTCTCTGGATGGCGGGGGGCGCCGCACTAGCGGTTCGTGGGGGCCGGTTTCGGTGCGTCGGCGGGTGCGGTTGCGTGGGGGCTGGTCGCGTAGTTCCTCCCCCAGCCTTCGGCCGGGGGGACCCCCAGCGCCCCTGGTAGGGACACTCGCCGGAGCATCGAGGCGCGGCCCGTGTCCCTTCGGGGCGGTTCTCCACTCGCGTGGGTGACAGGGTGCCTCGCGCTTCTCCTGCCCTACCTCGTAAGGTCTTCCCCGTGCTGGAAGAAATGCGGATACGGTCCCTCGGAGTCATCGACGATGCCGTCGTCGAGCTGTCGCCGGGGTTCACCGCCGTCACCGGTGAGACCGGTGCGGGCAAGACCATGGTGGTCACCAGCCTGGGGCTGCTGCTCGGTGGGCGGGCCGATCCCGCGCTCGTGCGGATCGGCTCCGAGAAGGCGGTCGTCGAGGGACGGGTGACCGTGCCCCCGGGCACCTCCGCGGTCGTACGGGCCGAGGAGGCCGGTGCCGAGCTGGACGACGGGGCCCTGCTGATCAGCCGTACCGTTTCCGCCGAGGGGCGCTCCCGGGCGCACCTGGGCGGGCGGAGCGTGCCCGTGGGGCTGCTCGCCGAGCTCGCCGACGACCTGGTGGCCGTGCACGGGCAGACCGACCAGCAGGGTCTGCTGAAGCTGAACCGGCAACGGCAGGCCCTCGACCGGTACGCGGGCGACGGGGTCGCCGTACCGCTGGCCAAGTACGGCGAGGCCTACCGGCGGCTGCGGGCCGTCGCGACCGAGCTGGAGGAGATCGTCACCCGCGCGCGTGAACGGGCCCAGGAAGCCGACATGCTGCGCTACGGGCTCGACGAGATCGCCGGTGTGGAGCCGAGGGAGGGCGAGGACGTCGAGCTCGCCGAGGAGGCCGAGCGGCTCGGGCACGCCGAGGCGCTGGCGTCGGCCGCCACCGCCGCGCACTCCGCCCTCGCGGGCAACCCCGAGGACCCCGAGGGCATCGACGCGGCCACCCTCGTCGCGGGCGCTCACCGGGCCCTGGAAGCCGTACGGTCGCACGACCCGGCGCTGGCCGCACTCGCCGACCGGATCGGTGAGATCGGGATCCTGCTGGGCGATGCGGCGGGGGAGCTGGCGGGCTACGCCGACGACCTGGACGCCGATCCGCTGCGGCTCGCGGCCGTGGAGGAGCGGCGTGCCGCACTCACCGCGCTCACCCGCAAGTACGGCCGGCACGGCGACGGTATCGACTCCGTGCTGGCGTGGGCCGAACAGGGCGCCGCCCGGCTGACCCAGCTCGACGGCGACGACGAGCGGATCGAGGAACTCACCGCCGAGCGGGACGCCCTCCGTGCCGAACTGGGCGGGCTCGCACAGGCGTTGACCGACGCGCGCACCGAGGCCGCCGACCGGTTCGCGGCCGCCGTCACCGCCGAACTGGGCTCCCTCGCGATGCCGCACGCGCGCGTGTCCTTCGCCATCAGGCAGACCGAGGACCCGGAGGGCGTGGAGGTCGACGGGCGGACCGTGGCGTACGGGCCGTCCGGTGCCGACGAGGTCGAGCTGCTGCTCGCCCCGCACCCCGGCGCCCCGCCCCGCCCGATCGCCAAGGGCGCGTCCGGGGGTGAGCTGTCCCGCGTGATGCTCGCGGTGGAGGTCGTCTTCGCGGGCACGGACCCGGTCCCGACGTACCTCTTCGACGAGGTCGACGCGGGCGTCGGCGGCAAGGCGGCGGTGGAGATCGGGCGCCGGCTGGCGAAGCTCGCCAAGTCGGCGCAGGTGGTCGTGGTCACCCACCTCCCACAGGTCGCCGCCTTCGCGGACCGGCAGCTGCTGGTCGAGAAGACCAACGACGGCACGGTGACACGATCGGGCGTGAAGGTCCTGGAGGGCGAGGAGCGGGTCAAGGAGCTGTCCCGCATGCTGGCGGGCCAGGAGGACTCGGAAACGGCACGGGCACACGCGGAAGAGCTCTTGGCAACGGCACGAGCTGACAAGTGAGGCGGGGGCCGGGCGCCCCGTAAGGGGCGCTGGGGGTACCCCCGGCCGAAGGCTGGGGGAGGAACTGCGCGAGCAACCACGAACCACCCGCAGCCGCCCACGCTCCGAAACCTCCCCCACGGTCGCCCCCTCCGCACTCATCTCAACATTTTCATCACTCTCCCGGGTGACACACTCCGGCGCATGCCCCGCCCCGCCCCGGTATGCCCCACCCGGAGCTCCGCACCGGCCCCCTCGGCCCGATACCTTCTGTACGTACCCTCGTGACCGCCCCGAAGCCGAACCAGGAGCCCGGCCGCGTGAGCCTCGTGAGCAGCAACGCACCGCTCGGTCAGTCGCCCCTGCGCACCGTTCAGGTGCTCGGCGGCGGCAACGCCGGAAGCAGCGCGCACGTGCGTTCGCTGACCGCCGGCCTTGTCGCGCGGGGCGTGCGGGTCACGGTGTGCGCCCCCGCCGAGGCCGACCGGGCCTACGACTTCTCCGGCGCCGGCGCCGACCATGTGCACGTGCCCCGCAGCAGCGACCCCGGGTCGGTCGCCGCGCTGCGCGCGGCCTGCACCGATGCCGACCTGGTGCACGCCCACGGCCTGCACGCCTCCTTCCGGGCGGTGCTGGCCCTGAGCGGCCGCAGTACCCCCCTCATCGTCACCTGGCACAACCGCGCGCACGCCGAAGGCGCCCGGGCGCATCTGCTGAGGATGCTGGAGCGGCGGGTGGTACGGGCGGCCGCCGTGGTGCTCGGGACGACCTCCGACCTGGTGGACCGGGCCCGCCGTACCGGCGCCCGGGACGCCCGTCTCGCCGCGATCGCGCTGCCCGGCCTGCGGCGGCCCGTGGAGCAGGACGAGGCGGAGCTGCTGCGCCCCAAGGTGCGGGCCGAACTCGGCGCGACCGGACGGCCGTTGCTCATCGCCGTCGGCTCCCTCGAACGGCATCGCGGCTACGACGTCCTGCTGGACGCGGCGCACGCCTGGTGCCGGCTCGATCCGGTGCCGCTCCTGGTCATCGCGGGGGAGGGGCCGCAGCGCGCGGAGTTGCAGCGACGGATCGAGGACGAGGATCTGCCCGCCCGGCTCATCGGGCGCCGCGACGACGTCGCCGAGCTGCTCGCCGCCGCCGATCTGGCGCTGCTGCCCAGCAGTTGGGAGTCCCGCTCGGTCCTCGCACAGGAGGCCCTGCAGGCAGGCGTGCCCCTCGTCGCGACGGCCGTCGGCGGGGTCCCCGACCTCGTCGGCGACGCGGCCGAACTCGTCCCGTACGGCGACGCGCCGGCCCTTGCGAGCACCGTCGTACGCCTGCTCGGCGACCCCGAGCGCTGCGAGGAACTGCGCGCCAAGGGCACCCGGCAGGCGGCGAGCTGGCCGACGGAGGACGAGACCGTGGCGCAAGTGCTCAGCGTGTACGACGAGTTGACGCAGCCCCGGCCGCTTGCCTAGGAGGCGTGCCTGCGGGCCCGCAGCGCCAGGCTCAACGCCAGTACCACCTGCGGGTCGTCGAGGTCCGTGCCCAGCAACTCCCCGATGCGGGCGAGGCGGTTGTAGAGGGTCTGGCGGTTGAGGTGGAGCTCGCGGGCCGTCTCCGCCTTGCGGCCCGCGTGCGCCAGATAGGTCTCCAGGGTGGGCAGCAGCGGCGGCCTGGAGCGGTTGTCGTGGTCGCGGAGGGGGCCGATCGCGCGGTCCACGAAGGCCGCGAGGTCGGGGTGGTCGCGCAGCCGCCACAGGAGGAGGTCGATGTCGAGGCTCCGGGCGTCGTACCAGGGGCGTTCGGAGAGGCCCTGGGCGGCCGTCGCCGTCTCGGCCGCGTGCCGCAGCCCCGCGGACGCCGCCGCCCAGCCGCCGGCCGCCCCGACCACCACGACCGGGAGAGCGGCCCCGGGGCGCTGCATCCCGGCGCGCTCCACCCCCGCCCGCAGCGCCGCCGCGACCCGGTCCGCGACCGCCGTCCGCTCCGTCTCCGAACGCAGGCCCAGCAGCAGGGGCACACGGCCCTCGACCGGTCGTACGCCGAGCAGGACGGGGACGCCCACGGCCGCCAGCTCCTCGCCGACCGCACGGGCCAGCACCGCCCAGCCCCCGCCGGGGGAGAGGGAGTCGCCGACCCGCATGACCACCGGCAGCAGCGGGCTGTTGCCGGGCTTGAAGCCGAGGACGCGGGCCTGGGCCGGGGCGTCCTCCGCGGTGATACGGCCCTCGGCGAGGTCGGTCAGGAAGTCGCCGCGCCCGCGGGCCGCCAGCTCCTCCTCCTGGCGGGCCTGCATCAGGACGACGGCCAGGATGCCCGCGGCCCGCTCGGCGGCGATGCGGTGGACGGGCGCGAGGGGCGCCCTGACCGGCAGCAGGACCAGCCGGCCGCGCACCGATCCCGTCCCCGGCCCGCCGCCCGGCACGTCCACCAGGACCGTCCCGGCCGGCGGCGGCGCGTCCTTGTGCTGGCCGCGCATCCCCTCCCACACCTGGAGCGGGTCCGCGCCCTCGGGCCCTGACCCGGCGGCGTACAGCAGCTGGCCGTCGGGCGTCTCCAGGAACACCGGGTTGCCGCTGAAGTCGGCCAGGATGGCGAGCACCTGGGGAATCCCGCCGCCGCCCAGCAGGGCCCCGGTGCAGCGGCGGTGCACCTCCTCGGCACGCTGGAGGAGCGTGTAGTGGTGGTTGACGATCTCGGTGTGGATCTCCTCCGTCACCGTCACGAAGGGCACCTCGCGGTGCAGCACGACGAGCGGCAGCCCGGTCGCCCGGGCGGTGTCGACGAGGGTGGCGGGCAGCCTGGAGAAACGCGCGCCCAGCTCCACCACCAGGGCGGCGATGCCCCGCTCGGCGAGCGTGCGCACGAACGCCCGCTGGTCGGTGGGCCGGGTGCCCAGGCCGTAGCCGGTGGTGAGCAGCAGCTCGCCGCCCTTCAGCAGCGAGGCGATGTTCGGCACCTCGCCCGTGTGCACCCAGCGCACGGTCCGGCCCAGCCGGTCGGCGCCCGCCAGGATCTCCGGGAGCCCACTGCGCAGCCCGGGCAGCTCCAGCGCCCGCTGCACGGTGATCCCGGCGCCCTGAGACTCGAATCCGCTGCCCGTACCGCTGTCCATGGAGCGGACGCTACCTGGGCGAACGCGGTCACGGCACCTTCCGTCACAACGGTTCGATGTTGTGGTTGAAGCGGAACACGTTGTCCGGGTCCCACCGCCGCTTCACCTTGCCGAGCCGCAGCGCGTTCTCCACGCCCAGACCGGCCCGCACCCGCTCGGAACCCTCGTCGCCGACGAGGTTGGGACAGACCGCGCCGGTGGACCAGGGCCGGACGCCGGCGCGGACCCCCCGCACCCAGGCGATCACCCGCTCGTCGTCGCCCGGGTCCGCCCAGCTGCCGAAGGGGTGCACCACCCAGGGCGCGCCGCGGTACGCCACCGGGTACTCTGCCGGTCCCGAGGCGACCGCCCCGCCCTGCGGGAACAGCAGCAGCCGGGTACCGGTCGGCACCGGCATACGGTCCGCGCGTTCGCAGCAGACGTCCACCGCCGCGTCGGGCAGCGAGGCCAGGCACTCGGCGGACCAGTGATCGCGCAGTCCGGAAGGACTGTCGAGCAGGCACTGCACCTCGGTGTACGGCATCGGGCCGACGGCCTCCGCCTCGTGCGGCAGCGCGAGCAGCGGCCCGGCGAGCTCGCGCAGGCCCTCCTCGCCGCCCGCATACGTGACCAGCGCGGTGCACAGCAGCCTGCCCACCAGGTGCTCGGGTACGGAATCCGCAGGCGGGCCCGTCCCGAACAGGACCGCGCCGCCGACCTCGTCCGGCCCGGTGCCGATCACCTCGCGGAAGGCGCGGACGACGTCAGGGCCGAACGACGGCGGGTACAGCAGCAGCGCGACGTGGAACACCGGCAGTTCGTGCAGCTCCAGGGTGAGCGCGGTGGCGACACCGAAGTTCCCGCCCCCGCCGTGCAGGGCCCAGAACAGCTCAGGGTTCTGGTCCGCGTCGGCGTGCACGCGCTCGCCGTCGGCGGTGACCAGCTCGACGCCGATCAGGTTGTCGACGGCGGGCCCGAAGACACGGTCCAGCCAGCCGGAGCCACCGCCGAGCACGAAGCCGCCTACCCCGGTGTCGGACGCCCGGCTACCGGTGGTGGCGAGACCGTAGGGCCGGGTCGCCCGGTCCAGCTGTCCGATGGTGACCCCACCCTGTACACGTACGGCTTCCGCCGCGGGGTCGACAGTCACCTCGTGCATCCGGCGCAGGTCCACCACGAGCGCGCCGTCGGCTGACGCCCAGCCCGCCACACTGTGCCCGCCCCCGCGCACCGCGATCTTCAGATCCAGCTCCCGCCCGAACCGCACGGCACGCACCACGTCGGCGTCCCCCGCGCACTGGGCGATCACGGCCGGCCGCCGGTCGACCATGCCGTTGAAGACGGCGCGGACTTCGTCGTACCCCGGGTCTCCCGGAGCGAACACATCGCCGACCAGATCCTCACGGAGCACGGCGAGAGCCGTGTGTGCCTTGGAGCGGGCACCCATGACTACGAGCCTAAGCTGCAGCGCGCCCCAAAGGGGCGCGGGGGAACTGCGCGACCAGCCCCCACGCACCCGCAGACGACCGACGCGGCTGCTACCCCCCGTACGCGCCGGACGCAGTCAACCGCAGCGCCGTATCGATCAACGGCACATGACTGAACGCCTGCGGGAAGTTCCCCACCTGCCGCTTCAGCCGCGGATCCCACTCCTCCGCCAGCAACCCGAGGTCGTTCCGCAGCGCGAGAAGCTTCTCGAACAGCTTCCGCGCCTCGTCGACACGCCCGATCATCGCGAGGTCGTCGGCCATCCAGAACGAGCACGCCAGGAAGGCCCCCTCGTCCCCGGGAAGCCCGTCCACGCCCTCCTCGCCGCCCGAGGTCGGGTAGCGCAGGATGAAGCCGTCCGGCGTGGACAGCTCCCGCTGGATCGCCTCGATCGTGCCGATGACCCGCTTGTCGTCCGGCGGCAGGAACCCCATCTGGGGGATCAGCAGCAGCGACGCGTCCAGCTCCTGCGAGCCGTACGACTGCGTGAACGTGTTCCGCTCCTTGTCGTAGCCCTTCTCGCAGACGTCCCGGTGGATGTCGTCGCGCAGTTCCTTCCAGCGCTCCAGCGGCCCGTCCGCGTCCCCGGACTCGATCAGCTTGATGGTGCGGTCCACCGCGACCCAGGCCATCACCTTGGAGTGCACGAAGTGCCGGCGCGGGCCGCGGACCTCCCAGATGCCCTCGTCGGGCTCGTCCCAGTGGTCCTCCAGGTAGCGGATGAGCTTCAGCTGGAGCAGGGACGCGTAGTCGTTGCGGGCCAGGCCGGTCATGTGGGCCAGGTGCAGGGCCTCGGTGACCTCGCCGTAGACGTCCAGCTGGAGCTGGTGCGCCGCGCCGTTGCCGACCCGGACCGGGGCCGAGTTCTCGTAGCCGGGCAGCCAGTCCAGCTCGGCCTCGCCCAGCTCCCGCTCGCCGGCGATGCCGTACATGATCTGCAGGTTCTCGGGGTCGCCCGCGACCGCGCGCAGCAGCCACTCGCGCCAGGCGCGGGCCTCCTCGCGGTAGCCGGTGCGCAGCAGCGAGGACAGGGTGATGGCCGCGTCGCGGAGCCAGGTGTAGCGGTAGTCCCAGTTGCGGACGCCGCCGATGTCCTCCGGCAGGGAGGTCGTCGGGGCCGCGACGATACCGCCCGTGGGGGCGTACGTCAGCGCCTTGAGGGTGATCAGCGAGCGGACCACGGCCTCGCGGTACGGGCCGTGGTACGTGCAGTGCTCGACCCACTCGCGCCAGAACTCCTCGGTCGCCTCCAGCGACTGCTCGGGCTCCGGCAGCGGCGGCGGCTCCTTGTGCGAGGGCTGCCACGAGATGGTGAAGGCGATCCGGTCGCCGGGGGCCACCGTGAAGTCGGCGTAGGTGGTCAGCGACTTGCCGTAGGTCTCCGCGGAGGTGTCGAACCACACCGAGTCGGGGCCCGCGACGGCGACCGTACGCCCGTCGTGCTTGTGCACCCAGGGGACCACCCGGCCGTAGGAGAACCGCATGCGCAGGACCGAGCGCATGGGGACCCGGCCGGTGACGCCCTCGACGATGCGGATCAGCTGGGGCGCGCCGTCACGCGGGGGCATGAAGTCGGTGACCCGGACCGTGCCGCGCGGGGTGTCCCACTCCGACTCCAGGATCAGCGAGTCGCCCCGGTAGGTGCGGCGGGCCGCGGTCGGCGGCTGCGAGTCGGCCGCGTGTGCCGGGCCGAGCCGCCAGAAACCGTGTTCCTCGGTGCCCAGCAGACCGGCGAAGATGGCATGCGAGTCGAAGCGGGGCAGGCACAGCCAGTCCACTGTGCCGTCCCGGCAGACCAGGGCAGCGGTCTGCATGTCTCCGATGAGTGCGTAGTCTTCGATGCGCCCGGCCACGTGCAACTCCAGTCGAACGGCCACGTCACCCCCCAGGCAAACGGGGGGCTGTCGCTAGTGCGGTCAAGGGGGGTTGTTGTTGTGCGTCGTTGAGCGGTGAAGCAAAGCAGTCCGCCGTGCCCTGAGGCAAAACGACAGTCATAGCTCAACGAACTGCCAAGCTCTCGTTGTTCCGGGAGCGACGGGCGGGGGTGTGCCGTCTGTTCCGGCCGGGCTCGGCAGCGAGTGTCCGAGCAGGATACGACGCACGTAGATGATCTGCGTGCCGCTCCGGGCAACCCGTGTGGGCCGAACGAGTGAGCTGTGCGTGATATCCACGTTAACCGGGAGCGTCTGTGTGCCGACGTGTGCACGGAGCGTGGCCGGGGGCCATCTCTCCGAGGCGCTGATACCCTGGTAGCCCGTGGACCGGTGGGCACGAAACCCCCGAACCGCAGCGACGGCACCACCCCGGAAACTCCAGGACGGCAGCCGTACCGCACGACAGATCGCGACCACGGGAGCCCCCTCTTGGCCATGCCGCCGAAATCTACGACGACCAAGCACATCTTCGTCACCGGGGGTGTCGCCTCCTCGCTCGGCAAGGGCCTCACCGCCTCCAGCCTGGGCATGCTGCTCAAGGCCCGCGGCCTGCGCGTCGTGATGCAGAAGCTCGACCCGTACCTGAACGTCGACCCGGGCACGATGAACCCCTTCCAGCACGGTGAGGTGTTCGTCACCAACGACGGCGCCGAGACCGACCTGGACATCGGCCACTACGAGCGCTTCCTCGACCGCGACCTGGACGGCTCCGCCAACGTCACCACAGGTCAGGTCTACTCCACGGTGATCGCCAAGGAGCGGCGCGGCGAGTACCTGGGCGACACCGTCCAGGTCATCCCGCACATCACCAACGAGATCAAGCACCGCATCCGCCGTATGGCCACCGACGAGGTCGATGTCGTCATCACCGAGGTCGGCGGCACGGTCGGCGACATCGAGTCGCTGCCGTTCCTGGAGACCGTCCGCCAGGTCCGGCACGAGGTCGGCCGGGACAACGTCTTCGTGGTGCACATCTCGCTCCTGCCGTACATCGGCCCGTCCGGCGAGCTGAAGACCAAGCCCACCCAGCACTCCGTGGCCGCCCTGCGGAACATCGGTATCCAGCCCGACGCGATCGTGCTGCGCTGCGACCGCGAGGTCCCCACCGCCATCAAGCGCAAGATCTCGCTGATGTGCGACGTCGACGAGGCCGCCGTGGTGGCCTGCCCGGACGCCCGCTCGATCTACGACATCCCGAAGACCGTGCACGGCGAGGGCCTGGACGCCTATGTCGTCCGCAAGCTGGACCTGCCGTTCCGTGATGTGGACTGGCGGACCTGGGACGACCTGCTGGACCGCGTCCACAACCCCGACCACGAGATCACCCTCGCGCTGGTCGGCAAGTACATCGACCTGCCCGACGCCTACCTCTCGGTCACCGAGGCGCTGCGCGCCGGCGGCTTCGCCAACAAGGCCCGCGTGAAGATCAAGTGGGTGACGTCGGACGACTGCAAGACCCCGGCCGGCGCCGCCGCCCAGCTCGGTGACGTCGACGGCATCTGCATCCCGGGCGGCTTCGGCGACCGCGGTGTGCTCGGCAAGGTCGGCGCCATCCGCTTCGCCCGCGAGAACCGGATCCCGCTGCTCGGCCTCTGCCTGGGCCTGCAGTGCATCGTGATCGAGGCCGCGCGCAACCTGGCCGACATCCCGGACGCCAACTCCACCGAGTTCGACTCCGCCACCGGCCACCCGGTCATCTCCACCATGGCCGAGCAGCTCGACATCGTCGCCGGCGAGGGCGACATGGGCGGCACCATGCGCCTGGGCATGTACCCGGCGAAGCTGGCCGAGGGCTCCATCGTGCGCGAGGTGTACGACGGCAAGGAGTACGTCGAGGAGCGGCACCGCCACCGCTACGAGGTCAACAACGCCTACCGCGCGGAGCTGGAGAAGAAGGCCGGCATCCTGTTCTCCGGCACCTCCCCGGACGGCAAGCTCGTCGAGTACGTCGAGTACCCGCGCGACGTCCACCCCTACCTGGTCGCCACCCAGGCGCACCCGGAGCTGCGCTCCCGCCCGACCCGCCCGCACCCGCTGTTCGCGGGCCTGGTGAAGGCCGCCGTCGAGCGTCAGCAGGCCGACGGCGAGCAGCCGAATTCGAAGTAACACACCTGCTTGTACGGTGGCCGGGGTGCATACCTTCAAAGGGTGGGCACCCCGGTTTTCCTCGTGTACGTCTGGAAGGGCCAGTCATGACGATCAAGGACACCCCCGAGGAGTGGGAGATCCGTGCGACGGAGACCCCCTTCGTGGGCAACAAGACCTCCGTCCGTACGGACGAGGTGGTCATGCCCGACGGCACGGTGGTCCGCCGTGACTACCAGGTCCACCCCGGCTCGGTCGCGATCCTCGCCCTCGACGAGGAGGACCGCGTGCTGCTCATCCGCCAGTACCGGCACCCGGTCCGGCAGAAGCTCTGGGAGATCCCGGCCGGCCTGCTCGACGTCCCCGGCGAGAACCCGCTGCACGCGGCCCAGCGCGAGCTGTACGAGGAGGCACACGTCAAGGCCGAGGACTGGCGGGTGCTGACCGACCTGTACACCACCCCCGGCGGCTGCGACGAGGCCGTACGGATCTTCCTGGCCCGGAATCTGTCCGAGGCCGAGGGGGAGCGCTTCGAGACCGAGCACGAGGAGATCGACCTGGAGTACGCGCGCGTGCCGGTCGACGAACTGGTGCGCCTGGTGCTCGCCGGCGATGTGCACAACAACTGCCTCGTGACGGGTGTCCTCTCCCTGGTCGCCGCCCGCACCGGCGACGGCCTCGACGCGCTGCGCCCGGCCGACGCGCCCTGGCCGGCCCGCCCCTTCGAGGCCTGAACCCATCGGATCCGCCCTTCGGGGGTGCCGGTATGACCATCGCCTGATCCGATCGGGCGATGTGCCCGCCGTGCTCCGCCAGGAACGTCCTCGCACGTGAACTAGGCTCGATGCGATTGAGCCGAAACGCCCGAACCGGAGTCCCGGCGGGCTTGCGTGTGCGGTGGGACGGGAGTGTGGCCCGTGGCGGATCAGGCGGTGGACACAGGCGGCGCAGGACTCGCGGCGCCCGCGGCCCCGGACGACCAATTCCTGGGCCGCACAAGGGAGTTGAAGGAACTGCGCGCCGACATCGAGCGCGCGGGCCTGGACACCATCGCCGGCCGCAAGGCCCCCCGCGCCCGGGTCCTGCTGATCGCGGGCAGACCCGGATCCGGACGCACCGCCCTCGCCGCGGAACTCGTCCGGCGGGTCGCCGCCGACTACCCCGACGGGGTGCTGCGCGCCCGCCTCGCCGAGCCCGACGGCACCCCGGTCCCCGTCGAGCGCACCGCCCGCGACCTCCTCGCCGCGCTGCGGCTGCCCACCCCGGCCGGCGCCGCCGAGGACGACCTCACCCACACCCTGCGCACCGCCCTCGCCGAACGCCGCATGCTGCTCCTCCTAGACGACGCGCCCGGCGCCGAAGAGGTCGACGCGCTGCTCCCGGACACCCCCGACTGCCTGGTGGTCGCCGTCTCCGGCGGTCCGCTCACCGGGATCTCCGACGTCCGCCCGTGCACCCTGGGCGGCCTCGACACCAAGTCGGCCGTGGAGCTGCTCACCCGCTACACCGGCTCGGTCCGCATCACCGTGGACCCGCGATCCGCCGAGTCGCTGGCCGAGGTGTGCCTGGGGCAGCCCGCCGCGCTCACCCTGGCCGGCGGCTGGCTCGCCGCGCGCCCCCAGATGGCCGTCTCCGACCTCGCCAAACGGCTGCACGCGGACACCGAGGAGGGCACGGCCCTGTCCCGGGTCTTCCGGTTCGTGCACGACCAGTTGCCCGGCCAGGCCGCCCGGATACTGCGACTCCTCTGCCTGGCCCCGGCCGGCCTGGTCGACCCGCACACCGCCTCCTCGCTGGCCGGCTGCTCGGTCGACTCCGCCCGGACCGTCCTGGACGAGCTGGTCCGCCTCGGCGTGCTGCGCCCCGCGGACTCCCCGCTTCCCCAGTACGAGGTCCCCGGCTGTCTGCACCCGCTGCTCAGGTCGCTGGCCGAGTCCCAGGAGCGGGCCGGTGAACTCCAGCTGGCCCGCGCCCGGATGCTGGAGCGCACGGTACGGCTGCTGCAGTCCTGCCGGGCGATCACCGAGACCGACAACCCGCAGGCCCGCGAGAAGCTCCAGGCGCTGCCCCGCGAGCTGCGCTTCCCCACCCCCCGGGCCGCCGCCGACTGGCTGCGCCTCCGGCGCCCGGCCCTGCTGGCCGCGGCCCGCGCCGCCGTCGCCGACGGCGAGCTCGACACGCTGGCCAGGCGGCTGATGTCCCAGCTGGTCAAGGCCATGGTGGCGCACTTCGGCACCCAGGCCGCCGCCCCCGACCTGTACGGCATCCACCGGCTCGTCCTCGATGTCGCCGAGCGCCGCCGGCTGCCCCGCGAGCAGGCCGCCGCGCTGCTGAACCTGGGCGACCTCGATGCGCAGACCGGGCGGACGACGGACGCGCTGGTGCGCTATCGGTCCGCATTGGACGCCGGACGCAGAGCAAATGACCCGTACGCGACCGGGCGCGCAATGGAATCCGTAGGTGGCGCGCACCTGGAGCTGGGGGACTACGACCGGGCCGCCGACTGGTTCGGCCGCGCCCTCGCCCAGCGACTGGCCCGCGACGAGCGCGCCGAGGCCGCCCGGCTCTACGGCCGTATCGCCGGCGCGCACACCTACGCGGGCCGCTACGGCGAGGCGCTCAGGGCCTGGCGGGCGGCTGTTTCCGGCCACCGCAAGAACGGTGATGTGGCCGCGCAGGCAAGGGCGTTGAGCGAGCTGGCGCGGGTCCAGGAGTACGCCGGGCGTCCCGAGGAATCGCTGCGCACCTGCCAGGAGGCGGTGGAGTGGGCGCGCCGCGCCGACGACGCACGACTGCAGGCCGCACTGCAGCTGCGCCTCGCCGACACGCTGGAGCGCCTCGGCGACTCCACCGCCGCGAGCCTGCACCGTTCGGCCGCCGAGCGCATGCTGGGTGAGGAGGCCCAGGAGCCGTCTGCCCCTGACTCCGACCCGGAACACGGAGCTAACGCCTGCGAAATCCGTAGTGCATCCGACGAAGATTGATGCAATGAAAGGCTAGACACGCGGAACGCCTTAATTAAACTGGCTCTGCCGCCGGTTCTCCTGCGGTGTCTCCTGGTGTACCCCGTATGCCGGGAATGTGCAGCTGTGCCCCCACACCCTCTGAGCCAAGGACCGTGATCGACGTGAAGGTCGGCATCCCCCGCGAGGTCAAGAACAACGAGTTCCGGGTGGCCATCACCCCCGCCGGTGTGCACGAGCTGGTGCGTAACGGCCACCAGGTCGTCATCGAGCGTGGCGCCGGTGAGGGCTCGTCGATCCCGGACGGCGAGTACATCTCCGCCGGTGCCACCATCCTGGACACCGCCGACGAGGTGTGGGCCACCGCCGACCTGCTGCTCAAGGTCAAGGAGCCCATCGCGGAGGAGTACCACCGGCTCCGCAAGGACCAGACCCTCTTCACCTACCTGCACCTGGCCGCCTCCAAGGAGTGCACCGACGCCCTCCTGGAGTCCGGCACCACGGCCATCGCCTACGAGACGGTCGAGCTCCCGAACCGCGCGCTCCCGCTGCTCGCCCCGATGTCCGAGGTCGCGGGCCGGCTCGCCCCGCAGGTCGGCGCCTACCACCTGATGCGCGCCAACGGCGGCCGCGGTGTGCTGCCCGGCGGTGTCCCGGGTGTGCTGGCCGCCAAGGCCGTGGTCATCGGCGGTGGCGTCTCCGGCTGGAACGCCGCCCAGATCGCCATCGGCATGGGCTTCCACGTGACCCTGCTCGACAAGGACATCAACAAGCTCAAGGAGGCCGACAAGGTCTTCGGCACCAAGATCCAGACGGTCGTCTCCAACGCCTTCGAGCTGGAGAAGGCCTGCCTGGAGGCCGACCTCGTCGTCGGTGCGGTGCTGATCCCCGGCGCCAAGGCCCCGAAGCTCGTCACCAACGAGCTGGTCTCCCGCATGAAGCAGGGAAGTGTCCTTGTCGACATCGCGATCGACCAGGGCGGCTGCTTCGAGGACTCCCGCCCCACCACCCACGCCGAGCCGACCTTCAAGGTCCACGAGTCGGTCTTCTACTGCGTCGCCAACATGCCCGGCGCGGTCCCCAACACCTCCACCTACGCGCTCACCAACGCCACGCTGCCGTACATCGTGTCGCTCGCGAACAACGGCTGGGCGGAGGCGCTGCGCCGCGACGCCGCGCTCGCCAAGGGCCTCAACACCCATGACGGCAAGGTCGTTTACAAGGAGGTCGCCGAGGCGCACGGCCTGGAGCACGTGGACCTCGACACGCTGATCGGCTGAGTTAAGTCACCTTTTCGTAAAGGCGATACGTCAACAAGCCGCGTCAATCGCGTACGTCCGGCCGGACCTTGCCCGACAAGGTCCGGCCAGATGTGTGTATGGTCACTTTGCGACTCTCGGTCAACTCGCCTCGAACGTAACCCTTCGACCGATTCGCACACCGGCGAAACCTGCCGTGCGACGGCCGTACGCCCTTGACAGAGGGATGTTTCATTGCCGACACATCCTGCCGGGTCCGGCGGATTGTGTTGCTGCGGACGCCCGACACGCCATAGAGTCGCCAACCGTCGGCATGGTGCCACGCTGACCTGTCTAGAAGTTTCCTGGTCACCAAGGAGGTAAGACGACTTGTGAATGAGTCGACATTTTCTCCCGGGGGTGGTCAACCAGGAATGCCGGTACGGGACCAGGGTCCCGCGGGGTTCGAGGCTGTCGGCTCCGTCGCGGTGCGCACCTTCACAGCAGCCCGGACTCCGCTGACCACGCGGACAGCACACCAGAGCATGGATGGCCATCACGTGAACGCCATGGCCGGCGACGGAAGTGGCGCGCCCCACAACCAATTCGCCGTCTACGACGAACTGCCCGACGGGCACTTCTACGACCCCGACGCCGAGTACGAGCCGGATCCCGAGTACGCGGCCACGCTCGCGCCCGACGCGGCCCGACAGCGCCGTGAGCGCGTCGGCCCGACCGGACGCCCGCTGCCGTACTTCCCGATCCCGGGCCCGCTGACCGACCACGGCCCCGCGAAGATCATCGCGATGTGCAACCAGAAGGGCGGCGTCGGCAAGACGACGTCGACCATCAACCTGGGTGCCGCGCTCGCGGAGTACGGCCGGCGTGTACTGCTCGTGGACTTCGACCCGCAGGGCGCGCTGTCGGTGGGTCTCGGTGTCAACCCGATGGAGCTCGACCTCACCGTCTACAACCTGCTCATGGAGCGGGGCATGTCGGCCGACGAGGTCCTCCTGAAAACCGCGGTCCCCAACATGGACCTGCTGCCCTCCAACATCGACCTGTCGGCCGCCGAGGTCCAGCTGGTCTCCGAGGTCGCCCGCGAGTCGACGCTCCAGCGGGCGCTCAAGCCGCTGATGGACGACTACGACTACATCGTGATCGACTGCCAGCCCTCGCTCGGCCTGCTCACGGTCAACGCGCTGACCGCCGCCCACAAGGTGATCGTGCCGCTGGAGTGCGAGTTCTTCGCCCTGCGTGGTGTCGCCCTGCTGACCGAGACCATCGAGAAGGTCCAGGAGCGGCTCAACCCGGAGCTGGAGCTCGACGGCATCCTCGCCACCATGTACGACTCCCGCACCGTGCACAGCCGTGAGGTGCTCGCGCGTGTCGTCGAGGCGTTCGACGACCACGTCTACCACACGGTCATCGGCCGCACGGTCCGCTTCCCGGAGACCACGGTCGCCGGTGAGCCGATCACCACGTACGCCTCCAACTCCGTCGGTGCCGCCGCCTATCGCCAGCTCGCCAGGGAGGTGCTCGCCCGGTGTCACGCCGAGTGAGTCTGCCCGGGGCCGACGAACTGTTCCGTACGACCGGGGGGATGGCGCTGCAGCCGTCCACCCCCAGGCGCCCGGCCAACGGCGAGGCCCGGGTGCCGGCTCCCGCGACTCCCGCGGGGGAGAACGACGGCACGGCGGCCGAGGCCGCGGAGGACGCGCCGCACGCGGTGCCCGTGCAGGGCGGCGACGGGGAGGGCGCGGAGCACGTGGCGGCGGACGCCGAACCGGCCGACGCCGGTGAGTCCCGCAACCGCGCCGTGCAGTCCGCCACGGTCGCGCCGTCGGCCCAGCGGTCCGCACGGCAGCAGGCCGCGCAGGAAGGTTCTGCCGGGTCCGCCGCCGACGGGCAGCCCCGCAAGCGCGGCGGCCGGGCACCCGCCCGCCGGCCCAGCGGACGCGAACGGCACGACGAGAAGATCACCGTCTATGTCTCCGCCGAGGAGCTGATGGACCTGGAGCACGCGCGCCTCGTGCTCCGTGGCGAGCACGGACTGGCCGTCGACCGGGGCCGGATCGTCCGCGAGGCGGTCGCCGTGGTGCTGGCGGACCTGGAGTCCCGGGGAGACGCGAGCATCCTCGTACGACGGCTGCGCGGCCGGTAGAGGTAGCCTGCGGGGGCCATGACCTCGACCGACGCCCCCCACTCCGGTGCCTCCGGCGGCCGTCGGCGTGCGCTGGGGCGGGGACCGGGGGCGGTGCCGCCCGAAGTGGCCGCGGAGCCGGAGCCCGAGGTCGCCGCACCGGAGCCGGAGCCGGAACCCGCACCCGAGCCGGAATCCGGGCCCGGGGCGGCTCCCGACACGGCAGCCGAAGCTCCCGTCCAGGCCACGGAAGCTGAACCCGAACCCGTCCCCGACGGTGTCTTCAAGGTCCGTCTCGCCAACTTCGAGGGACCCTTCGACCTCCTCCTCCAGCTGATCTCCAAGCACAAGCTGGACGTCACCGAGGTCGCCCTCTCCAAGGTCACCGACGAGTTCATGGCGCACATCCGGGCGATGGGGCCGGACTGGGACCTGGACCAGACGACCGAGTTCCTCGTCGTGGCCGCCACGCTGCTCGACCTGAAGGCCGCCCGGCTGCTGCCCGCCGCCGAGGTCGAGGACGAGGCCGACCTGGCGCTCCTCGAAGCCCGTGACCTCCTCTTCGCGCGGCTGCTGCAGTACCGCGCGTACAAACAGATCGCCGACATCTTCAACCGGCGCCTGGACGACGAGGCCCGCCGCTGGCCGCGTACCGTCGGCCTGGAACCGCACCTCGCCGAGCTGCTGCCCGAGGTCGTCATCAGCATCGGGCCGGAAGGGTTCGCCAGGCTCGCGGTCAAGGCGATGCAGCCCAGGCCCAAGCCGCAGGTGTACGTCGACCACATCCATGCCCCGCTGGTCAGCGTGCAGGAGCAGGCCGGGATCGTGGTGGCGCGGCTGCGCGAGCTGGGCGAGGCCAGCTTCCAGGTGCTCGTCCAGGACACCGACGACACGCTCACCGTCGTGGCCCGGTTCCTGGCCCTGCTGGAGCTGTACCGCGAGAAGGCCGTCGCCCTGGACCAGGAGATCGCGCTCGGCGACCTGATCGTGCGCTGGACCGGCGGGGACGACGGGACCCGGCCGATGGTGACCGACGAGTTCGACCGACCCCCCGAGCCGGCCAAGGAGGAGAAGGCGTGAGCGAGAACACCACGGAGCTGCCGGCCGGGCTGCGCCCGGTCGCCGAACTCGACCTCAAGCCGGCCCTGGAGGCGGTCCTCATGGTCGTGGACGAGCCCGCCACCGCCGAGCACCTGGCCAAGATCCTGGAGCGGCCGAAGCAGACGATCACCAAGGCGCTGCGGGCCCTCGCCGACGAGTACACCGCGCAGGGCCGCGGCTTCGAGCTGCGGTTCGTCGCCGGCGGCTGGCGTTTCTACACCCGCGCCGAGTTCGCGCCCGCCGTCGAACGGCTGGTGCTGGAGGGCCAGACCGCCCGGCTCACCCAGGCCGCGCTGGAGACCCTCGCGGTCGTCGCGTACCGCCAGCCGGTGAGCCGCAGCCGGGTCTCGGTCGTCCGCGGAGTCAACTGCGACGGTGTGATGCGCACCCTGCTGCAGCGCGGTCTGGTCGAGGAGGCGGGCGCGGAACCCGAAACAGGTGCGATCCTGTACAGGACGACGAACTACTTCCTGGAGCGGATGGGCCTGCGCGGCCTGGACGAGCTCCCGGAGCTCGCGCCCTTCCTCCCGGAGGCTGAGGCGATCGAGGCCGAGACCCAGGAGGGCGTGCCGTCGTTCGATCCGGACGCACCCGATGCTCCGGGCGCAGACGACGCAGACGACTAGACGGAAATTTGATGCGAAGCAGCAGCGGCAGGAACAGCAGCGGAAACAACGGCGGGAGCCGTGGTGGCAACAGCGGCGGCCGCGGCGGGAGCAGCGGTGGGCGCGGCAACTACCGCGGCGCCGGCAACGCCCGCGACGACAAGCAGGGCGGCGCCGGCCGGCCGAAGAAGCCGCGCCCGGAGGAGCGGCGTTACGACGTAGGCCCGGGCGCCACCCAGGACGGTCCGAAGTCGGGTCGTGGCGCCTCGGCGCGCGGCGGCGCCAAGGGCGGGCCCCGGCAGGGCCAGGGCACCGGGCGCGGCCGTACGGCTCCGGCGAGTTCCCGTGAGTACGACGCCCGCGCCGAGGAGCGCAACCGCGAGCGGTACGCGGGCAAGAAGGACGTGAAGCTCCCCAAGACCTTCCCGGGCGCCGAGCAGGAGGGCGAGCGGCTGCAGAAGATCCTCGCCCGCGCGGGCTACGGCTCCCGGCGCGCCTGCGAGGAGCTGATCGAGCAGGCCAGGGTCGAGGTCAACGGCGAGATCGTCCTGGAGCAGGGCAAGCGGGTCGACCCGGAGAAGGACGAGGTCCGCGTCGACGGGCTGACCGTCGCCACGCAGTCGTACCAGTTCTTCTCGCTGAACAAGCCGGCCGGTGTGGTCTCCACCATGGAGGACCCGGACGGGCGGCAGTCCCTCGGCGACTACGTCACCAACCGGGAGACCCGGCTCTTCCACGTGGGGCGTCTGGACACCGAGACCGAGGGCGTCATCCTGCTCACCAACCACGGCGAGCTGGCGCACCGGCTGACCCACCCCAAGTACGGCGTGAAGAAGACCTACCTCGCGCACATCGTGGGCCCGATCCCGCGCGACCTGGGCAAGAAGCTCAAGGACGGCATCCAGCTGGAGGACGGGTACGCGCGCGCGGACCACTTCCGGGTCGTCGAGCAGACCGGCAAGAACTACCTCGTCGAGGTGACCCTGCACGAGGGCCGCAAGCACATCGTCCGCCGCATGCTGGCGGAGGCCGGCTTCCCGGTCGACAAGCTGGTGCGGGTCGCCTTCGGCCCGATCACCCTCGGCGACCAGAAGTCGGGCTGGCTGCGCCGGCTGTCCAACACCGAGGTCGGGATGCTGATGAAGGAAGTCGACCTCTAAGACCTGTAAACCCCGTAAAGAGGCTTGTGCGGCTTTCTGACGGCCGGTTCCGGGTGCTCCGGGACCGGCCGCCGTCGTTCCCGCGAAAGGAGCCCCAGTGGCCGCCGGCGGCCTCGGGGTCAGGGCTTGCGCGGTGACCCGCACACTCTTTATAGTCGTAACGACTATTAGTCCGTTCGATCATCAAGGGGGTGGACGGGCACATGCAGGGCTACGACAAGTACGCCTTCGAACCCTTCGCCGTCACCGTCGACCTCGCCGTCCTCACCCTCCGCGCGGGGGCCCTGCACGTGCTGCTCGTGGAGCGCGGACAGGAGCCGTTCGCCGGCCGGTGGGCGCTGCCGGGCGGCTTCGTGCTGCCCCGGGAGTCGGCCGAGACGGCGGCCCGGCGTGAACTCGCCGAGGAGACCGGTCTGTCGGACGTGTCGGGGCTGCATCTGGAGCAGCTGCGCACCTACAGCGACCCGGACCGCGACCCCAGGATGCGGGTCGTGTCCGTCGCCTTCACCGCGCTGCTGCCCGACCCGCCCGAGCCGCACGGCGGCGGCGACGCGGCCCAGGCGCGCTGGCTGCCGTACGACCAGGCCCGGCCGCTCGCCTTCGACCACGACGGGATCCTGGCCGACGCGCACGACCGCGTGGGCGCGCAGCTGGAGTACAGCTGTCTCGCCACCGCCTTCTGCCCGCCCGAGTTCACCCTCGGCGAGCTGCAGAACGTCTACGAGACCGTGTGGGGCGTCGAGCTGGACCGCCCCAACTTCCGCCGCAAGGTGCTCGCCACGCCCGGCTTCGTCGAACCCGTCCCCGGCGCCGCCCGGCTGACCGGCGGCCGCGGCAAACCCGCCGCCCTCTACCGCGCGGGCACCGCCACCGCGCTCCACCCGCCCCTGCTCCGCCCGTCCCGGGAAGGACGCCCCGCATGACCGCGACCACCGTGCAGAAGCGCGCCGCCACCGGATCCCTGATCGGACTCGCCCTCGGGGACGCGCTCGGCTTCCCTGCCGAGTTCAACGACGTGCCCGGCATCCTCGCCAAGTGCGGGCCGTGGCGGGAGATGGAACTGCCCGCGCGTGCCTTCGTCTCCGACGACACACAGATGACGATCGCGGTCGGGCGCGGACTGCGGACCGCCATGGACCGGGGAGTGCTCGCGCCCAAGCGGCTGGCGCGGCCGCTGCGCGAGGAGTTCGTGGACTGGTACCAGTCGCCCGAGAACAACCGGGCGCCGGGCCGCACCTGCCTGCGGGCCTGCGACCTGCTGAAGGAGGAGGGCCGGGTCTGGCAGGACGCCAGCCAGATCGACTCCAAGGGGTGCGGAGCCAACATGCGCGTCGCGCCGGTCGGACTCGCCCCCGGTCTGAGCGACGAACAGCGCGCCGGCGCCGCTCAGTTGCAGTCCGCCCTCACTCACGGCCACCCCACCGCCCTGGCCGCCTCCGACCTCACCGCGCGTGCCGTACGGCTGCTCGCGCAGGGGGTCGAACCGGCGGAGCTGGTCGGCCGGCTGCGGGCGTACGCCGTCGAGAACCGCACCCGCTACCACCACACCTGGCTCGGCGACCTGTGGACCCGCAGCCACGATCCTGACCCCGAGCACTTCATCGCGCGCGGCTGGGACGAGTGCCTGGAGATCCTCGACCGCCTCCGGGACGCCGTGCGGACCGCCTCCCCGGAGGCCGACCCCTGTCTGGCCACCGGTGCCGGCTGGATCGCCGAGGAGGCCCTGGCGACCGGTCTGCTGTGCTTCCTGCTCTTCCCCGACGAGCCCCTGCTCGCCCTGCGCCGGGCCGCCTGCTCCTCCGGCGACTCGGACTCCATCGCCTGCCTGACCGGGGCCTTCGCGGGAGCCTGGCTGGGCGAGGACGCCTGGCCGGCCGAGTGGGCCGACCGGATCGAGTACCGGGGCGACCTGATGACCCTGGGGGCGCTCTGGGACGCTTGATCTCATGATCGACGACCTGGACATCGACCTGACGCCCATAGTCGAGGAACAGCCCGACCCCCTGCTGTTCGCGACCGTCTCCGGGGCGCACCTGTACGGCTTCCCGTCCCGCGACTCCGACGTGGACCTGCGAGGCGTCCATCTGCTGCCCGCCGCCGACCTGGTCGGGCTGCGGGAGCCGGAGGAGACCCGCTCGCGGATCTGGGTGCACTACGGCGTCGAGATGGACCTGGTCACCCACGACCTGCGCAAGTTCGTCCGGCTGATGCTGCGCCGCAACGGCTATGTGCTGGAGCAGCTCCTGTCGCCGCTCGTCGCGCACACCGGCGACACGCACCGCGAACTGGCCGCGCTCGCCCCGGGCGTGCTCACCAGCAACCACGCCCACCACTACCGGGGCTTCGCGGTCACCCAGTGGCGGCTGTTCGAGAAGACCGACGAACTCAAACCGCTGCTCTACACGTTCCGGGTGCTGCTCACCGGCATCCAGCTGATGCGCAGCGGTGAGGTGCAGGCCCATCTGCCCACCCTGGCGGGCGAGATCGCCGAGGCGCCCGCCTACCTGCCCGAGCTGATCGCCGCCAAGGCCGAGCGGGAGCACGGCAGGGCCGGTGTCGAGCACGCGCGCGTGGCGGCCGACGTGGAGCGGCTGCACATCCTGCTCGACGAGGCGCAGAACACCTCAGCGCTGCCCGAGGCCCCCGCCGCGTACGACGCCCTGCACGACCTCGTGGTCCGGGCCCGCCTCCAGGGCTGACGCGCGGCGGACCCGGAACAGGAAGTCCGCCACGCGCGCGTGGTCCGGTTCCGGCGGGAGCGGGCTGCCGCGGAGCGCCGCGTCGGTCTCCTCGCCGAGCCGGGCCATCCGGGACTCGATCTCCGCCCAGGAGACCTCGCCCCGCTTCACCGCGAGAAACTCCGCGCGCCGGTCGCCGACGTCGATCGTCAGCTCACCGGTGCGCAGCAGATCACGGGCGCTCGTCAGCAGCCGCAGCAGATGCATCGCGTGCTTCCAGCGCGGGGCGCCGTGCGTACGGATGTCGGCGTCCAGCTTCCTGCGCTGGCCGAGGGCGTAGCGGGTGAAGGTGCCGTACACCTGCCGGGAGAGAAAGGCGCCGCGCAGCGAGAGCAGCTCGCGGCCCATGTCGTCGAGATGCTCGACCAGGGGCGAGTGCAGACATTCCAGGACGTTCGGGTTGCCGCGCAGCGCCAGCTCGCAGAACCGCTCCAGCTCCCAGGAGAACCGCTCCTCGCCCGGCCCCTCGACATGGGTCGGCGGCCTCTCGAAACGCCAGAACAGGGGAGTGGGGGCGAGGAACACGCCCCGGCGGTCGGTGTCACTGTCCTCTGTGGCCAGACCGAAGGCGCGTGACCCCATGACACAGGCGTAGATCGTGTGGTCGCGTACCAGGTCCTCGGGCTGCATGCCCGGGAGCGTACGCGGCGGCTCACGTCAGGGTGATCGAATTTCCGCTCACGGTGATGGACTTCGGCGGCAGTGGTTTCGTCGCCGGGCCGTGGGCGACGGCGCCGTCCGTGATGTCGAACTTGCTGCCGTGACAGGGGCAGTCGATGGTGCCGTCCGCCACCTTGCTCACCGTGCAGCCCATGTGGGTGCAGATCGCCGAGAAGGCCTTGAACTCGCCCGCCTTCGGCTGCGTCACCACGACCTTCTCCTCCTTGAAGATCATGCCGCCGCCCTCCGGGATCTCACTCGTCTGCGCCAGCACCGTCCCGGTCGCCGAGTTCGCCGGCCCGGAGGCGGACGATCCGGCGGTGGCCGACTCGGACGCGGTGGCCGATTCGGACGCGGTGGCCGATTCGGACGCGGTGGGCGTCTCGGTCGAGCTGGAGGAGCTGCTGCTCTTGTTGTTGCCGCAGCCCAAGCAGGTCGCGGCGAGCGCCGCGGTACCCGTCGTGAGCATGGTGCGCCGAGTGGAGCCGTCGGTCATGTCGTCACTCCGAACGTGCGGAAGAACCAGAATGCGGACGTCAGCCAGACGAGTGTGAGCACGGCGAACACCAGCCCACCGACGATCGGCAGCAGCCAGCCAGGGAGTCGCTCCCAGCGGAGCAGCAGCATCTTGGCACTGAAAACACCGAAGAAGAAGCAACCCAGGATGGAGTGCCACAAAACGCGTGTTTCGTACGTCTGATAGCCCAACGCGTACAGACAGTGCACCGCCACGGGGACGGCGACCAGGAAGGCGATCCGCCCCGACCAGCGGTGCAGGCCCGAGGACCAGCGCGGTCCCGGCAGCCTGCCGTACAGCATCAGCGCCGAGACCAGCTGGACGAGCGCGAAGAAGAACGCGACCGAGGCCAGCCACGTCTTCCCCGCGAACGTGCTGCTGAAGGCGCCGAGGCCGAAGACGGCTCCGGTCGGGTGGTGGACCCTGCCGTACACGCCGAGGGCGACCGCGACCGCGCTGGCCACCAGGACGGGGACGAGATAGCGGGCGGGGTGCGGGCGGCGGTCGTTCGGCTCGGGCGGCCAGCTCTGGGTGGCGGCGTTCGGGTCGACGGTCATGGTCGGCTCCCTCGGGTCACGGCCGGATGCCAGGGGAGGACCGGGTTCACCGTCGGCCGCCGTCCAGGTCGGCGGCCCCGCGGATGCTGCTGTCGTCCTGCGGCGTGCCGTTCAACGCGGCGCCGGTGACGGCGACGGGGCCGGGGACGCCGTGCTGCTCGTCGGCGCCGGACTCGGTGACCGCCCCTGGTACGACGACGAGGCGGTCCTCGTCCCCGCCGTCGAGTCGAGCGCCAGGGTGAGCAGGCCGAGCAGCAGACCCGCGAGGAGGGTCAGCAAGGGACCGGGACGTTTCATGGCGGACCTCCCCCGAGGCGGGTCTGGCTGCCATCAGAGCGGACGAGCGGGTCAGGCGTAAAGCGTCGTACAGGCGTGTTTCACCCCAAGTAGCGGAATGGGGTAATTCGGGTGACATTGGCGACGGGGTGCACTCGCGGCGTCCGAAAGGCATCGTCATGGAAGGCAGTGACCTCGAAGGCATGCTCGGCAGCCTCCTGGGCCGGCACGGCGAAGACGGGCAGGACGGCAGACGCGCCGGGCACCTGCCCACGCTGATCGGCGCGATGAGCCACGGCCGCGGCGGCGGCTCCGTGGGCCCGTTCCTGGAGACGCTCGCCAGGTCCGCCCGCGCCCGGCGGCAGCCCCGGTGAGGCGCCGTCTCAGCGGGCGGGCGCCGTGCGCGGCGCCGGGTCCGGGCTGACTAGGCTGGACGGGCGAAGAGGCCGACGTCAGAACAGGAGCAGCGCCGTGGCGGTACGAGCGGTCCGAGGGGCCGTCCAGCTGGAGCGGGACGAGGCCGGTCACATGGACGAGCAGGTCGGAGCATTGCTCACCGCCGTCCTGGAGCGGAACGACCTGACCGCCGACGACCTGATCAGCATCTGGTTCACGGCCACGCCCGATCTGCACAGCGACTTCCCGGCGGCCGCCGCGCGGGGGCTCGGCATCGTCGACGTACCGCTGATCTGCGCCCAGGAACTGGACATCGAGGGCGCCATGCCCCGGGTGGTCCGGATCCTCGCGCACATCGAGTCGGACCGGCCCCGGGCCGAGATCAGCCACGTCTACCTGGGCGCCGCGGCAGCCCTGCGCAAGGACATCGCCCAGTGAGGACCGCGCTCGTCATCGGTACCGGCCTCATCGGTACGTCGGCCGCGCTCGCCCTCTCCCAGCGCGGCGTCGTCGTCCACCTCGCCGACCACGACCCGGAGCAGGCCCGTACCGCGGCCGCGCTCGGCGCCGGCACCGACGAGGCGCCCGAGGGCCCGGTCGACCTGGCACTAGTCGCCGCCCCGCCCGCCCATGTGGCCACCGTCCTCGCGGACGCGATGAGCAGGGGCCTGGCGCGCGGCTACGCCGACGTGGCCAGCGTCAAGGGCGGCCCGCGCCGCGAGCTGGAGGCGCGGGGCCTGGACCTGTCGTCGTACATCGGCACGCACCCCATGTCCGGCCGGGAGAAGTCCGGGCCGCTGGCGGCCACCGCCGACCTCTTCGAGGGCCGCCCCTGGGTGCTCACCCCGACCCGGGACACCGACACCGAGGTGCTGAACCTCGCCCTGGAGCTGGTCTCGCACTGCCGGGCCGTCCCGGTAGTCATGGACGCCGACGCCCACGACCGTGCCGTGGCCCTGGTCTCCCACATGCCCCACCTGGTCTCCAGCATGGTCGCCGCCCGCCTGGAGCACGCCGAGGAGGCCGCCGTACGACTGTGCGGGCAGGGCATCCGGGACGTCACCCGGATCGCCGCCTCCGACCCCGGGATGTGGATCGACATCCTCTCCGCGAACCCCGGACCGGTCGCCGACCTGCTCGCGGACGTCTCCGCCGACCTCGACGAGACGGTCGGCGCGCTGCGCGCCCTGCAGTCCTCGGACGAGGACAAGAGGGCCGAGGGCGGGGCCGGTATCGCGGACGTGCTGCGGCGCGGCAACGCCGGTCAGGTCCGGGTGCCCGGCAAGCACGGGTCGGCGCCGCGGGCGTACGAGGTCGTGGCGGTGCTCATCGACGACCAGCCCGGCCAGCTGGCCCGGATCTTCGCGGACGCCGGCGCGGTCGGGGTCAACATCGAGGACGTGCGCATCGAGCACGCGACCGGACAGCAGGCCGGTCACGTCCAGCTGTGGGTGGAGCCGAAGGCGGTGCCGGTACTGACGGCGGCGCTGCGGGAGCGGGGCTGGGCGCTGCGGCAAGAGCGCTGAATCCGGCGGTCCCGGGGGCCGGTAACCTTGTGCGGGGCGCGACGGCGTCCCGCACACCACCCACCACCCCGTACCCGGAAGGTGTCCCCCCGTGGAAAACGGCGCCGCCCAGCCCGTGATTGTCGCCATCGACGGCCCCGCCGGCACCGGCAAGTCGAGCACCTCCAAGGCCGTCGCCGCGCAGCTGGGCCTGAGCTACCTGGACACCGGCGCCCAGTACCGGGCGATCACCTGGTGGATGGTGACCAACGGGATCGACATCGCCGACCCGTCCGAGATCGCCGCCGCGGCCGGCAAGCCCGAGATCGTCTCCGGCACCGACCCGGCCAACCCGACGATCACCGTCGACGGCACCGACGTGTCCGGTCCGATCCGCACCCAGGAGGTCTCCTCCGCGGTCAGCGCCGTCAGCGCGGTACCGGAGGTGCGGGCCCGGATCACCGAGCTCCAGCGCTCGCTGGCCACCTCGGCCCAGGCCGGCATCGTCGTCGAGGGCCGGGACATCGGTACGACCGTGCTGCCCGACGCCGACCTCAAGGTCTTCCTCACCGCCTCCGCCGAGGCCCGCGCCGCCCGGCGCAGCGGTGAGCTCAAGGGGGCCGACGTCAACGCCACCCGCGAGGCCCTGATCAAGCGGGACGCGGCCGACTCCTCCCGCAAGACCTCGCCGCTCGCCAAGGCGGACGACGCGGTCGAGGTGGACACCACCGAGCTGACGCTGGCCCAGGTCATCGAGTGCGTCGTCACCCTCGTCGAGGAGAAGCGGGCCGGGAAGTGAGCCTTCCGTCGCAGCGGGGCGCCGAGACCGGCCGGCGCATCGGGGTCGGCCTGATGTACGGGCTGTGGAAGCCGCGCGTGCTCGGTTCCTGGAAGGTGCCCGCGCACGGTCCGGCGATCCTCGCCGTGAACCACTCGCACAACATCGACGGCCCGATGGTCATGGGCGTGTCGCCCCGGCCGACGCACTTCCTCATCAAGAAGGAGGCGTTCGTCGGGCCGCTCGACCCGTTCCTGACCGGGATCGGCCAGCTGAAGGTGGACCGCCATTCCACCGACCGCACGGCTGTCACCCGGGCGCTCGGCGTCCTGGACGCCGGGGGAGTGCTCGGCATCTTCCCCGAGGGCAGCAGGGGCGACGGCGACTTCGCCGCGCTGCGCGCCGGACTGGCCTACTTCGCGGTCCGTTCCGGGGCGCCGATCGTCCCGGTGGCCGTGCTGGGAAGCTCCGAGCGGCAGGGACGGTTGATAAAGGGGCTGCCCCCGCTGCGCTCCCGCGTCGACGTCGTCTTCGGCGACCCCTTCGAGGCGGGCGACGGCAGCGGCCGACGCACCCGCAAGGCCCTGGACGAGGCCACCGAGCGCATCCAGAAGCAGCTCGCCGGCCACCTGGAAAACGCCAGGCGTCTGACCGGACGCTAGGCGACACTAAGTAGTGGATCTGCCCGGTATGCGGCCGATCCACCGATCACCACGATGAACGACGAGGTACGGACTTCATGAACGACCACAGCCAGCCCGGCGACTCGGCTGAGCACGAGTACGACCACGGGGCGCTCGGCGACGCCGAGTACACGGAGTTCATGGAGCTCGCCGCGGAAGAGGGCTTCGACATCGAGGATGTCGAGGGCGCCATCGAGGAGGCCGGTCACGGCCCGCTGCCCGTCCTCGCCGTCGTCGGCCGCCCGAACGTCGGCAAGTCGACTCTGGTCAACCGCATCATCGGCCGCCGCGAGGCCGTCGTCGAGGACAAGCCCGGCGTCACCCGCGACCGCGTGACCTACGAGGCCGAGTGGGCCGGCCGCCGCTTCAAGGTCGTCGACACCGGCGGCTGGGAGCAGGACGTCCTCGGTATCGACGCCTCCGTGGCCGCCCAGGCCGAGTACGCGATCGAGGCGGCCGACGCGGTCGTCTTCGTCGTCGACGCCAAGGTCGGCGCCACCGACACCGACGAGGCGGTCGTACGACTGCTGCGCAAGGCCGGCAAGCCCGTCGTGCTGGCCGCCAACAAGGTCGACGGCCCCAGCGGCGAGGCCGACGCCTCCTACCTGTGGTCCCTCGGCCTCGGCGAGCCGCACCCCGTCTCCGCCCTGCACGGCCGCGGCACCGGCGACATGCTCGACGCCGTCCTGGAGGCCCTGCCCGACGCACCCGCGCAGACCTTCGGCGGCACCGGGATCGGCGGCCCGCGCCGGATCGCCCTCATCGGCCGCCCGAACGTCGGCAAGTCCTCCCTCCTCAACAAGGTGGCGGGCGAGGAGCGGGTCGTCGTCAACGAAATCGCCGGCACCACCCGCGACCCGGTCGACGAGCTGATCGAACTCGGCGGCATCACCTGGAAGTTCGTCGACACGGCGGGCATCCGCAAGCGCGTCCACCTCCAGCAGGGCGCCGACTACTACGCCTCGCTGCGCACCGCGGCCGCCGTCGAGAAGGCCGAGGTGGCCGTCATCCTGATCGACGCCTCCGAGTCCATCTCGGTCCAGGACCAGCGGATCGTCACCATGGCCGTCGAGGCGGGCCGCGCCATGGTCATCGCCTACAACAAGTGGGACACCCTCGACGAGGAGCGCCGCTACTACCTGGAACGGGAGATCGAGACCGAGTTCGGCCAGGTCGCCTGGGCGCCCCGGGTCAATGTCTCCGCGTACACCGGCCGGCACATGGAGAAGCTGGTCCCCGCCATCGAGACCGCCCTGGCCGGCTGGGAGACCCGAGTCCCCACCGGCCGCCTCAACGCCTTCCTCGGCGAGCTGGTCTCGGCCCACCCGCACCCGGTCCGGGGCGGCAAGCAGCCGCGCATCCTGTTCGGCACCCAGGCCGGCACCAAGCCGCCGCGGTTCGTCCTCTTCGCCTCCGGCTTCATCGAGGCCGGCTACCGCCGCTTCATCGAGCGCCGGCTGCGCGAGGAGTTCGGCTTCGAGGGCACGCCGATCCATATCTCCGTGCGGGTCCGCGAGAAGCGCGGCGCGAAGAAGAAGTAGGCGCATGCAGAAGTAGGCGCATGCCCGAGGGGCGGGGCCCCGCCCCCGGGGGCGCCCCCCCGGGCGCCTGGAACCACCCCCCCCCCGGGCCCGCGGGAGCCGCCCCGGGGCCCGGGGCCAACCCGCGGGCCAGGGCCCCCCCCGCCGGCCCCACCCCCCCCCCCCACCCGCGCGGCCCGCGGGGGGCCAGGGGGCCGGACCAGGCGA
>NZ_JBIWOA010000062.1:0-40094 GCF_044767525.1 Streptomyces sp. NPDC101234 | reverse complement strand
TCGGTCTCCGTCTTCCCCGCCCGCGCGACGCCGGCCCCTCGGCCGGTGCAACAGTGCCGGCCGCACCTGCTGTTCCCGCCGCACACGGGAACACCGGCACTGTTGCTCGGTGAGCCGCCGGCTGCTCGCGCCGGTGCCCGCAGCGACGATCCCTTGTACCGACGCGGTGCCGGCTCAGGACGACACCGCGGAGGCGCGCTACGCCGCGGCCCCTCACCAACGAAAGTGCTGGTCGGGAGCGATCCCGGCCAGCACTTTCTGCATTCAGTGATCTGCGGCTCTCACCGTTGGAACGCCGACAGTCCGTTCGGGGTGCCGTTGCCGGTGGGGGCGTCGTAGCCCGGAACCGCTGTGCAGAGGTAGTCGCCGTCGCAGGTGCCGTTGGAGCCGGCCGCCACGTCGTTGAGGCCCGCCGCACCGGCGGAGTACAGGCGCCAGGCGTCGGGGAAGGCGGCGGGGTCGCCGGCGAGTGCGATGACTCCGGCCAAGAACGGCGCCGAGGCACTGGTGCCTCCCACGACCGTCCAGCCACCGCTGCCCCGGGGCACGGAGGTGACGTAGACGGCGAGGCCGGTGTCGGGGTCGGCGACGGCGGACACGTCCGCGATCGTGCGGCCGGGGCAGTCGGTGTCCTGCTGCCAGGCCGGCTTGTCGACCCAGGCCGAGCAGCCGCTGCCCGACCCGGCCCAGGCGGACTCCTGCCAGCCGCGGTCGTTGTCGGCACGGGTGAGCGAGGTGCCCCCCACCGCGATGACGCTGGAGTATGCGGCCGGGACGGTCGGGACGGTGTAGCCGGAGTCACCGGAAGAGGCGACCACCGCCACGCCGGGGTGGCTGTAGTCCTTGGCGAAAGCGGTCGTGCCGTGCGCTTCGGTACCGCCGTAGCTGTTGGACACCTCGGTGGCGCCCAGGGCCACGGAGGTGTCCACCCCGGCGGCCAGATCCGCCATCAGGGGTTCGTCGGCCTCGACCAGCAGGATGTGGCACTGGGGGCAGGCGGCGGAGGCCATCTCCAGGTCGAGCGCCGTTTCGGTGGCCCAGCCGCTGGCGGCGCCGGACTGCGGCAGGGGGGCGGTGGCGCCGCGCTGGTTGACCTTGCGGAAGCAGCCGTTGTCCGTGGTGCACGGGGGCAGTCCGTAGGTCGTGCGGTAGACCGCGAGGTCGGCCTCGGCGGTCGGATCGTCGTACGCGTCGACCAGGGCGATGGTCTGGCCCTCGCCGCCGGTCGACGGCAGGCGGTAGGCCGAGCGCAGGTCCGCCGGGCCGTAGCCCTCCGGGAGGTCCGTCGCAGCGGTGCTCGCACCGGCGCGGACCTTGGCGGACCCGGCCGGCCCGCGAACTCCCAGGCCGCCGTGGACGTCGGTGCGTACGAGGGCGAAGCACCGGGCCTGCCCGGCGGGGGCGGTGCCGCAGGCGCGTTCGACATGCGGCTGCGCCGTGGTGCTGCCGGCCGCCTGGGCGGTGCCGACGGCGGGCATCGCGAGGGCCACGAGCAGGGCGGTCACGGCGGCCCGGGTGGTCCGCATCAGGCGGGTGGTGCGTATCAGGCGGCTTGTGCGTATCGGGCGGGTGGTCATCCGGGGATCGTTCTCCTGGTTCTCCTGATGGGGGGCGGGCGCGGTCATGACGTGGTGGCGGCGACGGTGTAGGCGTGCGTGACGGTCTCGGTGAGCGCGTTGCCGTCCGCGTCGGCGGCGGTGACGCGGATCGCCGGGCTGGTGCCGTGTGCGGAGTCCGGGTTGGTCCAGCGGGCCCGGTAGTGGCCCTTGGAACCGTGCAGGACGGTGTTCTGCCAGGTCTGGCCGCCGTCGAAGGAGACCTGCACCGCGGCGGAGGTGATCGCTGCCCGGGAGCCGGCCCCGCCGACGGTCACGTGACCGATGGTCAGACCCATGCTCTGGGCGGTCCGGTGACTGGTGTTCTCGTCGTCCGCGGCCAGGTGGAAGCGTGCGGTGAGCAGCGGCAGGACCTGGCAGGGCGTGGTCGGCGACTGCCCCTCGCAGGTGAACGGGGCCGGCAGGAGGGAGTGGGTGTCACCGGCCGAAGGCAGGCCGAAGGTCAGCTCGGTGTGTGCGGTGGTGGACTGGCTGAGGGTGGTGTCGCCGGTGAAGTCCTGGTCGGCGACCATCCGGTAGCGGGCGTCGGACGCCGTCTGGCCGTCGACGAAGACGGCCGTGTTGCCGGGCCTGTCGTCCAGGAGCGTGCCGCCGCGGTACAGCTGGGCGTGGAAGGCGTGCGACTGCTCGTCGTAGACGCTGATGTCACCGTTGTGGTCCGGCTCGCTGTCGGTCGCGGAGAGGAAGACCAGCAGGTTGCCGTCCGCGAGGCAGGCGGCGCAGTCCGAGCCGCCGAACGGGCCGCTCGTGTACTGGCCCAGGCCCAGGCCGATCGGACCGCGGGCCCAGTCCTGGGTGTAGGTGCGGCCGGGGACGAAGGTGCGGTTGCCCGAGTTGAAGGCGAGGCTTGTGCCGGGGAAGGACTGCTGGATCCAGATCCCGCCGTTGTTGCTGCTCAGGTAGTCGGTGACGCGGGCGGGCATGGTCTGTGTCACGGCCGCGGAGAAGGCGGCCGGGAGTCCGGAGCCGAGTTCGCCGCTGGTGATGATGCCGTCCGGGGAGGCCGCCGGGTCGCGGACGTAGCGTTCCCGGACGGCGGCGAGCTGCTTCCCGGTGACCGTGATCCGCTGGTCGGCCGCCACCTGGTCGGACAGATGCCCGGTGAGGTCGTAGCGGTAGGGGTCGGTGGTGTCCGTGCCGTGGCCCGACCACTGGGTGAAGTAGGCGACCTTGCCGGTCGTGGCGGCTGGCTGGGGATTGACGTAGACGGGGGTGGCGTCGGTGGAGACCGCCGATGCGGTCGGGGCCGCGCCGATCGAGCCGTCGGCGACGTCGGTACGACCCCAGGTGGCGGCGACGTAGTCCGCGGTGGCCGGACGTGGCGTGTCGGCGGCGACCTGCGCGGTGGCCGTGCGGGCGTCCAGGTCCGCTGTGGTCGCGCCGGTCACGTCGAGGTCGGTGAGGGTGACCAGGGACTGCGCGGTGACATTGCCCGAGGCGTCGAAGTCGACCACCGGCGCGGCCAGGCTGTAGTGACCGGTCGGCACGGCCACCTTCTCGATACCGTCGTCCACCGGGAGGGCCGCGGTCATCATGGCGGCGTTGTCGGTGTCCGTCACCAGGACCTGACCGTTGACTCCGGCGCCGGACCGGTCCTCCGCCGTGATCTGGAGGATGTTCAGCTTGTACTTGGCCACCGCGCCGCTCTCGGCAGGTGCGTCGGTGGTGGTCGCGTTGGTGGTGGTCGCGCCGCTCCGGCCGACGGAGGTCACTCCCGCGAACAGCGGGGTGCTGCCCGGCCTGTGGCCGGCGCGTACGTCGGCGGCGATCCGCCGCTTCAGCAGCCGTGCCAGTTTCCTGCCGGACGCGGCCGTGGCGTATCCGCGGGCGGAGGCGCCGTGTGCGGTCGAGCCGCTGGTGGACGTCAGGGTCAGCCCGGCGGGGGTGCTCGGCTTCGCGCCCTTGGCGAAGGAGACGGTCACCGGGACGCGGTCGGTCGTCGACTTGGCCTTGGCCAGTGCGGTCACGTCGAACAGCGAGAGGTCCAGCTGCCTGCCGACGTACGGCTGGGCCACCGCCGGGATCACATAGCGGTCACCCGAAGCGTCCTGGAACGACAGGAACGCACCGCTGCCTGCGGTGTGCGAGGCCGGGCGTACGGCGAGGACGCGCGGCTGCCCGGCGGCGGTCGTGGTGACCATGACCTGATCACCCGTCACCAGCGTGACGGTCCGGGTGACGGATGCCGTTGCGGCTGCCTTGCCCGGCAGGGCTGGGGCTTCCTGAGCGGCGAGCGCCGGAGCGCCCAGCGTGGCCGTGGCGGTCACCAGGACCCCCAGGGCCAGGGCCCCGGTGGCGAGGGGGCCGCGCGACCGGCGGGCAGCGGCTTCCCGGGCGGTGGCGGACGACCTGCGGGACAGTTTGCGTGACAACTTGCGGGACAGCCTGCGGGACAACAGGGTCGATCTCACTCATGGCTCCTTGGGTGGGTGACGTCCGGCGTGGGACGGTGCGAGCGCGGCCGTGCCGGGCAGCCGGGACGGCTGGTGCGGGAACCACTCGGGCGCCGGGCCCCGAGCAGTGGGTCAGGAGGCGGCCGGCCCGGTGATGAGCTGACCGTGGCCGTCGTAGGGCCAGCCGTTGATCACACAGCCGTGCAGGCCCTTGATCTGCTGCATCATCACCGGCGCGGACTTGCCGGGGCCGGGGCAGCCGGCGTGGTTGTGGCCCAGCCGGTGGCCGACTTCATGGTTGACGGCCAGTGCGTGGTAGAGGTCGGGTTCGCCTCTGTAGTACTGGGTGAGCAGCAGCCAGCGTTTGACGTTGATGACCACGTCGTCACCGCCGCTGCAGTTGACCCAACCCCCGGTGTCCAGGCCGTACTTGGCACACAGGGTGTCCGTGGCGCCGGGTGAGGCGAGATGGACGGTGAAGTCCACCGGACCACCGTCGACGCGCTGGAAGGACCACTCGCCGCCCGCCGCCCAACCGCGCGTGGTGTCGTCGAGCACGGTGTCGACCTGTCGTGCGAACTTCCCGGGGTCCTGGCGCAGGCCGCCCTCGACGTCGACCGCATAACGCAGCAGCTTGCCCTTGCCGAAGACCTTGGTGCCGCCGGCGGCCCGGGTGAAGGCGCCGTTGCCGCGCTCGGGGAACCACGTCGGCGACGACGCGGACGACGATGTGGACGTCGAGGCGGACGACGACGCGGAGGGCCGGGGAGACGACGACACGAACGGCGACGGCGACGACGGATGCGATGACGGAGAGGGTGTCGCGGGGTGCGAGGCGGTGTGCACCGGTGTGACGGCAGGCGTCGGTCCGCCGGCGGCCGTGTGCGGGACGCCGGCACCGGAGGAGGCGCTGGTGTGCATCGCGATGCCGGTGCACACCAGGAACGCGGCAACGGCGCTCAGCCCCAGCACGCCGTTGCGGTGGGTATGTCGCCGACGCCGCCGGGCATGGGACCGGGACCGGCGCCGGGACGCGGCGTGGGCTGCCGGACGCAGGGCAGGGTTCTTCTCGGACATGGGCGGCTGTGTGGTCACGGCCGCTCAGACTGGCCCGGCCATGTGATCGAACTCAGCCGGGAATATGACCGAACCGCAACAGCCTCGGCTATGTGATCATCGTGTAACAGTGGTGCGGGCGACCGGTGGCCGCCGCTGATACTGAGCGCATGGCTCGTGTCCTCCTCATCGAAGACGACCCCGCTGTCCGTGAAGGCGCCCGGCTGGCCCTGCGCCGTCAGGGGCAGGACGTCGCCGCGGCTGCGACCGGGGAGGAGGGGCTGGACCGGCTTCGGTCGTTCCGGCCGGATGTCGTGGTGCTGGATCTGATGCTGCCCGGGATGAGCGGGCTGGAGGTGTGCCGCCACATCCGCGCGGACAGCCAGGTACCGATCATCATGGTGACCGCCAGGGGCGACGACGTGGACATCGTGGTCGGACTCGAGACCGGAGCGGACGACTATGTGGTCAAACCCGTTCAGGCCCGGGTCCTGGAGGCGAGGATCCGGGCCGTGCTGCGCCGCGTCGAGCAAGCGCCGTCCCCCGACGGCGCCGTCCCGGTGGTCGAGACGTACGGCGAGCTCCGCATCGACCGCGCGGGGCTCACCATCACCTGCCAAGGCGCAGCGGTCCCGCTGGCCCCGTCCGAACTACGGCTGCTGCTGACCCTGTCCGCCTCCCCCGGCCGGGTGTTCAGCCGCCAGCAGCTCCTGGAGGCCGTCTGGGAGCACAGCTACCACGGCGACGTCCGGCTGGTGGACGCCTGCGTCAAACGGCTGCGGACCAAGATGGGCGAGCCGCCGCGGCACCCGCGCTACATCGAGACCGTCCGGGGCTTCGGCTACCGGTTCCACACCCCCCGGTGACGGCGCCGTCGTCCCCTCGCACGCCGCTGCCCCGCCGGCGACAGCGCCTTCCGCTGGTGGGCGGCCTGCGCGTCAGACTGGTGGTGGCCTTCGGGCTGGTGGCCGTCGTCGCCGCCCTGTCCACGGGGGCCCTGACGTTCCGGCAGGCCCGCACCGGCATCCTCCAGCAGAGCCAGGACACCGTCATCCGCCTGCTGCGCGACCGGGTCGACGCCCTCGCGCCCGGCCTGGTCCTCCCGCCCGGCCGACAGGACCTGGAGTCGTTCGCGACCCAGGTCGCCCAGGGCGATCCCTCGGGGAAGTGGCGGGTACTGGTCACCTATCGAGGCATGAGTGCCGCATCGGTGCCCGAGGACCCGTTCGACGAGCTGACGCCCGCGCTGCGCACGGCGGCGACCGCCCATACGCCGACCGTCTTCCAGCGGGTGACGACCGGCGGCCGCGCCGCCCTGGTCGTCGGCATGCCGGTCATGTTCGCCTCGGCGCACAACGACCGCAGGCCGTCCGGGTTCACGGTCTATCTGACGGTACCTCAGACAGGGGAAACCTCCGCCGTCCAGGCCCTGGTCACTTCCATGGGGCGGGCCACCGTACCCGCGGTGGCGCTGGCCGTGCTGCTCGCCCTGCTCGCCGCCCGGGGGGTACTGCGGCCCGTACGGGAGCTGCGCCGCGCCACCCGGCACATCGCCGAGGGCCGGCTCGACACCCGCCTGGCCGTCCACGGCTCGGACGAACTGGCCGACCTGTCCGACGCCTTCAACGAGACCGCCGCCGCCCTGGAGGAATCCATCGCCGAACTGCGCCGCATGGAGGCGAAGGCCCGTCGCTTCGCCGCGGACGTCTCCCACGAACTGCGCACTCCGCTCGCGGCCATGTCGGTCGTCACCGACATCCTCGACGAGGACGCCGCCGGGCTGGATCCGGACACCGCCTCCGCCGTCCGGCTGATCAGCGAGGAAACCGCCCATCTGGCACGGCTGGTGGAGGACCTCATGGAGATCTCCCGTTTCGACGCCGGCGCCGCCGCCCTGCACCTGGACGAGATCGACCTCGCGGAGTCGCTCCAGCGCACCCTCTCGTCCAGGGCCTGGCAGGATTCCGTGGCCACGCAGTTGCCGCCGCCCGGGGCGCTGCGGGGCCGGGTCGACCCCCGTCGCCTCGATGTGATCGTCGCCAACCTGATCGGGAACGCCCTGCGCCACGGGGCGCCTCCGATACAGCTCTCCCTGTCCGGACACCGGCGGCCCGCACCGGGCGGTGCGCAGCGGTGGGCGGTGATCGAGGTGCTGGACAGCGGGCCCGGTGTCCCCGAGAGCGTCCTGCCGCATATCTTCGACCGCTTCTACAAGTCCGACACCGCCCGCACCCGAACGGAAGGCAGCGGCCTGGGCCTCGCCATCACCGCCGAGAACGTGCACCTCCACGGGGGCACCATCCGCGCGGCCAACCACCCCGGCGGCGCCCTCCTCACCGTCGAACTCCCGCTGCCGGAGGCCGGAGAGGAGGACCGGTCATGAGACGGCTGATGCTGCTGGTCGCCGCCCTGCTGTTGTCCGGCTGCGGAATCCCCGCCACCGGCGTGATCGAGTCCGGCGACCCGGCCACCGGGGTACGGCCCATGGCGCTGCTCTACTTCATCACCGACGACCGTCTGATCCCCGTGGGCCGTGAGGTCACCGACCCGGCCGACACAGATGCGGTCGTGGCGGCCCTGCTCACCGGCCCGGACATGCGGGACCGGCTGCACGGCCTGACGACCGCCCTCGGCCGGGTGCCCACTCCGGCGATCAGCACGAACGGCGCCGAGGTGTCGCTCCAGCTGTCCGCGGGCACCGAGTCGCTGCCGCCGATCGCCGCCCGGCAACTGATCTGTACGGCCGCCGCGGCACGCATGTCCGACGACCCGGAAACCCTGGCGACAGGGGTGACCGTGGTGGTGACCGGACCGGGCGGGCAGCGCACGCGAGGCACCAGCCACGGCTGCCCAACCCTCGCAGCCGTCCAGCCCGTCGCCTCTCCCACCGGGACCCCGCGGCAGTAGCCCGCCTGGGTTCCGGCACGTCAGCCGACCGGGTGCACGGTCGCCCGGTACGTCAGGATCTCGGTGCCGTTGCCTTCGTCGCCGTTGTCCGGGGCGGCCCACATCGTGATCGTGTCGCCGTCGGCGGCCAGCTTGAGGGGGTTGCGGGTGACCACGTGACCGGCGGTCGACCACTGCCGGAAGGGCACCTCGCACAGGACCCGGTGGCTGCGCAGGTCGATCAGGGCCATGCCGCCGAGTTGGTCGTCGTCGCCACTCCTGCGGCGGCGAGGCACGCGGACAGCGCAGTCGCTTCGGCGAGCAGTCGTCAACACGGTGCCGGCCGGGACCGCTCCCGGCCGGCACCACATGCGCGACCTTCACCAGGTCACGGGAAGCTCGCTGACGCCACCGGTGAGGGTGGTGCGCACCTTGAGTTCGTCGACATCCTTGGCGAGTCGCAGACCGGGCAGCCGGCCGGCCAGGGTGGCGAACACGATGCGCAGCTCCGTGCGGGCCAGGCTGGCCCCGATGCAGAAGTGCGCGCCGTGGCCGAATCCGAGATGGTTGCGCTCCGGACGGTCGGGGTCGAACGTCTCGGCGTCGGTGTAGACGGACGGGTCGCGGTTGGCCGAGTTGACCGAAAGGATCACGGCGTCGCCGCGCCGGACGGTGACTCCGTCGACGTCGACGTCGGTGTGGGCGTAGCGCAGCAGACCGAGGTCACCGGGCGCGCCCAGACGCATGATCTCCTCGACGGTGGCGTTGACCCGGCCGGCGGGGTCCGCGGTCAGTGCCTGCCACTGGTCTGGGCGGGTGAGCAGGAAGAGCGTGCCCAGGCCGATGCGGTTGACGGTGGTCTCGTGCCCGGCAAACAGCAGCCCTACGCAGAGCCGGATCATCTCCGCGTAGTCGAAGTCCTCGTCGGCTTCCTGGGCGCGTACGAGGTCGGAGATGACGTCCTCGCCCGGCCGGGCGCGTTTGGCCTCGGCGAGACCGATCATGTACTCGTTGAACTCGTCCCGCGCCCGGTGGGCCGCCGCGTCGCCGATGGCGTGATTCGCCATGCGCTCCGACAGCGAGGCGAAGTGTTCGCGGTCGCTCTCGGGTGCTCCGAGCAGCCGGCAGATGACCGCGACCGGCACCGGGAAGGCCAGTCCGGCATGCAGGTCGACCACCCCGTCGGGCGCGGCCGCCCGTTCGGCGAGCAGCTGGTCGATACAGCCGTCCACCAGATGCCGCACATGATCGGAGAGCATCGTCATGCGCCTGGCCGAGAAGGCCGGGGTCAGCAGCCGGCGCATCCGTGTGTGGTCGGCCTCCTCCGTGGCGTAGTTGCCCGAGGGGCCCTCCTGTACCGCGGCGGTCGTGATGCGGGACGCCCGTTCCGGCTCGGGATGGGAGCGGCCGAACCGTTTGTCGCTGAGGAGATCGCGCACCTCCTCGAAACGGGTGACCAGCCAGGCCGGATCCCCGGCGGGTGTGGTGACCGGCGTGATCGGCGCCTCGTGGCGCAGCACCTCGTACAGAGGCGCCAGATCGAGCACGTTCGGTCGTGCGAAAGGTAGTTGTGAAGGCTCGGCGGCAACGTTCATGGTCCTCCTCCTGGACCTCGGAACGCGATCTTCCGGCAGTTCGACCGTAGCACTTTATTGTCAGTGACTGCCAATAATGATTTCGGCCAGTCGGCCAGCGGCGCAGGCATGCTTGGATCACCCGATGGAGGACGTGACGGTGGACAGCGGCCCGACAGCCCCCCGCCGCGGGCGGCCCCCGGTGAGTGACCGGCAACGGCAACGGCAGCGCCTCGACATCTCCCGCCATGCGGTCCGGCTCTTCGCCGAGCAGGGCGTGGCCGCCACCTCCGGCGCGCAGATCGCACGGGCGGCCGGGGTCTCGGAACGTACGCTGTGGCGCTACTTCTCGGCCAAGGAGAGCTGCGTGGAACCGCTGCTCACCGAGTCGATCGGTGCCTTCCGGGCGGTCCTGTACGCCTGGCCGCCCGAAGTCGACCTGACAGAGCACCTGCGCGCCGCGTACCAGCCCGCACTCGCCTCACCGTCCGGCGGGGACACCGAGGCGGTGCTCGCCGTGATCCGGATGACGCAGGACGAACCTGGGCTTCGAGCCGCCTATCTGATGCTGCGGGAGCGCACGGAGGAGGCGTTCACCGAAGTGCTCGCCGAACGCACGGGCAGACCCGTCGACGCGCTCGACGTCCGTGTGCAGGCTGCCGCCATGAGCGCCGTGCTCAAGGTGGCGACCGATGATTTCGCCCAGGCGGTGGCCGGGAAGGGCATCACCCCCGAAGCGCTGCGCCGGCACCGTGAACAGCTCGCCGACGCGCTCGGCGTCGTCACTCGGGGGCCGCAGGAGGGCGGTTGGGACGCCTGCGGTGACGGTGTGGCAGGACATGTTGCCGAGGCGCCGTAACTTCCGCAAGGAATCCCGCGGTTGAGCACTGTGTCCGGCCGGGGAGTTGTACTGCACCTTGCTGATGACCGCGTCGCTGTGCGAGCGGACCGGGTATTGGCCGGCGGCCGCGGCGGGCAGCGCGAGCCCACCGATACAGGCGGCGGCTACGGCAGCGGCGGCGGTCGGACGACGGGCGGAAACGGATACGGACACGAGGTCCCCCTAATGGGCAGTGATGCGGGGCACCGCCAGGCCCACCCCGGCCGCAAGGAACTGGGCAGCGACACGCGCACCGCGGCGGTCGTACGCTCCGGCGTGACCCCCAACGGGACCACCGACTTCTACACCGACTCCCTGTACCACGACTTCCGCACCGTGGACGGACTCAGGCAGCACCTCGACCCGACGCAGGACTTCTTCTTCGACCCCCGCGGCGGCGCCGACTCCATCCTGAGCAGCATCGGCCAGGACCTCTGCACCACAGGACAGCCCGTCGACACCGTCTACTTCGCAGCCCGGGAGAAGTACCTGCCCGACTTCCTCCAAGCACTCAGCCAGCGCAGCTGCCACCGGCAGCACATCACCGTCGTCGCCGGATCCGACACCGCAGCCCTGGACCCGAAGAGCCTCACCGGCCTGGGCCAGCAAGGCGAGGCACCCATCACCGTGCTCTACGCCTCCCTGCCCAGCGCCGCAGCACTCCGCGGCCGCAGCAACGGCGACCACGACCTGTACGACCAGTTCATCACCGCCTTCACCGCCAACCACCACGGACGGACCTTCCCAGCCAACCGCGCCGCCCGCGGCTACTGGCCGGTCCTGGCCCACGACGCCGTCCTGACCCTCACCACCGCCATCCGCAAGGCCACCACCCCCGACACCTCCTTCCCCAACCGCTACGACATCCGCAACCACCTCTACGCCCTCACCAACGGCGCCGTCCCCGCAGCCACCGGCCGCTTCGGCATCGACCCGACCGGGAACCGCAGCACCACCCCCATCACCATCCACCGCCTCGGCATCACCCCCTGACCCCACCCTCAAGCTCACAGGGCCGGATGCGACCTCGCATCCGGCCCACTCCACTTCGCAGCCATCCTCATCTGGGCGCGATGCTGATCAAACGGGGATGACTGTCAGCTGTCGTAGAAGAACAGCTCAAGATCCTCGATGGACCCTGGCCCGGTCAGGAAACCCTCGGCCTGACCAATCTCCTTTTCTGGGGGTACCCGGCTCTCTCGAAGAAGCTGCGTCATCCACTTCTCGCCCTGCTCGCCGATCGCATAGATTCCAGACAGCAGCCCGGCCATCCCCGCAGGCGGCCTCGGACTATGCCCGACGACAGGCTGCAGTTCCCACCCCCCTGCTCGGGCGGCAAGCCGGAGTACCCCAGCCCAATTGGCGATCCGCCCAATACGTACGTGCCACGAGTCCTCGGTGAACGGAGCCAGTCGGCCGCCGTGCAGGGCGTTGGTCGCGGCCATGATGTCCGCCACCACCTGCCGCTCCACGGCATCACGAACCCAGCGGCCCTCCTGCGCCTCCTCGATAGCGGCCGACCACCACTCCCATGCGCCGTTCAGCCGGGCCGCGAATGTATCCATCCCGACAGAATCCCACGCGTGTGACCGTCAACCGTGAGGTGGAGGCCGATGCCCCCAAGAACCAAAGGATCAAAGAGACACGGCCTAGCTGCCCCCGCCCCGGCTCGCCGCTCGCGAGCCGCCGGCCAGCGAGCGGCGCACAGTCACGCGCACGGCTCCCGGCCGAAGACAGGCCACGCAGTCGTGACGATGCAGAAAGCAGTTCGGCATGTGACTGTCGGCGGACAAGACCGTGCAGAGCCCGGGTTCGGCGCGCGCGGTACGGCAACTTCATGGATCGCGCCCCGCTCAGGCCCGGGAGCGCCGTACGGTCGCTCCACGGATAGTGACCGGGTGATGACGCCAGGTCAAGAACGGGAGGCGATCCGAGGATGGTCGGTGCCCGTACGTACCCGCTGTGGCAGGATCTCGTGCTGCGCGAAGACCTCCCCAAGGAGGCCCTCAAAACGGTAATCGGCGTCTTGTGCACCCCGGCGACGACTCGGGACGGCTTCGACGACCAGGCCGACCGGCGGCGGGAAGAAACCCTCAAGGCCGCTCTGCCGGCCCGGGCCTCTGCCAAGCGCCTACGAGGCCAGCTCCTGGTGCATGCCGACGAGAAGACGCTCGCCGCCCTGGCGGCCGACGGCACCGTGACCAACCCCGACCTGCCCGCCATCCTGCGCCACCGCCAGGTCTGGGCCGGACTGATCTCCGCCCTGGCACGCCACCCTGGCCAGGTCGAAGCAGCGATCGCCCTCCTGCCCCGCCTCCCCGACTACGAAGTGGAACGGGTCGTCCGGGACTGGGATCTCGATCGCCACGCCCGCACCAAGGGAACTCCGCCCGCGCCGCCCCTGCCGCAGGAGCTGTACGACGCTGTCTGGCAACCAGCTGTGGATTCCTGTGGGTTGCTGTGAATGATCAACTTCATATGGTCTTCACATCCGACAGTTTCGTATGTTCCGTTCATGTCATATCGAAGACCCCTTTCCTCCGCGGCCGTGCGGCACACGGCCGCCGGGCTTTCCCTTCTGCTGCTCACAGCGGCCATCGCGGACAGCTCACTCAGCCGGGCCGAGTCCTCTTCGTCCCCGGCTGCTACCTCAGCCTCCGTCTCCCGCGCTGTCCGGGTCACTCCGGCCGTCGATACCGGCGACGAGGGTGCCGCCAAGGCCCTGTCCTTTCTGACACCTGACCAACTTGCCAGGAGACAGGCGAAGCTGACTGGTCAGCGGGTCGAGCTGACCTCGCAGCGGACCCAGGACACGACGACGTACGTCAATCCCGACGGGACGCTGACGACGGAGAGCTACGCCGGTCCCGTGCGGGTCAAGGACGCGGACGGCGACTGGGAACGTATCGACACGCAACTTGCCGACGCCGGGGCCGCGTTGGAGCCGCAGGCCGCCGCCGCCGATATCACCGTTTCCGACGGCGGGGACACCCATCTGGCTTCCGTGTCGGCGGACGGCAAGTCCTTCGGGATGCGCTGGCCCGAGGCGCTGCCCGACCCCTCGGTCGACGGCGACACCGCCTCGTACGACATCGGTGACGACCAGAAGCTGACGGTCACCGCACTGCCGCAGGGTTTCTCGGAGAACGTCGTCCTTGGCTCCGCACCGGCCGACCCGACCGCCACTTACCGCATCCCCCTGGCCCTGCACGGACTGACGGTCTCCAAGGCGTCGACCGGCCATCTGCTCCTCAAGGACGACGACGGCGACCTGGTCGCCGAGGCGCCCGCGCCGACCATGTGGGATTCCTCGAAGGACCCGGCCTCTGGCGAGTCGGAGCACGTCGCCGCGGTGGACTACGACATCGAGACGGCCGCCGACGGCTCGCAGACCCTCGTACTGAAGCCCGACGCGGACTACTTCGACCAGGACCTGACCTACCCCGTCACCGTCGACCCGACCAGCACCCTCGCGGTCACCACGGACACCTGGGTAGCCACCAACTACACCGACTCTCAGATCTCCTCGCCGGAGCTGAAGTCGGGCACGTACAACAGCGGCAGCACGATCGCCCGTTCCTATCTGAAGTTCGACGTCTCGGACTTCGTCGGCACCGACATCGTCGACACCGACCTGGCCTTGTACTCGTACTGGTCGTCCACCTGCTCGACCTCCGGCTCGGGCACCCAGGTGCGCCGCATCACCTCGTCCTGGTCCTCCTCGACGATCACCTGGGGTGACGAGCCGTCCTCCACCTCCACCGGAGCGGTCACCAGCAAGGCCGCCAAGGGCTACTCCGACGACTGCCCGGCCGGCACGGTCGACTTCGACATCGACGACATCGTGCAGGCCTGGGCGGACGGCTCCACCAACTACGGTCTGAAGATCAAGGGCGTCGACGAGACCGACAGCCTGACCTGGCGCCGCTGGCGCTCGGCCAACTACGTCTCCGGCGACGGCTCGACCGAACCGCACCTGACGGTGACCTACAACTCGTACCCGAAGACGCCGAGTTCGCTGACCCTCTCGCCGAGCACGACCAGCGGCAGCGAGAAGACAGTCACCGCGCTCACGCCGGTGTTCTCCGCCAAGGTCTCGGACGCCGACTCCGGAGCCAAGGCGCGGGTGCAGTACGCGATCGAGCCCGACCCGGACTACGCCGACACCACCTACACGCTGACCAAGTCCACCGCCTACGTCGCTTCCGGCAAGGCGGCGCCGCTGAGCGTGCCTGCCTCGACACCGCTGCCGGACGGCAAGCACCTGCGCATCCGGGCCCGCGCCTACGACGGCACCGACTATTCCAAGGCCTGGACCTCCTGGACGCCGTTCACCGTCGACACCGGAGCACTCCCCATCCCCGACGTGCCGGCCGACCTGCAGACCGGCGCGACCGAGACCACCACACCGCTGCTCACCGGGGTCGTGAACGCCCCGGGGCAGACGAGCGTCACCACCCAGTATGTGCTGTACAACTCCTCCGGCACGGTGGTCGGCAGCAGCCCGCTGGGCACCGTGAACGCCGACAGCGGCAGCCGGGCCGCGCTCCAGGTGCCGGCCGGCCTGCTGACCGACGGGAGCACGTACTCCTGGAAGACACGCGCCTGTGTCGGCGACGTCTGCTCCTCCTACACGGCCATGAAGAGCTTCACGCTCGACGTCGTGGTCGACACGGACACCAGCGAGGGCACGGACACCACGACGGCCAGTGCCCCGGCGGCCGTGACCGACGTGACCGCGCGGGCCGGTGAGAACGGCGCCCTGGTGACCTGGGGAGCGCCGGCTTCCACCGGCGTCACCGAGGCCGACGACATCACCTACACGGTCACCGCCGAGGCCAAGGGCAGCAGTACGGACACGGCCACCGCGACCACCGGCGACACAGCGGCGGTACTCAAGGGGCTCACCAACGGCACCGCGTACACCTTCGCGGTGACGGCCGCCAACTCCTACGGCACCAGCGCCTCGGTCACCTCGGCGGCCGTCACGCCCGCCACGGTCACCGGAGGCACGGCCGCCTACCAGGCCGTGCTGCAGGACTACCTGGAGGCGCAGAACACCCTGCTCACCGGCGATGCGGCCAACGCCTCCGCTGCTGCTGCGGCGACCGACACCGGTGGCGGCTTCGATGACCTCCTCGACACCGAGCAGAGCCTGCCGCTGACCGACCGGGCCTCACTCACCAGCGGCGACATGGACACCGAAGCCCCCACGGTCACCCTCACCGACGTCCTCGCGATGACGAACTCCGACGGCACGGTCACGCTGCGGGCGACCTCGGACAACGCGTCCACCACCACCGCCGGCGTCGACACCGATGACCCGGACGCCACCGACACGGCGGAGGAGACCACCGGGCTGTACACCTTCACGCCGGGCAGCCCGCCCGTCCTGACCGCCCACACCGACGCGGGTGCCGTCGAGACAGTCGTCAGCGAAAGCGCCGACGCGCTCGCCCAGTTCGCCGACCAGGCCGCGGCCGACAGCGTCCTCAGCGACGACGGCGCCCCTGCCGCGATGGTCACCGACGCGGACGGCAACCTCGTCGACGACACGAGTAGCACGACCACAGCGACTGCGGCCTCCTTCGATGCCCAGCAGGCGTCCAGCAAGATCTCGTACAGCGGTGTCGCCGCCTATGCGAGGAAGCACTACAAGGACGCCAAGGAGTTCGACGAGGACTGCACCAACTTCGTCTCCAAGGCGCTGAACCGTGGTGGCGGGATGGGCATGAAGTACGGCGCGACGTCCAAGCGGGCGAGTGTCGACTACTGGTGGCGCCGAAGCAGGGTCACCAACCCGGTCCATCCGGTGTCGTACAGCTGGGTCGGTGCGCCCTACCTGGCGTACTTCATCTCCTACTGGGCGACCTATCAGTGGCACACGGGTCCGAGCGGTGTGCACGTCGGAGACGTCGTCTTCTACAACCAGCACGGCACGAAGTTCTCTGGCATCGACCACGCCTCGGTCGTCACGAAGATCGATTCCCAGGGCAACATCTTCATCAGCCAGCATGGCAAACCTCGTATCGACTACCCCATGAAGAAGCAGAAGACCAAGGCCCTGTGGGTCGTCACCGTCTACCCCAACTACTAAGCAGGAGAACGACAGATGACGACACCGATCCTGGCCCGCGGCGAGGGCCGGGCCCTCCTCGCGGTTGAATCCGTGCTCAGCACGGTATCCGCCGTGTGGTGGCTGTCCCTGCTGTGGATCCACCGCAACGTGCTGTACGCCGTCCCGGTCGCCGCCACCCTGATCGCGGCGGTCATCCTGTCGCTGCTGCTGACCTGGGGCCTGTGGCTGCGCAGCCGACGACTCGCAGGCGTGAACCTGACGCTCGTCGCGGTCCGCGGGATGGCAGTGCTCACCCTGTCGCTGTGGCTGCTCCACGACCTGTAAGCCGACGGCCATGGGTCGGGGGCACCTGGTCGCCGGACCCGGTCCCCCGACCACCTCTGAACGGCTCCGGGCGCGCCCGTTTCCACTGCGCGAACCTCCGTGTCACCCACTGGTGGCACAAACGGGCAGCCGCGCGTCACGCGTGCAGTAATACAGCGGCCCGCAGCCACGCCGCCCTCACGCCGTCCAGATGTCCGCAAGGAAGCGGGCCGTGCCGGCATCGTCGAGCGTCACGAACTTGCGCTGCTGTGACTTGATCTGCCGGACGGTGAACGGGTTGGTGGTGGCCGCCGGGTTGACCGGGATCAGCTTCTTCGTGACCGCGGCATCGAACGCGCCCGACAAGATGTTGTGGACGTGGCGAACGGACTTGGCCCCCAGGGGCTTGCCCTTGTTCGACGCGCACGGAACCGTCTCCGACATCCGGTACAGGGCGTCGAGGTCGTCAGGAAGGACCGGCGAGCTGCCCCTCGTCCGGGTCCTCTGTGAAGTGGCCGAAGCGCCTGCGCTGTTCCTCGCTCAGAAAGTTGGTGGCCACCGCCCGCTCCTTGATCGTCGGCGTAATTCGCGCGCAACAGTGCCAGGTGACCTGGCAGAGCGTGAGGTGATCGACGATTCCAGCAAAAAGCATCACCCCGTGTGGTGGGTGGGCAGCCCGAGCACACCCGCCTGCCCCGGCACCTCGTACGGGGTGCCGGGGCAGGCGGGTTCATGGGGAGTGTGAGGATGGCGAGGTCGGGGTGGGTGCGACCGGGCGCGCTTCGGCTGTGCCGGGCCGCACTCATGGTTACAGAGTGCGGGTCAGACGGTCGGTGAGCAGCCGGGTGAAGCGGGCCGGGTCGGGCAGGTCGCCCCCTTCGGCGAGCAGCGCGCTGCCGTATACCAGCTCGGCGATCTCCGCCAGTGCGGGGTCGTCGGCGCCTGCGTCGTGTGCTGTGCGCAGCGCGGTGATCAGCGGGTGTGCGGGGTTGAGTTCCAGGATCCTCTTGACGGTGGGCAGTTGCTGTCCCATCGCCCGGTACATCTTCTCCAGGGTCGGCGTCACGTCGTGGGCGTCGCCGACGATGCAAGCCGCCGAGGTCGTCAGGCGTGACGACAGGCGGACCTGCTTGACCTGCTCGGACAGGGTGGTGGTCAGCCACGGCAGCAGGGCGGCGAAGTCCTGCTCGCGCTGGGCCTTCTCGGCATCGGCTTCCTGGTCGCCGTCGGCGGACTCGTCGAGGTCGACCTGGCCCTTGGCGATGGACTGCAGACGATGGCCGTCGAAGGCCGGGACCTGGTCCACCCACACCTCGTCGACAGGATCGGTGAGGATCAGGACCTCGTACCCCTTGGCGGCGAAGGCTTCCATGTGCGGGGAGTTCTCCACCATCGCGCGGGTCTCGCCGGTCAGGTAGTAGATGGTGTCCTGGCCGTCCTTCATGCGCTCGACGTACTGGCGCAGCGTGGTGGTCTTCTCCGGGGCGTGGGTGGAGGCGGCCGACACCAGCTCAAGCAGGGCCTCGGTGTTGTCCGTGTCCTCGACCAGGCCTTCCTTCAGTGCCCGGCCGAACTGGGCCCACACCTTCGCGTAGCGCTCGGCGTCCTTGGACTGCATGTCCTTGATGGCGCCGAGGACCTTCTTGACCAGGCGCCGACGCACGCCGCGGATCTGGCGGTCGTGCTGGAGGATCTCGCGGGAGACGTTCAACGACAGGTCGTGGGCGTCCACGACACCCTTGACGAAGCGCAGGTAGTTGGGCATGAGCGCTTCGCAGTCGTCCATGATGAACACCCGCTTGACGTACAGCTGCACGCCGCGCTTGGTCTCGCGGGAGAACAGGTCGAAGGGTGCCTGCGAGGGGATGAACAGCAGCGCCTCGTACTCGAAGGTGCCTTCGGCGCGCATATGGATCGTCTCGGCCGGGGCCAGCCAGTCGTGGCTGATCTGCTGGTAGAAATCGTTGTACTCGTCCTCGGTCACCTCGGTGCGCGGCCGCGCCCACAGCGCCTTCATCGAGTTGAGCGTGTCGACGCCGCGGGTGGTCTCGCCCTCGGTGTCGGTGTGCTCGGCGGCCATCCGGATCGGCCAGCGGATGAAGTCCGAGTACTGCTTGACGATCTGACGGATCTTCGACTCGGACAGGTAGTCGGCGAGCCCGTCCTCGCTGTCGGCGGGCTTGAGGTGCAGGGTGACCGAGGTGCCCACGGGCAGGCCGTCGACGGCCTGGATGGTGTAGGTGCCCTCGCCGTCCGACTTCCACTGGGTGCCGGAGTCGGTTCCGGCCCGCCGGGTGCGCAGGGTGACCTTGTCGGCAACCATGAAAGCCGAGTAGAAGCCGACGCCGAACTGCCCGATCAGGTTCTCGGCGGTGGCGGCGTCCTTGGACTCCTTGATCTTCTCCAGCAGGCCGGCGGTGCCGGACTTGGCGATCGTGCCGATCAGCTCCACGAGATCGTCCCGGGTCATGCCGATCCCGTTGTCACGGACGGTCAGTGTGCGGGCGTCCTTGTCGACCTCCAACGCGATGTGCAGGTCGGTGGTGTCGATCCCGGCGAGGCCGGAGTCGGTCAGCGACTCAAGCCGCAGCTTGTCCAGTGCGTCGGACGCGTTCGAGATCAGCTCGCGCAGGAAGATGTCCTTGTTCGAGTAGATCGAGTGAATCACCAGTCGGAGCAACTGGCGGGTCTCGGCCTGGAATTCCAGCGTCTGGACACTGCTACCCATGTGGTTCTCTTTCTGTGGGAACGTCATGAACGGATGGGACTCGGGCCGAGACGCGTCGTTGCCCGCCGTCGGCGTGGTTCGGGGCAGGCCGGAGGCCGGACTGCACCCACGTTTGTGGCTCTCTGCGACAGGAGTCAGGCATCGTAAGCTGCTGTCGCCGTGAGCCGGTCGTCGAGGGCGTCCAAGCATGTGACGAGGTCGGTGTGGTGGGCATCCAGGTAGGGGCGCATGCCGGTCAGGGGGGCGATGAGCTCGGCGGCGTCGGTGGCGCCGAGGGCGGCATGCAGGGCGGCCTGGGCTGAGCGCGCTTCGGGCGCGAGGTGGGTGAGCGCGGTGATCTGGCCGGCGAGGCGGCGCAGGTCGGCGGCGTTGGTGCGGGCCCAGGTGACGGTGGCACGCTCGGCGGCCCTGGCCTGGCGGGTGGCCATCACGCGCTGCTCGCCGGTGGTGCCGACGGCGCCGGGACGGCCGCGCAGGTAGCGGCGTTCGGCGGCCTGGCGGCTGGCGACACCGAGGGGGCGGGCGAGGTCGGCCCAGCTGGCGCCCGCCTCGCGGGCGGTTTCGATCAGGCCGGTCTCCCAGCTGGCGAGCTGCTCGCGCACCTGCTGCAGCAGCATCAGGGAGGCCAGTGCCTGCTCGGGACCGGGGCCGGCGGCGTCGGGGAGCTCATGCTGGGCATCCCGCAGGGCGTCGCCTATGACGGTAAGGGCCGCCGCGGCGGCGAGAAAGGACGCCGGGCTGTGGGCGTCGGTACTGACCGTGGACGGCTGGTCTGCTGCGGTCACGGGCACCTCCCTCGGACTGTCATCACGTCGACGACATCATGCCTGTCATCCATCAGATGACATGCTGCCACGGTGTCGGTGAAGCGCGTTGGCAGCAACTGCCTGAACCTGCTCTGAAGGTGTTTTCACGATGCTGATGCGCACCGACCCCTTCCGTGAGCTGGACCGGCCGGCGCAGCATCTGCTGGGCCCGGGCACCCGGTCGAAGCCGTCGGCCCATGGACGCCTACCACGAGGACGACGAGTACGTGGTGGCCTTCGACATCCCCTGCGTCACCCCGGACGCGATCGGCATCGACGTCGAGCGGAACATGCTCACCGTCAAGGCCGAGCGCCAGCCGGTGGCCAAGGCCGACGACGTGCAGATGGAACTGTCCGAGCGGCCGCTGGGCTCTTCTCCCGCCAGATCGTGCTCGCCGACGCCCTCGACAACGACCACATCAAGGCCGACTACGACGCGGGCGTGCTCACCCTGTGCATCCCGATCGCCGAGCGCGCCGAGCCCCGCAAGATCTCCATCGGCATCGGCTCCGGCCGCAAGGAGATCTCCGGCTGACACCGTCCGGACCGGCGCGGAGGACGGGCACCCGATCTCCCCCTCCCATCCCGCCCTCCGCACCCCCGTGGACAGTCCTCGATGGCTTCATTGCCGAGACCGGCCACACCCTGACCCCGCCATGACGTCACCTTGAAGCGAAAACCTCAGAGGCAATTCGGAGTCGGGCCGTCCGGGGCCGCCCGCGCGTCACCGCTCAGCCGACGTCCCGCTGATCCACCGTCAGGTCGCTCCACGCGCCGGCCAGCTCCACGCGGGACGACACCTCCAGCTTGCGGAAGATCTTCTTGAGGTGGAAAGCCACGGTGTGCCCGGAGATATAGAGCCTCTGGCCCACCTGGTCGTTCGTCAGTCCCTGGCTGACCAGGTTGGCGACGGAGAACTCAGTGTCCGTCAGGGAACCGACCCGGTGGCCGTTGCGCCGCATCGGCCGCATCGCGCGTCCGGAGCGCACCCCGAGATCCCTCAGCCTGCTCGTGACCCGCGCGAGGTCGCGCACCGCGCCGGTCTCACCGTAGAGAGTGGCCGCCTGCCGCAGCTGTGCGACCGCCGTGTCGCGCCCCGCACGCTGCCCGGACAACGCCTCCGCCTGATCCTCACTGGCCGACGCGGACGCCCAGCGGTCGAGATGCAGGGCGGCGGCGGCGCGCAGCTTGTCGGGGCTCCTCTCGAGCAGTCCTCCGGCGTGCAAGGCGGCCGCGTGCACGGCGCGGAATCCCCAGGACGACCGCGCGATCAGGTCCGCCCGTTCCGAGCAACGCAGCGCCAGCTTCTCCTCCCCGACGGCGCGGGCGACCCGGACGAGCCAGGCCGCCGCCGCGGGCTGGGCGACAAGCAGCTCCCGGTTGAGCCGATCGTCGACGATCAGGCGCTCGACGAGGTGGGCGACGCTCGCCGGGCCGGTGGCCGCCTCGAAGACCTGAGCGACGGCCCAGGCGCTCTGCCCGGGAGCGTAGGCCGTACGCCCGATCAGGGCGTCGTCACCCAGCAGGCGCGCATATCCCAGCGCCGTACCCAGGTCGGACCGCCGGACGGCGCTGAGGGCCAGCACAGCGTGCAGATTGGGCAGGAATGCATGGACGCCGACGCGCTCGGCCAGCTGGACGCCGGCGGTCGCCTGGGCGACCGCCTCTCCGGTGTCGCCCGACCCGAGCGCGAGCTCGGCCCGGCAGACCAAGCGGGCGGCGGCCAGCTCGTCGTCGGCACCCGGGTGCCCCTGGGCGCCGGCCAGGACGCGGGCTCCCCCGCGCAGATCACGCACCCGGACGAGCAGCAGCACGTGCCATAAAGCGGCGAGCGGCGAGCAGTGCCCGTGACACACATCCTGCGCCGCAGCCGCGGCCAGGTCGATCCCCTGCCGCACCTCGCCGGCGAGCCAGGCGGACACCGAGAGCGCGAGCCGGCAATCGCGAATGTCGCCTGCCACGATCAATTGCGCGAATTCTTCGGAGGGACTGCCGAGAAGCTCCGTCTGCACCCGGCACTGAATTGCCATCATACGCACGATCGACCTTTCGCTGCCTGTCTGGAAAAAGACATGCATCCACCAATGCGGCCATTCACCCGGAAGCCCCGAACCAGGTGCATCTCAATGCATCACGCAGCGGGTTCGATCGGCATGAGTAACTTGACTCCATCTCCTTCAGTCATGTGATCTTCATCAGCGGGTCGACTGATAGATTGCCGATAAGCCGCCGTCCGGCACTTCCGCGAAACGGATGGGTTACATGCACGTAAAGCGTCGTCTGTTCTTTGCCGACGCTCGGAAGAACCGCTTGTGAAGCATCGGGCTGCTATTCCGGCGGACTCGTCCCGGCGCTCCGCCGTGCCGTCTCCTGCAGCCCTGACTCGTGGCGCAACGGGATCGCCGGCCAGCTGAGAAGCAGCAGCAGCCCGGCAAGGGCCACCCCCGCGGCGGCCAGGAAGACCACGCCCATCGCGTCGGCGAACGCCCGCTCGAACGGGCGGGCCACGACCGCCGGCAACGCCGAGAGCACGTCGCTGTCGTGCACCACGACTTGCGTCGCCGCAGCGGTATCCCCCGCGCCGAGGGCGGTCGTGACGGCGCGTACGTCCGGATCGGGCGCCGTGGCGGCGGCCTGGACCACCGCGGCCCGGTACGCCGGGTCGCCGGTGGCCACGTCCACTCGCCGCTCGATGGCCGCCGGCGTGCAGGCGAAGAACAGCGTGAGGAAGAACGCCAGCCCGAGGGTGCCGCCGAGCTGCCGGAAGAACGTCACCGCCCCGGTCGAGACGCCCATGTCCCGGGCCGGAAGGACGTTCTGCAGCGCCAGAGTGAGCGGCTGGTTGAACATGCCCACTCCGAAGCCCAGCAGCAGTGCCACGACCTCGAACGGCCAGCGCTCCGCGGCGCCGGTGAGAAAGTACAGTCCCGCCAGGCTCGCCGACGTGAGCACACCGCCGGCGACGGCCTGAGCGCGATAGCGGCCGGTCCGCACGATGAGCCGGCCCGAGCACAGGGCGCCCGCGATCGCCCCCAGCATCGTCGGCAGCAGCCGCAGCCCGGCCTCCGTCGGGCCCATGCCCGCCGAGACCTGGAAGAACTGGGGAATGATGCTGATGACGCCGACCATGACCGTGCCGACGAGGAACGAGACGAGCGTCCCCTTGACGAACGACCGGTTCGCGAAGATGCGCAGCGGCATGAACGCCTTCTCGCCGGCCAGCTTCCCGGACCACACGTAGGCCAGGGTGCTGACCGCGCAGACGGCGAAGCAGACGATCGAGGCGGTCGAGCCCCAGCCCCAGGCACGACCGAGCTCCGCGACGATCAGCAACGGCGTGATGCCCGCGACGAGCAGCAGCCCGCCGAGCCAGTCGACCCGTACGCCGGCCGGGCGGGACCGGTCGAAGGTGAGGACCCTGACGACGACGGCCAGGGTCGCCACGCTCAGCGGCACGTTCATCAGGAAGACCCAACGCCAGCCGGAGATGCCCAGGATGCTCGGCCTGCCGGCCAGCAGTCCTCCGATCAGCGGGCCGAGCAGGTTCGCGCCGGTGAAGACGGCCAGGAAGTAACCCTGGTAGCGGGCGCGCTGCCGGGGCGCCACGATGTCGCCGAGGATCGTGAAGGCCAGCGAGACCAGGCCGCCGGCGCCGATGCCCTGGACGCCCCGGAAGACGGCCAGTTGCTCCAGCGACGTCGCGAAGGTACAGGCGAGCGAGCCGGCCGCGAACACGGTGACGGCGGCTATGTAGCAGGGCCGCCGGCCGTACAGGTCGGACAGCTTGCCGAACAGCGGGGTGACGATCGTCGAGGTCGCCAGGTAGGCGGTGGTGACCCAGGCCAGCTGCGAGAAGTTGTGGAAGTGGTCGGCGATCGTTCGGATGGAGGTGGCGACGACCGTCTGGTCCAGGGCGCTCATCGCGACGCCCATCAGCAGGCCGCAGAGCACGGCGAGGATCTGCCGGTGGGTGAGGCCTGCGTCGCCCGCGGGTCGCCGGGAGCCGGGCACCACGCCTCAGCGCACCGGCGTGGGGGCCAGCGTGGCCGTCAGCCGGTTGAAGCCGCGCAGGTTGCGCGTCGGCTTCCGCTCCCCCTCGTCGATCAGGGTGAGGTCCGGGAAACGGTCGTACAGCGCGCGGAAGCCGACCTCGCCCTCCATCTTGGCCAGCGCGGCGCCCAGGCAGTAGTGGATGCCGGTCGAGAACGCCAGGTGCTTGCCGGCATTGGCCCGGGTGACGTCGAAGGCGGCCGGATCGGTGAACACTTCGGGGTCGCGGTTCGCGGCGCCCAGCATGACCACGACGATCTCGCCCTCGGCCAGCCGGACCCCGGCGATCTCGGTGTCGCGCAACGCCCGGCGGGAGATGCGCTGCACCGGGGACTCGACGCGCAGTATCTCGTCGACGGCGTTCGGCCACAGCTCGGGCCGCTCCGCCAGCAGCGCCCGCTGGCCGGGATGCTGTTCGAGCAGCGCGATGCCGTTGGCCATCAGGTTCACCGTGGTCTCAAGGCCGGCGGCGAGCACGAGCATGGTGGTGGCCAGCAACTCGGCCTCGGTCAGCCGGCGCCCCTCGGTATCCGTGGAGTTGACCAGGTCGGACATGATGTCCTGGCCCGGATGCCGGCGCAGGTGGTCGAAGTGGCCACGCAGCCAGTCCAGCAACGCGTCGATCCGGCGCTGGTCGGCCAGGAAACGTCGGCGCGACATGCCCGGGTCGAGCGGGCTCGCCGCCGCGTCGCTCCACTGCAGGAACTGCTCGCTCATGCCGGTCGGGGCGCCCAGCATCTCGCAGATCACCACCGAGGGCAGCTGCGACGTGTACGCCTGGACCACTTCGACCGGCTCCCGCAGGTCCCGCGCGGCGATTCCGTCGAGCAGCGTCGCGGCCACCTCCTCGGTCCGGACCCGCAGCGCGTTGACCGCCTTCACGCTGAACGCCCGGACGACCAGCTTGCGATAGCGGGTGTGGTACGGCGGATCCACCGCGACCATCGACGGCGGCTCGAACACGCTGCGCGCCGCGCTCGGGGCGAACGCCGCCAGGATGCGCCGGATCGGCGCCGGCGCCCCGCCGAACGCCGCGGCGCCCATGGCGTCGGAGCGCAGCACCTCGCTGGCGACGTCGTGGCGCACGGTCATCTTGCTGCCGAGCCCGCCGACGAAGGGCTGGTCCGAGCGCATCGTCTCGTAGTGCGCGTACGGGTTCAGCCGTACCGACGGATCGGTCACCCGAAGCGTGGCAGGGTTGCCCTTGGCGGCTTCCCGGCGCATCGCCAGCCTGATCAGCCCGTGGGTGAGCGCCCAGCGCGCCGAGTCCGGAAGGAACAATGTCGTCTCCCCTGTTCGAAGAACCGCGTGGGTCAGGCCGACGCTCGCAGCAGGGCGGTGAGCATCGTCGGCCGGCTGTCCGAGCTCAGCCGCGCCACCAGATCGGAAAGTGCGGTGGCCGTGGCCTCGTCCACCGCCCGCGCCGCGTTCATGCGGAACTTGGTGGTCAGCTCCGCGGGCGTCAACGGGTTCTCCGGCCCGCCCAGGTTGTACTCGACCCGTTCCCGCAGCACCTCGCCGCCGGACAGCCGGACGGTCAGCACCGCCGGGAACTGGTGCGGGAAGATCCGCGTACAGTCCGGGTCCGCCTCCGGGGTCACCAGGGCGGCCAGCGCGAGCCGGTCCGGGTCGGCCACCGCGCCGTCGGTGAAGTCCTCGTGCGACACCCCGAGCCCGCCACCGCTGCCGAGCAGGGCGGCAGCCACCGTGTACGGGCCGCTGAACGCGCCGTGGTAGCCCGACAGCGGCCGCCTCTTGTCGGCCAGCGGCTCGGCGATCGTGCGAAGCACCGGCTCGGGCACGCCCAGCGTGATGCCGGTGAGGTCCGCCGGGTTCAGCCCGGCCCGCCGCAGCCGCAGCGCCGCTTCCACACCGGCGTGCGTGAAGTGATTGCAGGGAAAGGGCTTCACGAAGATGTGGTCGCTCTCCCACCGCTCCCCCAGCCCGCCGGTGACTGCGCCGATGTCGAACTGCTCGCCGCAGAAGGCCCGCAGCAGGCCGAAGCGCCCCTCCAGCACCGTGGGCGGGCCGGTCAGCCCGTGCCGGGCCAGAGAAGCGGCAACGACGCCGGCATGGGCCGCCCAGCCACAGTGCACCCGTTTCACGGTGCCGCCGGTCCGGTTGGCCTCGATGACCCCGGACCCCATGCTGCACGCGATACCGATCGCCGAGGTGAGCTGGTCGGCGGTCAGTCCCTGGAGCATGCCCGCGGCGACCGCGGCGCCGACCGTGCCGCAGATGGCCGTGGCGTGCTGCCCCCGGTCGAAGAAGACCGAATTTGCGTGCTCCCGGTCGTATCCGGCCATGCCCAGCCGGCAGGTGACCTCGACCCCCACGGCGACGGCGTCCAGGAACGCCGGTCCGGAGACGTCGTACTGCTCCGCGACGGCGAGGGCGGCCGGGACGACGGCGGCCGACGGGTGCAGCACCGAGGGCAGATGCGTGTCGTCGAAGTCCAGCGAGTGCCCGAGCGTGCCGTTGACCAGCGCCGCCGAGGGTGCGGGCAGCCGAACGGCCGAGCCGATCGCGGTGGCGGCCGGCGCGCCGCCCCACTCGTCCACGGTGGCGACGACCACCTCGGCCGGGCGTTCGGACAGCGCGGCCAGGCAGATGCCCAGCAGGTCGAGAACCCGCCCGGCGACGTCGTCACGCCGGGCTGCCGGCAGGCCGTCCTTCGCCGCCTGGGCCGCCAGCGCGCCGAGCTGCTCGGCCGGCGTCGCGCTCATGCGCTCACCACCGCGAGCGGGCGGATCGGGGAGCCGGTGCCGCCGACGATGCGCAGCGGCGCCACGACGACGGCGAACTCGGTCAGCCCCTCGGCGGCGGCCTGCTCAAGGGCGAGGTGCTCCATGATGTGAATGCCGTGCTCGACCAGCAGCAGGCGGTGCACCGGCAGCGTCCGATGGCCCTCCCCCGGTGGGATCCGCTCGTACGCCGTCGTGTCGGCGCCAGTGGCGGTGATGTCGTGCGCCGCCAGCCAGGCCGCAGCTTCCTCGGTGATTCCGGGTACGCCGGTCGCCCGGCCCAGATAGGTGTCCGCGTCGTGGAAGTGGGCGGCCCAGCCGGTACGCACCAGCACGACGTCACCGGGCTCGGGCAGCGCCCCGGCCCGCTCGGCCGCGTCCTCGAGGTCCCGGCGGGTCACGCCGTAGCCGGGGTCGAGCACGTCCACGCCCCGGGTGCCCGCCACGTCGAGCAGCACCGCCCGGGTGATCAGCGGGGGGATCAGTTCGGCACCGAGCTCGGTGAACGCACCGCCGCGCTGGGCGGCTTCCGCGTCCACGCCACCGTACAGCTTGCCGTCCTGGCTGACGTGGGCGAGCGCGTCGATGTGGGTGCCCACGTGGCCCCCGGTGACGATCACCTCGTTGCTGGCCGAGCCGCCGTCCGGGCGGCGCATGTCGCCGTGCCGGCGGGCCAGGGTCATCCGGAAGCCGGGATGGTTGGGCGAGCAGGGCATCCCGGTGAAGAGTGGCTGGCCGAGCTCGATCGTGCGTATCCCCTTGGCCAGTGCAGCCAGCAAGACATCGGTCATGCGTCACCCCTGACGAGATCGGGCAGTGCCTCAGCGGCGGGGTTCCGTCTGGGCGGCGCTCAGCCTGTCGGCCATGAGGCCGATGACGGCCCTGCTCTGCTCAACGAGGTAGAAATGGCCGCCGGGGAACACCTCCACCTCGGTCGGCGCCGTGGTGTGCTCCGCCCAAGCTCGCGCCTCGTCGATCGAGACGCGCGGGTCGGCGTCGCCGACGAGCACGGTCACCGGGCAGTCGAGGCGGGCCGTGGCGTCGTGCCGGTAGCTTTCGATCGCCCGGTAGTCGCTGCGGATGGCGGGCAGCACCAGGGAGAGCACCTCGGGATCAGCCAGCATGCCCTGGTGCGGGCCGCCGAGCCGACGGAGCTCGGCCACGATCCGCGAGTCCGGGGCCTGGTGCACATTCTCGTCGCGATAGCGGGACGGGGCCCGCCGCCCGGACACGAAGAGGCGCGCCGGCGCGGGCAGCCCGGCCCGGCGCAGGCGGAGCGCAACCTCGTATGCGAGCACGGCGCCCATGCTGTGCCCGAAGAGCACCAGGGGCCGGCCGTCGAGCTGCCGCAGCACCGCGAAGATCTCGTCCGCGTACTCGTCGACGGAGTCGATGCCGGGCTCGTGACGCCGGTCCTGCCGGCCCGGGTACTGCACAGCCATGACCTCGACGCCGGGACCGAAGGCCTTGGCCATGGGGAAGAAGAAGCTCGCGGACCCGCCGGCGTGCGGCAGGCAGACCAGACGGACGGCGCCGTCGGGGGCCGGTTGGAAAGTCCTCACCCATTTCTGGAAATGCGAGGGTGAGCTCGTCACGACCGTTCTTCTCCTTTGTGCGGCACCGCTTTCTTCACGTCTGCACATCGTGACCGGCCCGCGGCGGCGGCCGGTATCCCCGGACCTGGTAGTCGTCGGCCCGAGCCTCCCGTGACGTGGGTGATCACGCGGGACGAGACACGGTGGAGTTCGACAGGCATCGAAGCAACAGGCTCGCACCAGCCACCGGCGATCCGGCATATTCGCAGGTCAACTACACGATCGGCAGAACCATGGTGGCCTCTGCGGTCCACGGAGCTGCCCTGGAGTACCCGGCAGGTGCACCTAAGGACATTGCGTCGGCCTCGGGTAGTGAACGACGATCTTCAGTAGCAGCGTCAGCCAGTGTCCGTCGGGAGGCCGTGACAACGTTGTACAAGCGCGGCAGTATCTCCACACGGTCATCGAGAGGGGGTCGGCTTCGTGACCGGATCGCCCGGTGTCGGCCACTTCGACGATGGTCTGCTGGGCCGCGACGACACGATGCGCATGGTGGACCTCTTCCTCGGCGACGGCACGCCCCACGGCGGGGCCCTGATCTTCTCCGGCCCGACCGGCATCGGGAAGACCGCGCTGCTGGAGTACGCGATCGCCCGCGCTCAGGCTCGCGGCCTGGTCGTGCTCCGCGTGTCCGGCGCCGCCGGACACGCTGACGGCTCCGGCCTGACCGACCTGCTAGGCCTGCTGCTTGAGGTCGTCGTGGGCGATCCGGCCCAGAAGAAACGCTTCTCCGACGCCGTCCAGCGCTGCCAGGACAGCGGGCGGATAAAACCCTCCAAACTGGCCGACACGGTGCGCGCCGTCCTGCGCCAAACCCGTGCGAGCAGCGTGCTCATCGCCGCCGACGACCTGGACCGGATGGACCCCACCAGCTACCAGGCGCTGAGCATGCTCGCCGCCCGGCTGGGCGGCACGGGAGCACGGATGATCGGCACGGTGCAGGCCAGGACCGGGCGGCACGGGCCGGCGACGCACCAGCTCGAACCGCTGCGCGAAAACGCCGCGCACGCCCTGCTGGAGCGGCACTTCCCGCTGCTGTCCGGGCGGGTGCGCCGGCAGATCGTGGCGGAGGCCGAAGGCAATCCGCTGGCTCTGCGTGAGCTGCCCCTTCCGCTGACCCGCACGCAGCGCGAGGTGGCCGCCGCCCTGCCGACGGTCCTGCCGCTGACCGAGCGCCTGCAGGAGATCTACCGCCCACAGGTGTCGTCGCTGTCGGCCGGCGCCCGCGACGTACTCCTCGCCGCCGCCCTTGAGGGGACCGGGGACCTCATCACGCTCGAGGCGCTGGCCGGGGAAACGCTCGAAGCCGCCGTCCGAGATGCCGAGGAGGCCCAGCTCGCCCGGGTGGACGACACAGGCAACCGGCTCGTCTTCCGGCGCCCGCTCGCCCGGGCCACCGTCGTCGCGCTCGCCTCACCCGCCCAACGCCGCGAGGCGCACCGCCGTCTGGCCCAGGCCCTCGCCGACCGGCCCGAGCTGCATGCCTGGCACCTGTCCCAGTCCGTCATCGCCACCGACAGCACGACCGCGGAGCTGGTGCACGACGCGGCCGTGAAGGCGATGAGCCGCGGAGCGGTCGTCAGCGCCGTGCGGCTGATGACGCGGGCCGCGGACCTGAGCGCCGACCCGCGGCATCGGGCTCGCCGACTCGGCTACGCGGCGACGATGAGCGCGGACGGGACGGGTGACCTCAACGCCGTGTCCCAGCTGCTGCGGGACGCCCGCGAGAGCGACCCGGACTTCGACGACACCCTGCCGGCGATCGTGGCCGCGGCCACGTTCCAGCTCAACGACGGGGATACCGACACCGCCGCGGGCCTGCTGGTCTCGGCCCTGCGGGCGCGCAGCGAGGAACGGGTGGAAAGCGTCATCCTGCTCAAGTCCGCGCTCTGGACGCTGCTGCGCGTCTGCCGGCTCAGCGGCCGCCCCGAGCTGTGGGATGTCTTCCTGCGGCTGATCGACGAATATCGCCGGCACCTGACCACGTTCGAGGTCACGGTGTGGCAGGCGGCCGCGGATCCCGCACGAGCCGACGTCGCCCGGCTCGCGGTGGTCGACCGGAAGATCGCCTCGGCAATGACGGACAAGGACCATAACAAGATCATCCGACTGGCCGAGGCGTGTGCCCCGGTCGACCGGCTGGGCGAGATGCGGGGCGCCCTGTGGCGGGTGGCCCAGAGCGGCAGGAACTGCCCGCAGCCCACGATCCACGCGATCCGGGCCCTCAACTTCCTGTGCGCCGACGCGCTGACGCACGGACGCTGGCCTGACGTGGACACGCTCAGCGAGGAGATCGCCTCCTTATGCGAGGCCAACGGCCAGCCGGCCCTCTTCTGGCTCACCGGGGGCAGCGTCGCCGTCCTCGCCGCGCTTCGGGGCGACACCGAGCGTACGCGGGCGCTGACCAGTGAGATGGTCGCCTGGGCGGTGCCTCGTGATGCGCGGGTGGTATTGCTGCTCGCCGCGCACGCACGGATGCTCGACGCCCTCGGCGCCGCCGATTTCGAGGCGGCCTACCAGTACGTGGCGGAGGCCGGCCTGCCCGAACTGACGAAGCCGTCGATCGAGCAGATGCAGATGTCCTTCGACATCGTCCTGGCCACCGTCCACACCGAGCGTCACCGCGAGGCCGAACGGCACGTCCAGGCGATGCAGGCGTCGGAGATGGCGTCGTTATCGCCCCGGCTGGCCCTGCAGACGGCGGCCTGCGCGGCCCTGGTGGCACCTCGGGCCAAGGCCGCCCGGACCTACGAGACCGCGCTCGCCCTTCCGGGCGTGAACCGCCTGCCCTACAACCGCGCCCGCGTCCAGCTCGCGTACGGCGAGCACCTGCGCCGGGTCCGGGCGACCAACGAGGCCCGGCACTACCTGCGCACCGCCCTCAACTCGTTCCATGACCTCGGCGCGCTGCGCTGGGCGGCCCGGGCCAAGGCCGAGCTGCGCGCCGCCGGTGACCGCGCCACCGCCGCCGAGCCGGACGAGCCGGCCGCACTGACGCCGCAGGAGCTGGCGATCGTCCGGCTCGCCGCCAACGGGCTGACGAACAAGCAGATCGGCCAGCGGCTGTTCCTCTCGCCCCGGACCGTGGGCAACCATCTCTACCGGGCCTTCCCCAAGCTGGGCATCGCGTCCCGGGCCAGCCTCCGGGACGCGCTCGCCTCGCTGCAGCTGAAGCACGCAGGCGTTCCCGCCCCCTGAATCGGAGAACCGCACGGTGACGAGCACACGCAGAGAGACGGATCTGACCGGCCGGGTCGCAGCCGCGGTGTCCAACCCGGCAGCCCACGACGACTTCGACCCGCACGCGGCGCTGGCCGAGGTGCTGGCCGGGATCGGGATCAGCCCAGCGGACAGCGGCGGGCGGATCGGCTTCGCCGGGGCGGATCCCGTGGTGCCCAGCACGCTGCGCCTGGGTGGTGCCTCGGCGATCGCCCTGGCCACGAAGGCGGTGGCGGTGGCCAAGCTGTGGCGGCTGCGCGGCGGGCAGGGCCAGGACATCGCGGTCGACCTGCGGGTCACCCCGCATCGCCTGTGCCCCTTCTACGACGGGCGCTGGGAGAAGATCAACGGTCACCTGCTCGGGTCGCCGGCGAACGCGGGCAGCGCTGCCTTCGCGTTCGGCTTCTACCGCACGGCCGACGACCGCTGGGTGATGCCCCTTAACCCGTACCCGAAGATCAAGGTCGCCGCCCAGAAGCTGCTCGGCGTGCCGGACGACGTGGAGGCCGTGCGGGCCGCCGTCGCCCGCTGGACCGGCCGGGAGCTGGAGGAGGCGGCGGCCGAGGCCGGTTGCGTGCTGCCGATGCTGCGCACCACCGCCGAGCTGCTCGCGGAGCCGCACTACCGCGACCACCTGGCGCGCCTGCCGCTGGTCACCGTGGAGCGCATCGGCGACTCCGCGCCCGAGCCGCTGCCGCCCGGCGTGCCGGACCCGCTGACCGGCATACGGGCGCTGGGCATGGGCCACGTCATCGCCGGCGCCGGGGCCGGGCGGGCGCTCGCCCTGCACGGCGCGGACGTGCTCAACGTGTGGCACCCGATGCAGCTGGAGCACCCGGTCACCTACGCCACGGCCAACGTGGGCGTGCGTTCCGCCACGCTGAACCCCCGCGTGGCCGACGACGCGGCGACCCTGCGCAGGTTGCTGGCGGCAGCAGATGTCTTCTACGCCAACCGCCGCCCCGGCCACCTCGACCGCATCGGGCTGTCGGCGGAGCAGGCGGCGGCCGAGCGACCCGGGATCGTACACGTCACGGCCTCGCTCAACGGGCCGGACGGGCCGTGGGCCGGGCGCGTCGGCTTCGACCAGAGCGCGGGCAGCCTGACCGGCATGATGCACCTGGAGGGCGGCCTGGGCGGGACGGGTACGAAGCCCGCCCTCCCGCCGATCCTCGTGGTCAACGACTACATCGTCGCGTGGCTGATGGCCGCGGGGGCGATCGAGGCTCTGTGCCGGCGGGCTGTGCTCGGGGGCAGCTACCGCGTCCACGTGTCGCTGACCCGGACCGCGCTGTGGATCCTCGGACTGGGCATCTTCGACCGCGACTACGCCCACGCCACCGCCGGCCGCGGCCCCGAGCACGCCTACCACGACCCGGAGCTGTTCACAGCCGAGACCCCGCTCGGGCACTACCAGGGCGTCACCGAGCAGGTCCGCATGTCCGCCACGCCCGGCCGCTACCGTACGGTCCTCGTGCCGCGGGGCTCCAGCCGACCGGAGTGGATCGGCTGACGGGTCCGGGTGGGCACGCGCCACCGGGCCGGCCGGGCGCCGATCGACATGCCGCCGCCGAATCCGGCCGGCGGCACCAGGTTTCCGTCGGTCAGCAGCACCCGCTCACTGATCGCCTGTGCCCACTGACCGGAGATCGGACTCACTCGTCCAGGGGGTGCTGCGGAACCGGTTGATGGACTTCAGGTGCCGCTCGCGCAGCTCGTGGTCGCGGACGCCCAGGCCCTCCGCAGGGGCCAGCACGCGGACTCCCACCTTGCCCTGGTGCACGTTGCGATGCAGGTCGAGGACCGCGTGGCCGGTCTGCTCCAGCGGATATGTCGTGGACAGCGTCGGGTGGATCTGCGCTTTCGCGACGAGCCGGTTGGCCTCCCATGCCTCGCGGTAGTTGGCGAAGTGCGTCCCGATGACCCGCTTGAGGTTCATCCACAGATAGCGATTGTCGAACTGGTGTTCATAGCCCGAGGTTGACGCGCAGGTGACGATCGTGCCTCCGCGGCGAGCCACGTAGACGGAGGCGCCGAAGGTCTCCCGGCCCGGGTGCTCGAAGACGATGTCCGGGTCGTCGCCGCCGGTCAGCTCGCGGATCCGGGCGCCGAAGCGACGCCACTCCTTCGGGTCCTGCGTGTGGTCGTCCTTCCAGAAGCGGTAGCCGTCCGCGCTGCGGTCGATGACGTACTCCGCGCCCATCGCCCGGCACACCTCCGCCTTGTCCGGGCTGGACACGACGCACACCGGGATCGCGCCGCCGTTGAGCGCGTACTGGGTGGCGTACGAGCCGAGACCGCCGGAGGCGCCCCAGATCAGCACGGTGTCGCCCTGCTTCAGGTCCGCGCCGTTGCGGGAGACGAGTTGGCGGTAGGCGGTGGAGTTGACCAGCCCCGGCGAGGCCGCCTCCTCCCAGGTCAGGTGGACCGGCTTGGGCATGAGCTGGGTCGCCTTGACCAGGGCGATCTCGGCCAGACCGCCGAAGTTGGTCTCGAAGCCCCAGATCCGCTGCTCACTGTCGAGCATCGCGTCGTTGTGGCCGTCCGGGCCCTCCAGCTCGACGCTGAGGCAGTGCGCGACCACCTCGTCCCCCGGCCGCCAGGCGTGCACGCCGGGGCCGGTGCGCAGCACCACGCCCGACAGGTCCGAGCCGACGACGTGGTAGGGCAGGTCGTGCCGCTTGGCCAGCGGGTTGGACCGGCCGTAGCGGCGCAGGAAGGTGAAGGTGGGGATCGGCTCGAAGATCGAGGTCCACACGGTGTTGTAGTTGATGGCGCTCGCCATCACCGCGACCAGGGCCTCTCCCGGGCCCAGCTCGGGGGTGGGCACCTCGTCGACGTGCAGGGACTTGCGCGGGTCACGGTCGGCCGGCGCCGTGTCCTCGAACATGTCGGTCTCGTCCGCATGCACGGTCACGGCGCGGTAGGACTCCGGCACCGGCAGGCTCGCCGCCGCCGCGTAGTCCCCGTGCACGATCGCCTGACGGATCTCGTCCATGGATGACCTCTCAGGTGAGCAGGGCTGTCAGGCGAGGAGCTCGATGACCCGCTGCTGCACCTGCTCGGGGTAGGTGTGGCGGAAGGAGCTGCGCCGGCTGCGCTCGGCCATCGGCGGCAGGAGCCCGTTGAGGACGGCCTTGGGCCCGTAGCCGAGCCGCCGTTCCTCGTCGGAGTAGCAGCCCGCGAGCGGGTTGATCATGCCGTGCCGGACGAAGCGGCCGTGCGCGGGACTCACCCGGGTTGCGATGGCCCAGGCCAGCTCGGTCTGGTCCGACGGGTCGATGTCGTCGTCGAGCACGAAGACGCGGGTCATCATGGCCTCGATCCGGGTGGCGGCGAGGACCTGCGAGATGCGCAAGCAGATGCCGTCACGGCTCAGCCCGGGCATCCGCTCACGCCAGTCCTCGGTGAGACACACGATCAGCCAGTGGGCGGCGGCCTCGAACGGCATCCACGCCGTCGCGACGGGCAGCTTCGCGGCGCGCAGCAGGGCCACCGCCTCGGCCGCCGTGACCAGGCCCCACGCGGTGTGCGTCTCGTCGACCGGCTCCCCGGCGACCGAGATGGGCCAGATCGGGTCGTCGCGGTAGGTGATCGCGTCGACCACGTACTCCGGCTGCATGCTGGTGTGGCGCGGCTGGTAGCCGGCGTACTCGCCCATCGGCCCCTCGACCGCCGTGCGCCCGGGCATGACGTGCCCCTCGATGACGATCTCGGCACTCGCGGGCACCAGCAGGTCGACGGTCTTCGCCCGGACCAGCTCCAGCGGCTCGCCGAAGTGCGCGCCCAGGAAGCCCGCCTCCTCGATCCCGTCGGGCAACGGCATGCTCGCGACGAACGGGATGCCCGGCTCGGTGCCCTGGACGATGGCGAACGGCATCGGCTGCCCGAGGTTGTCCCACATCTTGCGGATCTGCCCGAGGTGCTGCGTCGGGATGAACGTACCCGTCATCCGTTTGCCGTCGATCTTCATCACCCGGGCGATGGCCCAGTTGGTGAACGACCCGTCGGGGGTCGAGACTATGACCGTGCCCCAGGTGTTGAGATAAGGCCCGCCGTCGCCTTCGTGCAGCAGCGGCGCCGGGAAGCGGTCGAGGTTCGCGTCGTCGCCGAGCAGCACGTTGTCCTGACACGGCGCCGAGTCCACGACGACCGGCGCGACCGGCTCACGGGAACGGGCGGCCGCCAGGGAGTCCACGATCTCGTGCGCCGTGGCGGATACGTCCAGCCCGAGCGAGAGCGCGACGCGCGCCAGCGGGGACCCGGGGATGGTGCTGAGCCCGGCGGGCGCGGCCAGGATCCGGCAGAACCGGCCGGTCCCGGTCAGGTCGTTCAACATCAGGGCCGGACCGCGATTCTCGTACGTCCAGCGGGCGGCCGCACCGGCCTCCAGGTGCGGGTCCACGGGCTCGTCGATCTCCCGGACGTCCTGGTGCGCCTCCAGCACCGTCAGGTACTCGCGGAGATCCTTGAGTCGCTTCATCCACCTGTTCCCTTCAGGAAGTCCTCGTCGGTCAGCTTGTGCACCGGGACGCCGGACGGGCTCATGGGCAGGCCACCCCAGCGGTGCACGGTGTCGGTCTCCAGCCCGAACTGGTCGAGGACCCGGCCGACGAAATTGTCCGCGACGTCGTCGAGGTCGTGCGGGCGGGCGTAGTAGGCGGGCATCGGCGGCATGATCGTGACGCCGATGCGGGCCAGCTCGAGCATGTTCTCCAGGTGGATCGGGGACAGCGGCGTCTCCCGCGCCACCAGCACGAGACGCCGCCGCTCCTTGATGGCCACGTCGGCCGCCCGGGTGACGAGGTCGTCCGCGTAGCCGGACCGGATCGCCGCGAGCGTCTTCATGGTGCAGGGGATCACGACCATTCCCGCCGCGCGGAAGGAGCCGCTCGAGATCGCGGCGGCCTGGTCCCCCGGCCCGTAGCTCACGTCGGCGAGGTCGCGTACCTGCGCGACGGTGAACGGCGTCTCCAGCTCGATCGTCGGCCTCGCCCACCGGCTCAGCACGAGATGGGTCTCGACCGAGCCGACCGCCCGCAGCCGCTGGAGCAGGCGGACGCCCAGCGCGGCACCGGTGGCGCCGGTGATGGCAACGATCAATCGCATGCCGGTCATTCTTCCGTCCGAAGGCCGCCGCCCCATCCCTCGGTCGAGTAGTGCGCGTGCGCCTCACGCAGCCAGTCGCCGACAATGTGCGCGGTCGAGGCGACGTGCTCGCCCTCGATGATCGTGAAGTGGTCGCCGGGCGCCTCGACCACCTGACTCATCGCCGCAAGGACGTCGCCGCGCCATTCGGGCTTTTCCTGCTCCACGAGGGGCTGCGCCGGGCGTACGTACAGGGTGGGCGCGGTGAGCCCCTCCGGCCGCCAGCCACGCAGCAGTTCCAGGCACCAGACCTGGGCGGTGATGCGCTGGGACAGGTTGCCGCCGCCCGTCAGGCGCAGATACTCGACGAAGCGCTCGTTGAGCGCGCTGCGGAACAGTTCCTCGGGCCGCCCGCCGTCGCCGTCGAAGCTGTACGAGTCGATCAGCACCACCCCGCACGGCGCCAGACCGCGCGCCTCCAGCTCCTTGGCCACCTCGTACGCCACCACACCGCCCGAGGAGTGCCCGGCCAGCGCGAACTCCCCGTCCGCCACCTCGGCCTGCACCACGTCCGCCAGGCTGCGCACCAGGACCGCCAGGGTCGCGGGCAGCGCCTGGCCACCGTGGAACCCAGGCGGCACCAGCGCTGATACCCGTCGTCCGGCGTCCAGCTCCGCCGCGAGCCGGCTGTAGACCTGCGGCCCGGTTGTCATGACGGTCGGGCACAGGAGGATCAGCCGCGGGCCCAGCTGTCCCCGGCCCAGCCGCACGATCTCGGGCACGGTGTCCGGCCCCGCCGGATCGCCGTACTTGAGGCGCAGTTGCGCAGCGCCGGCCATGAGCTGCTGGGCCTGCGCCGGCTCGCCGGTCCGCATGGCCTGAAGAAAGAGCTCACCGAAGTAGTCGGGCTGCGTCTCCTGCGGCTCGGCGTGGTGCGCCGGCCGGAGAGCCGCGTCCAGGGCCCTGGCCAGGCTGCGCGGATCCGGGTGGTCGAACACCACCCCGGCGGCGAGGTAGGCCCCCGTCCTGGTCTGCAGGACGTTGCGCAGCTCGACCGCGGTCAGCGAGTCGAAGCCGAGCTCCTTGAACGGCTGCTCTTCGTCGACCTGCGTCCCGGGCGCGTGCCCGAGAACCGCCGCGGCCGCCTCCCGTACCAGGGTGAGCAGGGCCTCCTCACGCTCGGCAGCGGGCAGTCCGGCGAGCCGTAGGGCCGGCTCGGCCGAACGCGCGGCGCCCGGCTGCACCAGAGCGACCGTTGCCTCGGGAAGATCGGACAGCAACGGGCTCGGCCGGGCCGCCGTGAAGACCGGGGCAAACCTGGCCCAGTCCAGATCGGTGACCACGAGACCGGTCTCGCCGTCGTGCAGGACACGCTGCAAGGCAGCCAGTGCCAGGCGGGGACGCATCGGGATCAGGCCGAGCAGGCCCAGATGCTCACGGTGCTCGCTTTCGGCGTCCGCCAGCATGCCGCCCTCGGCCCAGGAGCCCCAGGCCACCGACGTCGCGGGGCGGCCGTGACTCCGACGCCAGGCGGCCAGGCCGTCCAGGAAGGCATTGGCGGCCGCATAGGCGCCCTGCCCACCGCCGCCCCAGAAGCCCGCCCCGGAGGAGAAGAGCACGAAGGCGTCCAGCTCAAGGTCGCGCGTGAGCTCGTCGAGGTGGCGGGCGCCGTCGACCTTCGGGTCGAGCTGGCGGTGGAGCAGGCCGGGCGTCAGCGCGGTCAGGAGCGTGGCATCGCCCATGACACCGGCGGCGTGCACCACTGTGCGCAGTGGCCACTCCTCGGGAATCTCCGAGACCACTTGGGCAAGCGCGTCGCGGTCGGCGACGTCACAGGCCGCGACGGTGACCCGGGCGCCGGCGGTCTCCAACTCAAGGCGCAGCAGATCCGCGCCGTCCGCGTCCGGGCCGCGCCGGCTGACGAGTACCACGTGCTCGGCGCCGCGCTCGATGATCCAGCGGGCGACGTGGGCGCCCAGGCCGCCGGTGCCCCCCGTGATGAGGGCGGTGCCCGAGGTCGTCCACGGCGCCGGTCCGCCGGACGCGGCGGCGTGCGTCAGCCGACGGCCGAACGTGCCGGCCGGGCGGATGGCGATCTGGTCCTCGCCGGCAGCGTCCGAGAGCACGGCGGCCAGCGCTCGGGCACTGCGGGCGTCGAGCTGGGCGGGCAGGTCGATCAGGCCGCCCCAGACGGCGGGTTGCTCCAGCGCAGCGACCCGTCCGAGGCCCCAGACTGCGGCCTGATCGGGTGCGGTGACCGGATCCTGCGCACCGACGGAGACCGCGCCGCGCGTCACCACCCAGAGCGGGACCCCGTCGTCCGGGGCCTTGGCCAGAAGGTCCGTGACGGTGGTCAGCATGGTCGCCTGGTCAGATCCCCCCACAGCGGAAAGGAACAGGATGCCGTCGAAGCGGGATCCGATCGCGGTGCCGCCGTCGTGCGCCAGCGGGTGGCTGCCGTGTTCCGCTGTGTGAATGCCGTCGTGTTCCAGCACGTGTGCTCCGGAGCCCAGCGCTGCCACCACGGCGATGGCGAGGGCGTCGTCGCTCCTTCCCGCCGGGACGACCACGGCCCAACGGCCGCCCCTGGCTCCGGACGACCTGATGCTCAGCGGCTTCCAGGCTTCCCGGTACCGCCAGCCGTTCACCATGGCCTCATCACGATGCCGCTCACGCCACGACGCCAGGGCCGGCAGCATCGACGCGGCCAACGCACCATCGACCCCGAGCGCCGCCGCCAGGTTCCCGGCATCCCGCTGCTCCACCAACGCCCACAGCTCACCCTCGAACTCACTCCCGACACTCGCCGCGACGACATCAGCCGACCCGCCGGTCGTGTCCGGCCAGAACCGCTGGTGCTGGAAGGCATACGTCGGCAGCGCCACCCGACGCGCATGCCGACCCGCGAACACCGGCGCCCAGTCCACCCCAACACCGTTCACCCACAGATGCCCGACCGCGGCCAGCACCGCCTCACCATCATCACGCCTGCGCCGCAACATCGGCACGCAGTTGTCCACCAGCCCCGACAACACCCCGTCCGGACCAACCTCCACCAACACACCGACACCCTGCTC
>NZ_JBIWOA010000061.1:0-41464 GCF_044767525.1 Streptomyces sp. NPDC101234 | reverse complement strand
GACCGCATGATCGGCGCCGAGGGCACCGGCTTCGCCACCGCGATGAAGACCCTCGACCACACCCGCATCACCATCGCCGCCCAGGCCCTCGGTGTTGCCCAGGGCGCCCTCGACTACGCCAAGGGCTATGTCCAGGAGCGCAAGCAGTTCGGCAAGCCGATCGCCGACTTCCAGGGCATCCAGTTCATGCTCGCCGACATGGCCATGAAGATCGCCGCCGCCCGCGCCCTCACCTACCAGGCCGCGGCCGCCTCCGAGCGCGGCGACGCCGACCTCACCTTCCAGGGAGCGGCGGCCAAGTGCTTCGCCTCCGACGTCGCCATGGAGGTCACCACGGACGCCGTCCAGCTGCTCGGCGGCTACGGCTACACCCGCGACTACCCGGTCGAGCGCATGATGCGCGACGCCAAGATCACCCAGATTTATGAAGGCACGAACCAGGTTCAGCGGATCGTGATGGCTCGCAATCTGCCGTAGCCGTACCGGCATCCGGCGGGAAGGCGCCCCTCGGGGCGCCTTTTCCGTGTCCGGCCCGAATGGCACTACCGGGCGGTCGGGCTTAGGACGGGAAACACACGGGGACCGCCCCGGACCCCGCCCCTTTCCCCTGGAGGAGCCATGACCCAGACCGGACCCATGACCGCCATGTCCAAGCAGATGCAGGACTGCGTCAACATGTGCATGGCCACCCACACGATGTGCGAGGAGACCATGAGCTCCTGCATGTCCATGGAGGGCGGCCAGGCGCAGATGCGGATCATGCGCGCGCTGATGGACTGCTCCGAGATGACCCGGATGTGCGCCGACATGATGATGCGGCGCTCGCCGTTGTCCGCCGAGATGTGCGCGATGTGCGCCAAGGCGTGTGACATGTGCGCCGAGGCGTGTATGACCATGCCGGACGACCCACAGATGAAGCGCTGTGCGGAGATGTGTCGCCGCTGCTCCGAGATGTGCCGCTCGATGGCGGGCGTGGCCATGTGACGCTTGTCGCGAGCGCGGTCAGGGGCCTCCAGCCGGGGTCCCCGACCGCGCTTGTGGGCACTGCTGCTTCAAGGGACGGAAGGGACGCCGATCCCTCACTCGTTCGAGCGGTGAAAGAGTGATCCTGCCCGATACGCTGACACTCGGGATCAGAATCGCGCCCATGGGAGCAGCCATGACCACCTCCACCGCCGGGCAACCACTCATCCCCCAGCCCCCCGCCACGGTTGCCGCGCTGCGGCAGGCCGTCAGACAGATCGCGCCTGCCGCACTGCTTGCTTTCACCCAGGAGCTGGACCAGGCGGCCGACCAGTCCCGGCAGGGCTCCGATCTCGCCCCTCTCCAGCGGTTCGTGGCCCAGTGGGCCGTCTACGTGCACATCCAGCGCCAGCCCGAGATGGCCGCTGAGCTCCGCCGCTGGGAAGACGCCGCCGAGTCGGGCGACGCCGCCCAGGCACGCCGGGCCGCCTCTCGGATCGGGCGGATTCTGGACGAGGCACACGTGGCCGTCGGTCTCCCGGCCCGGTGAGCGCGGACTGGCGTTGGGAGTACGACCCTGATCAAGACCATGTGGCAGGCGGCATCCCGGCTCACGTAGTGAGGGAAGTGGAGCGTCTGGCCGACCAGCTCATCGTCCTCGCCCGTACAGGCATTGATGTCAGCGATCTCGGCAACGGCCCCCGGCCTGGCGGCCTGCGCCGTATGGACGCTGTAGGCGGCTGGTTCTACTTTCTGGTGGCGCCACGCGAGCCATTGATCATCGTTGTCCGTATCGTGCCGCCGTTCGACGCGCTGTAGCCGACTACGCCGACGGGGAAGGGCGCCTGGCCCTTCCCCATGTGGCACTGCTGGCGGCCGGTACGGCCTAGTTGCCGGTGACGGTGACCTTCTGGTCGTTCTTCAGCTCGTCCACCAGGGTCTTGACCTTCGCCTTGTCCCAGACGAGGTTGCCGCCGGTGGAGCCCGAGATCGGCATGTTCATGGAGGTGCCGTTGCCGCCGTTGACGTCCTTCATCGCGAAGAACATCGAGCCCAGGTCCCACAGGCTCATGCCCTTGTCGACGGTGAGGGAGTCCAGGCCCGCGCCGAGGGTGGGGTAGAGCTTGAAGGGGTTCAGGATCGTCGACGGGGTGGCCACCTGGTGGGCCAGCGCCGCCAGGAACTTCTGCTGGTTCTTGGTGCGCTGCAGGTCGGACGTGGCGAAGGCGTGCCGGGTACGGACGAAGGCCAGGGCCTCCTCGCCGTTCAGGGTCTGCGTGCCCGCCTTGAAGTCCGCGCCCGAGTACTTGTCCTTGAAGCCCTTGTCGATGTTGATCGTGACTCCGCCGACCGCGTCCACGATGCCCGCGAACCCGGCGAAGCCGATCTCCACGTAGTGGTCGATGTGCAGGCCGGTGTTGTACTCGATCGTGCGGACGAGGAGGGTCGGACCGTCCTCGGCGTAGGCCGCGTTCAGCTTCGTGTACCGGCCGGTGCCCTTGTAGACCTTGCCTGACGTCGACCCCTGGTACGACGGGATCTCCACGTTCGAGTCCCGGGGCAGCGAGATCAGCGTGTCGCCGTTGTCGCCGACGTGCAGGATCATCATCGAGTCCGTGCGCTTGCCCTCGGCCGAACCCGTGTGCAGCTCCTTCTTCTGCGCGGCGGACAGGCCCTGGCGGCTGTCGGAGCCGACGATCAGGTAGTTGGTGCCCGAGCCGGCCGCGGGACGGTCGATCACCTTCGACAGGTCGACGTCCCGGTGCAGCTTGGAGTCGGCCCAGAAGTAGGTCGAGACGGATGTGACGATCACCACGCCGAGGACGACGATCGCCGTCCACTTGATCCGCTTGCGCCAGTTCGGAGCCCGCCGCGGTCCACGCTCGTACTCGCCGCCGGGTCCCCCGCCCCCAGGGCCGCCGCCGTAGACCTGGCCGGTGTTGTAGCCGTTGTTGTAGCTGTCGTACCCGGCACCGTCGTCGTATCCGTTGCCGTTGCCATTGCCGTACGACGGCTGCTGCGGCACCCCGCCGTATCCGCCGCCCTGCTGCGGGCCGCCGTACGGCGGTGCCGACGGTTCTCCGCGCCGCACCTGGCGCATCACGCGCGCGCCCTCAGGCTGCGCGTCAGCGCTCCCGCGTCCGTACTGGTTGCCGCGGTTGTCGTTCGACCGTCCCTGGGGCCATTCGCTCATGGGCCCCAGTGTGCAGGTAGCGGCCATGCCAGTTACAAGGGTCGTCGGAAAATCAGGTCACCGCTGTTGCGAACCCGACACAAATTCCGCGAATGTCGCTTCGGCATAAGGTGGGGGCCATGACAGACCAGGCCCCCGAGGCGGAACTCGACATACCCGGCAAGCCGACGTCCGCGTCCCGGACCACGCTGAGCCACATCATGACCCACAGCGACACCAACCTCCTCGGCACGGTGCACGGCGGTGTGATCATGAAGCTCGTCGACGATGCCGCGGGCGCGGTCGCCGGCCGTCATTCGGGCGGTCCCGCCGTCACCGCGTCCATGGACGAGATGGCGTTCCTGGAGCCGGTCCGCGTCGGTGACCTGGTCCATGTCAAGGCCCAGGTCAACTGGACCGGCCGGACGTCCATGGAGGTGGGCGTGCGGGTCCTGGCCGAGCGCTGGAACGAGTCGACCCCCGCGACCCAGGTGGGCTCGGCCTACCTCGTCTTCGCCGCGGTCGACGCGGACGGGAAGCCGCGCCGGGTGCCGCCGGTGATACCGGAGACCGAGCGGGACCGCCGCCGCTGCCAGGAGGCCCAGATCAGGCGGACGCATCGGCTGGCGCGGCGGCGGGACATCAGGGAGCTGCGGGAGCGCCGGGTGGCGGAGGGTTTCGAGGACTGAGCAGCGACTGAGCGGTGACCGAGCGGCGGCTGAGCGGTGACCGAGCGGCGGCTGAGCGGTGCCCTGCCCGGTCAGGGGCCGGCCGGGGCGTCCCCGCGGAACGCACCGGCCATCACGGGGACCAGCTGCCGTTCGATCCGCTCGGCGGACAGGGCGGCCGGCTCGGTGCCGATGGGCGCCAGCGCGAGCCAGTTCAGCAGGCCGGCCGCGCAGCGTGTGCCGCTTCCCGGTGGGTGATGCCCGGCGCCGCCGGCCGCGCATCACCCACCGGCTCCCGCCTAACAGACCTTCTCGTCCCCCCGGATGACAGCAGGCGCCCCCTGCGGCGCCGGATCGTCGGCCCGCACCTTCCGGGCCTGCCCCTTGAAGTCCGCCCCGGCCGTCACCCGCAGCACCGGCCCCAGCCCCTTCACCGCCTGCAGCTCACTGCCCGGCAGAGCCGCCGCGAGCGACCGGGCCGACCGGTCCCAGCGCGGGTCGAAGGAGATCACCGTCCGCTTCACGTCGTGACGTGCCGCGGTCACCGGCTGCCGGTTCGTCGCGAAGCCGGTCGCCGCCAGTGCCGCGTCCAGCCGCCGGGCGAGCCCCGCCGTCGCCGTGCCGTTCTCCACCTGTACGTGGATCTGCTCCGGCGCGACCTCCACGGTCACCGGCACCGGACCGCGCGGCCTGGCGGGTGCGGGCGATGCCGGCCGTGCCGACGGTCCCGGCGAAGCTGACGGTCCCGGCGAAGCTGACGGTCCCGACGACGCCGACGGTGCCGGCGTCGCCAGCGGTTTGTCGTCGCGCATGGACTGGAACAGCTGGGCCGCCCTGGCCTCGTCCCATTTCAGCGTCGAGCCGATGCCCTTCACGACGTACCCCATCTGCCCGATGGGGACCGTCGTGAACTCGGACGAGGACGGGGAGAAGTTCCGCATCGCCCGGCCGAGGTCCAGCAGCTCGTCCGTGCCGAAGCCCGTGTCGGCCCGCACGGAGCCCAGCACCGCCCGTGTCACGTCCCGGAACCTGATCGGGTTGAGCAGCACCCCGGACGACGCCGCCCGCTCGATCAGCGCGGCCAGGAACCGCTGCTGCCGCTTCATCCGGCTCAGGTCGCTCGCCACGTCGACATGCCGGGACCGGACGTACTGCAGGGCCTGCCCGCCGTTCAGCTGATGGGTGCCGGGGGAGAGGTTCAGGCCGGTGTAGGAGTCCTTCAGGGGCTGGGCCGTGCAGATCCGGACCCCGCCGAGCGCGTCGACGGTCTCCATGAAGGAGATGAAGTCGACCTCCAGATAGTGGTCGATCTTCAGATGGGTCATGTCCTCGACCGTGCGGACGGTCAGCTGCGGGCCGCCCTCCGCGTAGGCCGCGTTCAGCTTGATGGGATGGGCGGCGCGCTGCAGCCCCGTCGTCTCGTCGACACGCGCCGGGACCTCGACGTACGAGTCGCGCGGCAGACTCACCACGGTCGCCCGCTCCCGGTCGGCCGAGATGTGCACGATCATGATCGTGTCGGTGCAGTGGCAGGGCGCCCCGCCCAGCCGGTACCTGCGCCGCTCCTGCTCGGTGATCTTGTCGCGGCCGTCGGTGCCGACCAGCAGGACGTTCATGCCGTGCCCCGCCCGGGGCCGGTTCTTCATGTCCTTGAACGGGTCGACCCGTGCGATGTCCGCGTCCAGGCTGGCCATGACGGAGTGCCCGATCCCGGCCGACGCCAGCACCACCACCGAGAGTGTGGTGACCGCCCGCATGGCCCAGCGCGGCCGCCGGGGCCTCGTGGGTCGTACCGGCGGCCGCGGGGCCTGACGGGTGGGCTGTGGTCGGCGCTGCGGCCGGGCGGGCCGGACAACGGACCGGGGCGGGCTGGCGGGCAAGGGACACCTCCGGACGAGGCCGTACGTGGGATCCGTAAGGACGGTAGGCCGATACGACCTTCATCCCGCGTCTTGGCCCCGGCGGCGCGCAACGGTGTCCCCCGTTCGCGGTAACGTGAGCCCCCTATGAACGCCAAGCCCGACGTGCGGCACCCCGCAGTTTCTGTGATCATGCCCGTCCTCGACGAGGAGCGGCACCTGCGCGGGGCCGTCGAAGCGATCCTCGCGCAGGAGTACGCCGGCGAGCTGGAGGTCGTGATCGCCCTCGGTCCGTCCAAGGACCGCACGGACGAGATCGCGGCCGAGCTCGTGGCCGAAGACCCGCGTGTGCACACCGTCCCGAACCCGACCGGGCGCACCCCGGCCGCGCTGAACGCCGCGATCAAGGCCTCCCGGCACCCGATCGTGGTCCGCGTCGACGGCCACGGCATGCTCTCCCCGGACTACATCACCACCGCCGTACGGCTCCTGGAGGAGACCGGCGCGATGAACGTCGGCGGCATCATGCACGCCGAGGGCGAGAACGCCTGGGAGCAGGCGGTCGCCGCGGCCATGACCTCGAAGATCGGCGTCGGGAACGCCGCCTTCCACACCGGTGGCGAGGCCGGCCCGGCCGACACGGTCTACCTGGGCGTCTTCCGGCGCGAGGCGCTGGAGCAGCAGGGCGGCTACAACGAGGAGTTCATCCGCGCCCAGGACTGGGAGCTCAACTTCCGGATCCGTGAGGCCGGCGGGCTGATCTGGTTCTCGCCGGAGCTGAGGGTGTCGTACCGCCCGAGGCCGTCGGTGAAGGCGCTCGCCAAGCAGTACAAGGACTACGGCCGCTGGCGGCACGTCGTCGCCCGCTACCACGAGGGCTCCATCAACCTGCGCTACCTCGCCCCGCCGGTCGCCCTGTGCGCGATCGCCGCCGGGATCGTGGCCGGGGCCCTGGTGACCCCGTTCGGCTTCGTGATCCCCGGCGGGTATCTCGCCGCGATCGTCGCCGGGTCCGTCCCGGCCGGCAAGGGGCTGCCGCTCAAGGCGCGGCTGCAGATCCCGGTAGCCCTCGCCACCATGCACATGACGTGGGGGTACGGCTTCCTGACCAGCCCCAGGTCGCTGGCGAAGCGGGTCATCGCGTCCCGCCGCCCCGCGGTGCTCAGCCCCTCTTCCCGCTGAGCACCGCCCCTCGGGGGTTCACCAGGTGTAGTTCGGGTCCACGTGCATGCACGCCTTGGTGTCCGAGGCGTTGAGGGCGCTCGCCGAGGCCGGGGTGGTGTCATCGTCGTCCGCGGTGTACTCGGTGCCCGAGCGCCAGTCGGCACCGACCACCAGCGTGACCCCGGAGACGGCCGTGGACTTCTTCACCTGGCTGCTCGGGATGCCCAGCACCTTGGCCACCCGCTGGGCGTCGCCCGCCAGGTCCGCGCTCGGATACCGCACCACCGTCAGGTCCTCGCTCAGCAGTGCCGAGGTGTCGGCGGCCGCCTTGGCGAAGCCCTTGCCAGTCAGCAGCTCGGTGACCGCGGCGGCCCGGCCGGTGACGGCGGCCTCGGTGCCGCTCTTCGTGCCGTTCTGCACCTGCACGGCGATCTTGTCGTCGGCCGCCGCCTTGTCGGTGACCTTCGCCGTGGCCGTCTTCTTCTTGTCCTTGCCGTCCAGCGCGATGTCCTCGCGGACCAGCCGCCACAGCTTGGCCGCGTCGGTGGGCTTGGGCAGGACGCGGTTGCCGTCCGAGGAGTACACCCACGGCATCGTCGTCATGGTGATGCGGGCGGTCGGGACCTTCTTCAGCTCCTTGCTCAGGTCGTAGAGCTTGGTGACCGAGCCGAGGCCGGTGTCGACCGTGAGCGCCTTGGTGGCCGTCTCGGCGAGCCCCAGGAGCTTGTCGGGGTTGCTGAGGGTGGCGTTGGACCGCAGCTGGCGGACCATCGAGTTCATGTACATGTGCTGGGCCTTGGTGCGGGCGATGTCGCTGCCGTCCTCGAAGCCGTAGCGGGTGCGCAGCCACTGCAGGGCCTGCTTGCCCTTGACCGAGGTGGTGCCCTTCTTCAGCTTCAGGCCCGAGCCGTGCCCGGAGGAGGTGTGCGAGTAGATGTTCGCGTCCACGCACACCGGCACCCCGCCGATCGCGTCCGCCATGGACACCACGCCCGAGAAGTCGACCATCATGAAGTGGTCGATGTGGATGTCGGTGAGTTTCTCCCAGGTGGCCACCGTGCAGCCGGGTCCGCCGCGTTCCAGGGAGGCGTTGGTCATCGTGTCGGTGGTGGCCGGGTAGACCTTGCCGGTGTCGGGGTCGGTGCACTTGGGGATGGAGACCAGGGTGTCGCGGGGCATGGACACCACCGACATGTTGGTGCGGTCGGCGGAGACGTGCAGCAGCATCTGGACGTCGGCGCGGGCGGCGGTGCCGATGTCCCTGGCGCCGCCCAGCTTCTGGTTCTCGGCGGTGTCCCGGGCGTCGGAGCCGATCAGCAGGATGTTCAGCGGGGTCTGTCCGGCCGCGTTCGCCTTGGTCTTCGTGGCGCGGTCCTTCGAGTCCCCGATGTTCAGGTCCGCCTTCTTGAGGTTGCTGTTCAGGTGCTCGTAGTAGAGGTATCCGGCGGTGGCGGTGCCGGCCATCGCCAGGGCGAGGATCGAGGCCGACCAGCGTATGACCCGGCGTCTGCGGCGCTTCCGGTCGCCGTCCGTGCCGCCTTCGTGCCGTCTGCCGCCGTGCCCGCCGGCACCGGCCGCCCGGGCCGTGAGGGGCATGGTGTCGTCGATCACCGACACGTCGGACACCTCCCCTCGCACACCGCTGCGCACCACCGCTGCCCGCCTCCCGCTCGCACCTGCCACCACGCCCGGAACTCCCGGGCACCTGAGCACGGCGGCAGTGTCATGCAGCCGTTTAGGAGTTGGCTGTGCTTACCTGTGCGGACCTGTGTGTGAAGAGACCGTGCCGCCTGTAATGACCCTGTATGGGCAGGCGGCACGGGCTGTCACCAGCGATAGGGTCCGTACACGTCCATGCACTGCTTGGTGTCCGAGCCGTTGATCGCGTCGGTGTTGTCCGGCAGGTCACCGGCCTTCGGGGCGGACTGCTTCGGGTACGAGGTGCCCTCGCGCCAGTCGGCCCCGACGACGAGCGTGACGCCCGACACATCGGTGGTCTGCTTCACCTGGTCCGTGGGGATCCCCAGCGCCTTGGCGACCGCCTGGGCGTCGCCCTGCAGGTCCGCGCTCGGGTACTCCACCACCGTCTTGTCCGCGGAGACCGCGGCCGACGAGGTGTCCGCCTCGGCCTGGGCGTAGCCCTTGGCGGTCAGCTCCTGGGAGATGGTCCGGGCCCGGCCCTGGACCGCGGCCTCGGTGGAGGTGCCGGTGGCGTTCCGCACCAGCACCCCGAGCCGGCCGGCGGAGACGGAGGGCTCCTTGGCCGGCGTGGCGGTCGCGGTGCTCTTCTTCTTCGAGCCCGAACCCTGGTCGTCCTTGCCGTTCTTGTCGAACGCCACGTCGTCGCGGAGCATCTGCCACATCTTGTCGGCGTTGGTGCCGTCCGGCACCAGGTGGTCCTTGTTCTGCGGGTCCTCGACGTTCGGCATCGTGAGCGAGGTGATGCGGTCCGTCGGCACCGACTTGAGCTGCATGGCCAGGTCGTAGAGCTTCTTCGGGCTGCCGATCTCCTCGGAGACCGTCAGCGACTTGGTGGCCGCCTCCGCCAGGTCCATCAGCCTGCCGGTGTCGGTGAAGACGTTCTGCCCCTTCAACGTGCGGATCATCGAGTTGAGGTACATGTGCTGGGCCTTGGCCCGCAGCGGGTCGCTGCCCCAGGCGTGCCGGGTGCGCAGCCACTGCAGGGCCTGCTTGCCCTCGACCTTGTGCGTGCCGGCCGTCATCTTCAGCCCGGAGCCGCCGGACACCGCGGCCGTCGGCCGGTCCCACACGTTCTGGTTCACACAGACGTCGACGCCGCCGATGGCGTCCGCCATGCTCACCACGCCCGCGAAGTCGATCGTGATCCAGTGGTCGATGTAGACCCCGGTCAGGTTCTCCCAGGTGGCCAGCGTGCAGCCGGCGCCGCCGCGGGCCAGCGACTCGTTGATGATGGTGTTGGTCGCCGGGTACACCTTGCCGGTGGCCGGGTCCGTGCACTTGGGTATGTCGACCCGGGTGTCGCGAGGGATGCTCACCATCGCGGCGCTCTTGCGGTCCGCGGACAGGTGGATCAGCATCTGCACATCGCCGAGGGGCGGGCTGCCCCGGTCGTACTTGGCGCCGCCGAGCTTCACGTTCTCGTCGGAGTTACGGCTGTCGGAGCCGATCAGCAGGATGTTCAACGGCGTCTGGCCGGCCGCGTTGGCCGCGCTCTTCCGCGCCTTGGCGTCGCCGCTGCTGCGCTGGCCCTTGTGGATGTTGCCGTTCAGGTGCTGGTAGTAGAGGTAGCCGGCACCGGCGGTGCCGAGGACCACCACCGCCAGTGCGGTCGCCGACCAGCGCAGTGCCCGTCGTCCGCGCCGGGGCCGGTCGCCGTTCGAGCCGTCGCCGGAGCCGCCCTTGCGACGCCCGCCGCCAGTGGCGCCCGGCGTGACGGGCGCCTCGGGTATCTTCGGCGCCTTCGGTGCGAGGGACATCGTGTCCTCGACCGCAGGCACCTCCCTCCGCACATCGCTCTGCGTCAACTCCCTGCCCTCCCCACCCTGCGCCCTGCGCGCACAGGCCCGCCGCCACGCCCCCCGTCGGACGCCACACGGACCACACGGGTCTGCCCCGCGCCCGGTTAGACGCATGACAGACCCAGAGGGTTACCTGCTTATTTGGTAAGACTTGGTGTCACCCGATGACAACTCCGTGCCACCGGGCGTCCGTTCGCCGCTATTTGGCGCAGGTCACCTTGTCCGCCGTGGTCTTGCTGTCCACGTCCGGCGCCTTTGTCGGAGTGGTGAGGGAGACTCCCGCTCCCTGGAAGTCCTTGCCCAGCGTCAGTGTCATCGCGGGCAGTCCCTGGGAGTTGGTCACGCTCTTGCCCGGCTTCATCGCCGAGCCGGACAGGCCCAGGAGGCTTGCCAGTTCACGTGCCTGGGCGGCCTGGTCGGGGGCGTACTCCAGCGTGGTCTTCGCGAGTTCGGCGGGCGCGTTGCCGGCGTTCTCCGACTTGAGGACGCCCTCGTCGTTCTGCAGCCAGCTCAGGGTCTCCTGGGCGCTGCCGGGCGGGGCACCGCCGTTGAGGATCCGCACCCGCACCTCGGAGGCCTTGGACTTGCTGCCTTCGAGCCGGGCGGCCGCGGCGTCCTTGCTGGCCTGCGCCTGCTTCTTCTTGACGTCGGTGAAGGAGACGTCGTCCTTGATGGCCTGGAAGACGGCGGGGGCCTTCGACTCGTTGACCACGACGGTGACCGGGACCTTCTCGGCCGGGTTGTCCAGTACCGGGATGGTGGTGAAGGTCAGGTTCTTCGGGTTGAGCTTGCCGAGCTCCAGACCCAGGTCCTTCAGCTTGTTGATGCTGTCCAGCTGGGAGTCGACGGTGAGCGCCTTGGTGCCGACCTCGGCCAGGTTCAGCAGCTTCGTCGGGCTGGAGAGCGTCGAGTTGGAGCTGAGCTTGCGCATCAGCGCGCTCAGGAACTGTTGCTGGAGCTGGATCCGGCTCAGGTCACCGCCGAAGCCGACCGAGTGCCGGGTGCGCACGAAGGCCAGCGCGGTCTCGCCGGAGATGTTGTGGGTGCCCTTGGACAGCTTCAGATGTGACTGCTTGTCGTTGATGTCCTTGGCGAGACAGACCTCGACCCCGCCGACCGCGTCGGTCAGCGTCTTGACCGCGTTGAAGTCGGCCACCATGAAGTTGTCGGGCGTGATCCCGGTCAGCTCCGTCACCGTGCGCACGGTGCAGCTGGCCGTACGGCCGTCCTGGCCGAGGCTGGTGTTGAAGCGGACGTCGGTCGTGCCCGGGATGACCTTCGTGGTGCCGTCGGACTGCGTGGTCGGGCAGTCCGGGACGTCCACGATCAGGTCGCGCGGGATGCTCAACGCGGTCGCGTTGGAGCGGTCCTTGGAGATGTGCAGCAGGATGTTGGTGTCGGCGTGCCCGACGCTGCCCGCGTCGCCGTACCCTTCGTTGCCCTTGCCGGTGCGCTTGTCGGTGCCGATGATCAGCAGGTTGATCGCCTTGTCCTTGCTGAAGCCACCGGTGCTCGCGCCGTCGTCGGAGACGGACGTGATGTTGTCGTTGAGGTGCTTGATGTACAGATAGCCGGCGGCCGAGACGGCGATCAGCACGAAGGCCATCGAACCGCCGGTCCACAGCAGCGCCTTCTTGGCCTTCGACTTCTTCTTCACCGGCCGTCGTGAGCGCCGCCCGGCCGGCGGCTCGGGCTCGCTGCGCCGTCGCCGCTGCCCCGGCACCTCCGGGCTGGCCGTCTCTCGCGTCCCGCCCGGGGTGGTGTGCGACGACGTCGGTCTGCGCGGTCCGGGCACCGCCGACGACTGTGGTGACGACTGCGGTGCGGAATGTGTCAGTCGCAGTTCGTATTCACCGGTGTTCGGATTGAGTACCCACTGGTCTGCGGGATCGATGTTGTCCGCCCGCCCACGGCCTTGCGCGTCCACGGTTGTCCGAATCCTCCGTCGGGGCCACGCGGCGCCTTCCCCCCACCAAGGCGCTCGGTCACGTTTCGCGGTGCACGACCCCAGGACGGACCTCGCGGCCGGGTACACCGGAGCGCTCACACTATCCGCCCGGTTCGGCGTCGAGTGACGCCAGTGACAAATTCATCCTCCCTACAACCGGGCAATCCATCTCATTTAACTGACATCGAACGGCACGGAAGTTCGCCGCCTTGGCGAGTGCTTTACGCGCAACTGTCCTCAGCGGCGGTGTTCCCGTGAAACGCGGTCGATGCCGAGTCCCCGGGAGAGGCGTTCTTCTTGGTCACCGCCACCGGCCGGTCGGCCCGCAACAGAGAGAAAAGCGCGTCCGCTCTGCCCGCCACGAGCTGGTCGCGATTGGAGTCGTACACATACGGCTCTCTCGGAACGGTGAGGAACTGCACATGTTCCGTGGGGATGGCCCGCACCCCGCGCACCAGCTGGTACAAACCGCGCAGACTGGCCAGTTCGGGATCGGTGGTGAGCGCCGAGGTCGCCGCGTCCAGCAGCGGATAGAGCTTCGCCGGGTTCAGCAGTACGTCGCTGCTCTGGACCTTGCCGACGAGCGCCCCCAGGAACTGCTGCTGACGGTCCATCCGCCCGGTGTCGCTGCCGTCCCCCAGCGACTTGCGCGCCCGTACGTACCCCAGCGCCTGCTCCCCGTCGAGGGTGACGCGCCCGGCGGGCAGCCGCAGCTTGGCCGCCTTGTCGTCGATCGGCTTCTTCAGGCACACCTGCACCCCGTCGATCGCGTCGATCATGTCCTTGAACCCGCTGAAGTCGACGACGACGTAATGATCGACGCGAATGTCCGTGAGCTTCTCCACGGTACGGACGGTGCACGCCGAACCCCCCACCTCGAAGGCCGAGTTGAACAGCGTGAACGAGGGCTCGCCACGGTGCCCGTCGCTTTGCAGGCAGCCGGGCATGTGCACCATCAGATCCCGGGGCAGGGACACGGCGGTGGCGCTGCGCCGGTCGGCGGCGAGATGCAGCAGGATCGTGGTGTCGGACCGCTCGGTGCCCGAGTCCTTGCCGTAGCGGCGGTTCCCGTCCCCGGCACGGGTGTCCGACCCGATGACCAGAATGTTCTGCGCGCCCCGCACCAACGCGGTGGGGCGCTCCCGCTCGTACCGGGCGAGTTCGGCGGCGGCCGCGTCGTCAGCGGTGATGTTGTCGCTGAGCTTGGTGTAGAGCGCCCAGCCGCCACCGAGGACACCGGCGAACAGCACCCCGGCACCGAGAGCCGTCCCCCGTATCCAACGTCGCCGACGCCGCCGGGCAAGTCCGGGCCCGGTGGCGGATGCCCCTACGACGTCGGTCACTGTTCAACAGTGCCTCGGGGGAGGGAGTGAAGGCGGCGGCAGCTACTCCACTTGGGTGAGGGGAGTTACTCAGGGGCGCGGGGCTGTGGCGATCTGCGGCTACCGCCGCGTGGGCGCGAACGGCCCCCACCGGCCCGCAGCCGACGAACCACCGACGAACCACCTCACCGCGCCGAAGCGGTGACCCGCTCACTCTCGATCCGCTTGGCGATCCCTTCCTCGCCCAGTTCGTCCAGATGCCGGCACAGGACCACGGACCCCCCGGCCGCGAGCGGCGCGTACAGCCCCGCGCTCAGCCCGCCCCACGTGTCGTACCCCAACCCCGAAAGCAGCCGGGACCCGGGCCCGGTCAGATCCAGCCCCGCAGCGTCCCCGAGCGCCCGCTCCACGACCTCGGCGCCACTCATCTCCGCGCCCGCGACGATCAGCGCGGGCTCGTCCGGATCCACGGGCGAGAACGGCGCGAACCGGTCCCCCTGGCTCGGCACCTCCACCGCGTAGTCCACGAACCCGTCCGGCGGCTGCGGAAAACGCCCGCCCAGCGGCCGCAGCGCGAGCGCGACCCGCTCTCCCCGGCAGGCCCTGGCCGCCTCCAACGAGTCCGGACCGCTCACCACCACGTCGGCCGCAGCCGGGTCCCCGGCGATGTCCGCCACCACGCCCACCGACGAGCACGCCAGCAACCACACCGCCGTCTGCCAGTGCGCGGGCAGCAGCAGAGCCACCCGGTCACCCGGCTCCGTGCCGAGGTCGCCTTGCAGCAGATTCGCCGTCTTGGCCACCCAATTGGCGAAGGTGGCCACGGACAATTCGACGCGTTCGCCCGTGGCGTCGTCGTAGAAGGTCACCAGGGGGCGTCCGGGATCCGCGGCGAGCGCGGAACGCAGCAGGTCGGCAGGGGTGCGATCGGTGGCGTTCACCCGCGCAAGCGTACGCCGGGTCCGCCGCCCCCACCGGCCGGCGGGGCCACCGGTTCGGCGCAACCGCTCCCTACGGGCCGTCAGATCCCGTATGGACATATTTATCTGACTATGTTCAAGATCAGGGGCATGCGTGGACTCCTGACTTCCTCGATCGGCGTCACCTGCGCGGCGGCCCTCACCCTCCCGCCGGCCGTGCTGAACGTGCCGTCCGCAGCCGCCGCACCGGCGGAGCGGACCACGACGACCACCCTCCAGGGCACTACCCAGTCGCTGCCCCTCGCCCCCCGCACCCGCGAGCGCGTCCCGGGGCGGGCCCTCGAACAGGGCGTGTACAGCACCGACGTACGGCACTTCTCGCTCGTCGGCGTCATCTGGGACAACCCCGGAACCGAACTCGGCGGCCGGGTCCAGGTCCGCACCCGGGCCGCCGCCACCGGCCGCTGGTCGGGCTGGCAGGACGTCGAGACCCGCAACGCCGACCACGGCGCAGACCCGGGCAGCGCGGAAGCCGCCTCGGGCCGTGTCCACGGCGCCACCGCACCCCTCTGGGTGGGCGACTCGAACGGAGTGGACGTACGCGTACGCGCCGGAGAGGGGAAGGCGGGGGGAGACGGGGACGGGGACGCAGCCGATGCCGGCCCAGGCGGCAGACCTTCCGCCGGCGGCCCCGACCCGCTGCCCGCAGGTCTGCGCCTCGAACTCGTCGACCCCGGCGGGCAGACCTCGTCCGGCCAGACCTCGTCCGGCGAGACCCCGTCCGGGGGGAGCCCGCTCGACGGCCCGCCGCCCCTCGGTCTGTCGTCTGTCGGCCTGCCGCCCGACGGCCCGTCGTCGGATGGCCCGTCGTCCGATGGTCCGTCGGACGAGGGCTCGTCGGACGAGGGCTCGTCGGACGAGGGCTCGTCGTCCGAGAGCCCGTCGGTCGAGAGCCCGTCGGTCGAGGGCTCCGGCACCGCGGATGACGCGTCGGCGGACGTCAACGCCGACCCCGCGCCCGCCGACGCCACCGAGATTCCCGCGCTGAACCGGGAGGACACCGAGCTCGAACTGGAGGAGCTGACCGGTGTCGACGTCTCGCGAGTGAAGCCGTACATCGGGCCGCGCCCGAAAATCGTCACCCGCCGGGGCTGGGGAGCCGACGAGTCGCTGCGCGAGAAGGGGTTCGTCTACACGGGCAAGATCAAGGCGGCCTTCGTCCACCACACCGCCTCCGGCAACGGTTACCGCTGCTCCGAGGCCCCGTCCGTCATCCGCAGTATCTACCGCTACCACGTGGTGAGCATGGGCTGGCGGGACATCGGCTACAACTTCCTCGTCGACAAGTGCGGAACCATCTACGAGGGCCGCGCCGGGGGAGTGACGAAGGCCGTCAGGGGCGCCCACACCCTGGGCTTCAACAACAACAGCATGGGCATCGCGGTGATCGGCACATACGGCTCGCACCAGCCGTCCTCCGCGGCCGTGACCGCCGTCGCCAAGCTCACCGCATGGAAGCTGGGCCTCTTCGGGGCCAATCCCAAGGGAAAGACATATCTGAAGTCCGGGGGTGGCAATCTCTACCCAAAGGGGAAGAACGTACGACTGAACGTGATCTCCGGCCACAGGGACGGGTACGCCACCGAGTGTCCCGGCGCGAAGCTCTACGCCAAACTCGGCTCGGCCCGGACCAGTTCAGCGCGCCTCCAAGGACGCTGAGTACGGGGCTCGCGGTCAACGCCATCGGAGACAGTCGGGGGAAAACCGCACGTCGATGCCGCGCGTCTCCGCGTGGCCGTCGAGGGCGCCGTCGCACGGTCTGCATACACTGGCCGGCCGACAGAGAGTTCGGCCGGTCCCGGCAGGAAGCAGAGACGACAGGTGACAGAAGCGATCCTCCTGGTCGGCGGCAAAGGCACCCGGCTGCGTCCGCTCACGGTCCACACGCCCAAGCCGATGGTCCCGGCGGCGGGCGTGCCCTTCCTGACGCACCAGCTGGCCAGAGCCAGAGCGGCGGGCGTGGAGCACATCGTGCTCGCGACGAGCTACCTGGCGGAGATCTTCGAGCCGTACTTCGGCGACGGCGCGGCACTCGGCCTGCACATCGAGTACGTCACCGAGGAGGAGCCCCTCGGTACCGGCGGCGCGATCCGCAACGTGGCCTCCCGGCTGCACTCGGGCCCCGACGACCCGGTCCTGATCTTCAACGGCGACATCCTGACGGGCCTGGACATCCGCGCCCTCGTGGCCACGCACGAGTCGACGTCCGCCGATGTCTCCCTCCATCTGACGAAGGTGGCGGACCCGCGTGCCTACGGTCTGGTCCCCACCGACGAGACCGGCCGGGTGCTGGCCTTCCTGGAGAAGCCGCAGACGCCGGAGGAGATCGTCACCGACCAGATCAACGCGGGGGCGTACGTCTTCCGCCGCTCGGTCATCGACACGATCCCGGCGGGCCGTCCGGTGTCGGTGGAGCGTGAGACCTTCCCGGAGCTCCTGGCGGCCGGCGCCCACCTCCAGGGCATGGTCGACTCGACCTACTGGCTGGACCTGGGCACGCCCGCGGCCTTCGTCCGCGGCTCGGCGGACCTCGTCCTGGGCCGCGCCCCGTCTCCCGCCGTCCCCGGCCGCTGCGGCGACCGTCTGATCCTCCCCACGGCCCGGGTGGCGGCGGACGCGAAGCTGACGGGCGGCACGGTGGTGGGCGAGGGCGCGTTCGTCGCGGAGGGGGTGCGGGTGTTCGGCTCGACGATCCTCCCCGGTGCCGTGATCGAGCCCGGCGCGGTCATCACCGACTCCCTGATCGGCAAGAGCGCCCGGGTCGGCGAACGGTCGGTCCTCACGGGCACGGTGATCGGCGACGGCGCGGTGGTCGGCGCCGACAACGAACTGCGGGAGGGCGCGAGGGTGTGGTGCGACGCGATGATCCCGGCGGGGGCGGTGCGGTTCTCGTCGGACCAGTAGGGGTGGTGCGGGCCGCTGTTCGACGGCGGGCGCGCGGGGGCTGATCGCGCAGTTCCTCCCCCAGCCTTCGGCCGGGGGGTACCCCCAGCGCCCCTGACGGGGTGCTGCACAGCCGTGTCCTTCATCCAGCCGCGGGTAATCGTGCCTCCCCCAGAGGGGGGACCCCCAGGGCGGTACGGGTGGGCGCGGGCGGCACCCTGCCGGCGCCGGTAAGCGTCCCTACCCCCGCCCAGCCCCCTCCCCGGGTCGCTTACAACCGGCCGATATCCGTGCGCGGCATCTTCGGCGCCCGCCTGGCCGGTGTCTGCCCGCTCAGCAGGATCAACCGGGTCGCCCGGTGCCGCTGCCCCGCGTACGGCTCCAGCAACCGCAGCATCGCCTCGTCGTCGGCATGCCGGTCCCCGGCCAGCGCCCAGCCCACGATCCCCGGCAGATGCAGGTCCCCGACCGTCACCGCGTCCGCCGCCCCATGACTGCGCTGCACGGTCTCCGCGGACGTCCACGGCCCCACCCCCGGCACCACCTCCAGCCGCGCCTGGGCGTCCGCCGCCGCCATCCCGACGGCCTGTTCGAGCCGCGCGGCGACCCGCACCGCCCGCAGAATCGTCGAGGCACGCTTGTTGTCGACCCCGGCCTTGTGCCACTCCCACGACGGGATCAGCGCCCAGGTGCGGGGCGCCGGCATCACCCACATCGGCCGCTCGCTCACCCCGGCGGGCCCGGGCGCCCGCTCCCCGAACTTCCGTACCAGCAACCGCCAGGCCCGGTACGCCTCGTCGGTCGTGACCTTCTGCTCCAGGACCGACGGGATCAACGACTCCAGCACCAGCCCGGTCCGCGTCAGCCACAACCCCGGCCGCCGATGCCGCGCAGTGGCCACGACCCGGTGCCGGGGCACGAAGAGGGCGGGATCATCGGCCGAGCCGAGCATCTCCGGCAACTGCTCCAACAGCCATTCGGCCCCCGGTCCCCAGGCCTCCCCGCGCACCTCACCGCCGTACGCGGCGACCCGCAGCGTCCCGGCCCCGGCGGGCGTGAGGCTGGCCCGCCACACGGACCCGTCCCGGGTGGCCCGAAAGGTGGGATCCCCGGGCCCACGCCGCAGCGGCCCGAGCACAAGCCCCAGGTCAAGAGCCCCTTCGGGCTTCCACACCCGAACGCGCCCCGCCGCGACCGCCTGCTTCGGAACACCAGCGGCAGGCACGACAACCTGCCCACCCCGCACAGTCGTACGAGTGGGCCTCGGAGCGAACCGTCCAGCCACGAAAGATCCCGGATGCGTGAGATGCCTGCTGTGAGCTATGAGCCTAGGTGCAAGCGCCCCGTCAGAGGCGCTGGGGGTACCCCCGGCCGAAGGCTGGGGGAGGAACTGCGCGATCAGCCACACTCAACCCGCACTCGCCCACTCACAACACCCCCCGCCCCAATAGGCGCAAGCAACTCACCGCACCTCGATAAAGTCCCCGACCTCCCGCACCGCCCTCTCCCGCGGAGCCTCCGCGGCCTTCCCCACCGCAACCGCCCCCATCGGCTCCCACTCGGCGGGAAGCGCGAGCGCATCCCGCACCACGTCCCGGCAGAACATCGTCGACGAGACCCACGCCGACCCCAGCTGCTCCCCGGCCAACGCCACCAGCAGGTTCTGCACCCCGGCCCCCGCCGCGACCACGAACATCTCCCGCTCGGCGGCGTCCCGCCGTGCGTCCCCGTACGTGTGCGACCCGTCCATCACCAGACAGGGCACGACCAGATACGGCGCGTTCCGCAGCACATCGCCGCGCCGCACCCGCTTCGCGATGGACTCCTCCGACTTGCCGTCCTTCCTCAGGTCGGCGATCCACGCATCCCGCATCGCGTCCAGCAACCGGACGCGCGCCTCCTCGGACTCCAGCAGCACGAACCGCCACGGCGTCGTGTGATGCGGCGCCGGCGCGGTCACGGCCGCGGCGACCGCCCGCCGTACCGCCCCGGGGTCGACCGGATCGCCGGTGAACGCGCGGACCGTCCGCCGTAGCGTCACCGCTTCCCGGACCGCCTCGGACGTGCCGAGCCGGAACATGTCGCTGCCCGCGTCCCGGACCAGCGCCCGCGCGCCTTCGACCTCGTCCCCCGCCTCGGCCACGACGTGCGCGAGCCCACGCACCACGGCCACCGGCATCCCCGTGGCCTTGCCCTTCACCAGGTCGCCCGCGGCGGCCAGTTCGTCGGCCGTGGCGACGACCGTCGCGACCAGCGGATTGCCGTGCGCGTCCACGCCCCCTCGCAGGTCGTCCAGCACCCGCACCCCGGCGGCGCCGATGGTCACGTCCGTGAGTCCCGCGCGCCAGGGTCGCCCGAACGTGTCAGTGACGACCACGCCGACGTTGACACCCAGCGCGTCCCGCAGACCCGCGCGGACGGCCTGCGCCGAGGCGTCGGGATCCTCCGGCAGCAACAGCACGGTCCCGGACGGGGTGTTGGAGGCGTCCACGCCCGCCGCCGCCATGACCAGCCCCTGCCGGTTCTCCACGATCCGCAGGGTCCCGCGCCGGGCCACCACCCGAACGGTCTCCGCGTCGATCGCCGCCTCCCGGTCGGCCGCCTCGACGAGCTGCCCCTCGGCCTTGGACACGATCTTGGACGTGACGATCACCACGTCCCCGTCGGCCAGCCCCGGCTCGGCCGCGGCGATCAGCTTCGCCAGGTCGTCGCCCTGCTGGACCTCGGGGATCCCGGCCGGCGCCCACACCCGGTACCCCGGCACCGCGTCGCCGGTCGTGTCGGTCGTCCCGGTCATGCCCCGCGCACCTCCTCGGCCAGTGCCAGCGCCTCCCGCGCCATCTGCGCGGCCGCGTCCAGGTCGGTCATCATCAGCGGTACGGCCCGGCAGCGGATGCCGGCCGTCTCGATCCGCTCCACGCTGCCCGCGTCCACGGTGTCGACGAGCCAGCCGTCCAGCAGCCCCGAGCCGTAGTGCTCGGCGACCGCCGCCGCCGTCGACTCCACGCCCACCGCCGCGAGCACCTTGTCGGCCATCCCGCGCACCGGCGCGTCCCCGACGATGGGGGAGAGGCCCACCACCGGCACCCCGGCGCCCGCGATCGCCTCCCGGATGCCGGGCACCGCGAGGATCGTGCCGACGGAGACCACCGGGTTGGACGGCGGGAAGAGGATGACGTCCGCTTCGGCGATGGCCTCCAGGACGCCCGGCGCCGGCTTGGACTGCTCGGCGCCGACCGGGACGACCGCCTCGGCGGGCACGGACGCCCGCAGCCGTACCCAGTACTCCTGGAAGTGCACGGCCTTGCGCTCGCCGTCGACCTCGACGGCCACATGGGTCTCGACCCGGTCGTCGGTCATCGGGATCAGCCGCACACCCGGCTTCCAGCGGTCGCACAGCGCCTCGGTCACCGCGCTCAGCGGATAGCCGGCGCCCAGCATCTGCGTGCGCACGATGTGCGTCGCGAAGTCCCGGTCGCCGAGCCCGAACCAGTCCGGGCCCACCCCGTAGGCGGCGAGCTCCTCCTTGAGGTGGAAGGTCTCGTCGGCCCGCCCCCAGCCCTGCTCCTCGTCGATGCCGCCACCGAGCGTGTACATCACCGTGTCGAGGTCCGGGCAGACCTTCAGCCCGAAGAGGTGGATGTCGTCCCCGGTGTTGCCGATGACGGTCACGTCGGCGTCCGGCACGGCCTGCTTCAGACCGCGCAGGAACCGGGCACCGCCGATACCGCCTGCCAGAACCACAATGCGCATGCGCCAAGTCTTGCAGGCGGGTCGGACAACGCTGCACGCGTCATGGTGTTACGGGTCACGCGGTCACGGGACGGGCCTCGCACACGGCGGCGGTGGCCGTGTGCATCGGCATCTCGGTCAGGCCCGGGTAGTACACGTGGAGGCTCACCGCCGGCTCCAGTGCGTCGTTCACCACCTCGTGCACATACCCCGGCGCGAACACCCGCTGCGCGCCGGAGCCCAGTGCGCGCGTGCCCCGCTCGGTGCGCTCGGTCAGGGCGCCCTCCAGGACGGTCAGCACGCCGGAGGAGCGGCCGTGGTCGTGCAGTCCGCTGCCCTGTCCGGGCACCCACGACAGCAGCCACACCTCGTAGCCGGGGCCGGTGCGCAGCCGGTGGTACCAGCGACTGGTCGCGTCGTACTCGACCAGGTGCTCCCACTGGGAGCGGTCAGCGGCGATCGCGCGGGCGAGGCCGACGAACTCGGCCACGGTCACCGGGTGCTCGCGCGGCGGCTGCAGCAGGTGCGGGACTTCGAGGATGTCGCCGGCGATCTGGAGGTCGTTGTCGCTGTTCATGGGGTGCGGTGGTTCCTCAGTGAAGAAGGTCAGAGGGGAACGGAATGCGAAAACCGAGTCCGGTGGACTCGGTCTGCAGCCGGAGCGGCCGGGATGCGGCTATGGCTCAACAGCTGGAACAGCAACAGCTACAGCGAGCGCGGGCAGCACCGTGGGACCCGGCGGTGCGGGTCGAGGTGAGCGCCAAGTTCGCGAGCATGCCCACTAGGACATCGGTTCACACCTCCGCTGTCAACTCGACGCCCGGTATGTGGGACCGGTTTCACCTCATCCGGTTCATCTCTCTGCCGAAAGGTTTGTTCAGTGAGCACCCGGGACACATGGCGCACAACCGGGCGCGTGAGTCACTTCGGAACGCGATCGAACATCTGGGCGTCCTTCTTCGTACAACCTCTGTATGGGGTCGGGGGCCCTCCAGGGCCTCGTCTGCATGTCAAGGTTTATGCCGATTTGAACACTTTCCGCACGGCCTTGGTTCCGCAGAGTGAATAACGGGCCCAATAGCAGATCTCGGCTTGACTCGCCCGGAGCCGCACACTTGTAATTTCACTCGTGTCGTTCGGCCGGAATCGGTAGCGGCCGCGGCACGGGGACGCGAAAGACAGACGAGGGGCGCACATGACCGAGCTGGTGCAGCAACTGCTGGTCGACGACGCGGACGAGGAGCTCGGCTGGCAGGAGCGCGCGCTGTGCGCCCAGACCGACCCCGAGTCCTTCTTCCCCGAGAAGGGCGGCTCCACCAGAGAGGCCAAGAAGGTCTGCCTCGCCTGCGAGGTGCGCTCCGAATGCCTCGAGTACGCCCTCGCCAACGACGAGCGCTTCGGCATCTGGGGCGGGCTCTCCGAGCGGGAGCGCCGCCGCCTCAAGAAGGCCGCCGTCTGAGCGGCCGCCGTCCGAGAGACCGCCGCCCGAAGCGGGCGTCCACCCGACGCACACATCTGATCTGCGCGAACGGCCCGTCGCCAGTGGGTTATCCACAGGCGGCGGGCCGTCGACATGCCCAGCCGATAGTGTGGGCGCTCGTCCGAGACGCCTCGCCGCAACCAGCGGGCGCAGGAGTCCACCGCAGTCCATCGAACCGGGGCCCGTACCTCGATGTCCGTGCACAGCCACACGGCAGCCCAAGACACGGCTGCCACACCAGAGTTCCCGCGTCATGTGGTGACCGCGGTCCTCGTCTCCCACGACGGCGCCCGCTGGCTGCCCGACGCCCTCGCCGGGCTGCTCGGCCAGGATCGCCCCGTCCAGTACGCGGTGGCGGCCGACACCGGCAGCGCGGACGACTCCGCCCAGCTGCTCACCGAGTCCCTCGGCGACGGTAACGTCCTGCACCTCGCCCGCCGCACCGGCTTCGGGCAGGCGGTCGAGGAGGCGGGCCGCGCCGCGCCCGTCCTCACCCCGGACGACCTGCCGTACCTGAAGCGGCCCAGCGGCTGGGACCCGGTCACCCGCCAGTGGCGCGACGACGCGTACGACATGCCCGAACTGCCTCACGGCGAACCCGTCCAGTGGCTCTGGCTGCTGCACGACGACTGCGCGCCGGAACCCGACGCCCTCGCCCAGCTGCTGCGGGTCGTCGACAACGAGATGGAGCTGGGCCGCGACGACGTCGCGGTCGTCGGCCCCAAGCTGCGCGGCTGGTACGACCGCAGGCAGCTCCTCGAGGTCGGCGTCACCATCGCCCACTCCGGCCGCCGCTGGACCGGCCTGGACCGCCGCGAGCAGGACCAGGGGCAGCACGACCACGTGCGGCCCGTGCTGTCCGTCTCCACCGCCGGCATGCTGATCCGCCGCGACGTCTTCGAGGAGCTCGGCGGCTTCGACCGCCGGCTGCCCCTGATGCGTGACGACGTCGACCTGTGCTGGCGCGCGCACAACGCCGGCCACCGCGTCCTGGTCGCCCCCGAGGCCGTCGTACGGCACGCCGAGGCGGCCTCGCGCGAGCGCCGCGCCGTCGACTGCGCCGGCCGCACCACCGCCTCCCCGCACAAGGTCGACAAGGCCGGCGCCGTCTACACCCTGCTCGTCAACACCCGCACGGCCATGCTGCCCTGGGTACTGCTGCGCCTGGTGCTCGGCACCCTGCTGCGTACGGTCGCCTATCTCGTCGGCAAGGTCCCCGGACAGGCCCTCGACGAGATCCGCGGTCTGCTCGGCACCCTGCTGCGACCCGAGCGGATCATCGCCGGGCGGAGCAGGCGTGGCCGCTCCCAGCTGGACAAGGGCGAGCTGCGCCCGCTGTTCCCGCCGCCCGGCGCCACCGTCCGGGCCACCGTCGAGCAGGCCGCCGGCGAGTTCTTCGGCGGCGACGACGAGATCTCCGCGGCCGGCCGGCACGGCGGCGCGGTCGAGTCCGGGCCCGGCGGCGACGACGCCGACTTCCTGGAGATCGAGCAGTTCGCCCGCCTCAAGCGCATCGCTCGCAAACCGGGCCCGGTGCTCTTCCTGGTGCTGCTCCTCGTCTCCCTGGCCGCCTGCCGCGCCCTGCTCGGCTCCGGCGCGCTCGCGGGCGGCGCCCTGTTGCCCGCCCCGGGCAGCGCGGGCGCCCTGTGGTCGAGCTACCTCGACGCCTGGCACGCGGTCGGCGCCGGCGGCACCCCCGCCGCCCCGCCGTACCTGGCGATCGTCGCCTCGCTGGCCTCCCTGCTGTTCGGCTCGACCGGGCTCGCCGTCACCGTGCTGCTCGTCGCCTCGGTGCCGCTGGCCGGGGTCACCGCCTACTTCGCCTCCCGCCCGCTGGTCACCTCGCGCCTGCTGCGCGCCTGGGTCGCCATCGCCTACGCCTTCCTGCCCGCCGCCACCGGCGCCCTCGCCGGCGGCCGCATCGGCACCGCCGTCCTCGCGATCCTGCTGCCGCTCATCGCCCGCGCGGGCGTCGCGGCCAGCGGCCTCGCCAACTCCTCGGGAGCGCGCGGCAGCTGGCGGGCCACCTGGGCGTACGCGCTGCTGCTGACCATCACCACCGCGTTCACGCCGATCGTCTGGCCCATCGCCCTGATCCTCGGCATCGCCGTCCTGGCCGTCCGCCGCACCGACCTGGTCGCCTCCGCCCTGCGCCTGCTGGCCCAGCTCGGCACCCCGCTGCTGGTCCTCGCGCCCTGGTCGCTGACCCTGCTGCCGTTCGGCTTCTTCAAGGAGGCCGGGCTGGAGTACGGCGCCTCGGCCGCCTCCGCCCTCGACCTGCTCGGCGCCAGCCCCGGCGGCCCCGGCACCCTCGACGGGCTCATGCTCATCGGCATCGTGCTGGCCGCGCTCGCCGCCCTGCTGCGCTCCGAGCGCCAGTCGGCGATCCGTACCGCCTGGGTGGTCGCCCTGGTCGGTCTGGTCTTCGCGGTCCTCTCCAACAGCTCCACCTGGGCGGGCCCCGCGACCCTCGTCTACGGCATCGCGATCCTGTCCGCCGCCGCGCTCGGCGCCGACGGGGCACGCGCGCGTGTCGCCGAGCAGAGCTTCGGCTGGCGCCAGCCGGTCGCCGCCCTGATCGCCTTCGCCTCCGCCGCGGGCCCGCTGCTCCTCGCCGCCGGCTGGATGATCGCGGGCGCCGACGGCCCGGTCGAGCGCCGCGCCCCCAGCCAGGTGCCCGCCTTCGTCGCCGAGGACAGCACCACCAGCGACCAGGTCCGCACCCTGGTCCTCGACAGCGACAGCACCGCGCACGTGGACTACATGCTGGTGCGCGGCTCCGGCGCCCGCATGGGAGACGCCGAGGTGGCCGCCGCCGACGGCGAGAACGCCACGCTCGACAAGATCGTCGCCAACCTGGTCGCCGGCTCCGGCGCCGACCAGGCCGACCAGCTCGGCGGATTCGCGGTGCGCTACGTCCTGGTCCACAAGGGCGCCCCGCGCGACATCACCCGCGTGCTCGACGCCACGCCCGGCCTGAGCCGGCTCAGCCAGCAGGACGGCAGCGCCCTGTGGCGCGTCGACCAGCAGGTCTCCCGCGCGATGATCGTCTCCGCGAACGGCTCCGGCACGCCGGCCTCCGTCGTCGCCGGCCCCGTCGAGATCCACAGTACGATCCAGTCCGGCGCCGACGGCCGGATCCTGCGACTGGCCGACTCGGCCGCGCCCGGCTGGACGGCCACCCTGGACGGCAAGCAGCTCACCCGCACCACCGTGGACGGCTGGGCCCAGGGCTTCGAACTCCCCTCCTCCGGCGGAAAGCTCGACGTCACCTACGACACCCCGTTCACCCACACCGCCTGGCTGTGGGCCCAGGGTGCGCTCGCCGTCGTCCTGGTCGTCCTCGCCCTGCCCGGCCGCCGCCGCGACGTCGACGACGACCTCCCCGAGGAGCAGCCGATCCCCGCCCAGGCCGTCGAGGGCGAGGGCCGCCGCGCCCGCCGCCTGCGCGCCCAGGCGGAGGCCGCGGAGGCCGAGGAGGCCGAGGAGGAGACGGCTCCGGAGGACGGGACCGACTTCCCCGAGCCCGCTCCGGCACCCCCGGAGGAGCAGCCTCAGGCCGCGGTCCCGCAGCAGCAGTCGTACGACGAATGGGATCCCGCCTCCTACCCGGCGGCCGACGGCTACAACGCCGGCTACGCCGACCAGTACCAGGACACGGGCGCCGGCCAGTACCAGACGGGCGGCTACGACCAGCAGACGTACGACCCGTACCAGACCGGCCAGTACGACCCGTACGCCTACGGCGGGCAGCACGGGCAGCACGGGCAGCACGGGCAGCACGGGCAGGCCGGGTACGACCCGACGTACCAGCAGGGCTACGACCCCGCCTATGACCCGGCCGCCCAGCAGCACCACGGCACCAACGGCGAGCACCACGACGGGAGCCAGCAGTGAACCGCACCACCCTGTCCCTGCTCGCCGGTACGGCCGCCCTCGCGGCGGTCACCGGGTTCGCCGCGCTGAACCCGCCGGCCACGTCGGCCGCACACACCGCCGAGGCGGCCGCTCAGCTGCCCGTGGAGCGCACCACGCTGCTGTGCCCGGCGCCGAGCCTCTCCGACATCGCCGACACCTCGTACACGTCGTTCACGCCCGTCACCAAGGGCGCCACGAGCGACGGCAAGGCCGCGCTCCAGGCGGCCACCGAGCAGTCGGTGGACGGGACGGGCGGCGGCAAGAAGAAGGCGTCCAAGCCGGTCCTCACCCCGAAGGCGCCCGGCACCCCGGTCACCGGTGACACCTCCGGCGCCGACGGGCCCGCCTACGTCGGCACCGCCGAGGGCAGCTACGCGTCCGGCTGGACCGTCCAGCAGACCACCGAGGTCGCCGCCGGCACCGGGCGCGGCCTCCAGGGCGTCAACTGCACACCGGCCGACACCGACTTCTGGTTCCCCGGCGCCAGCACCGCCGCGAGCCGCACCGACTACGTGCACCTCACCAACCCCGACGACAGCGCCGCCGTCGTCGACATCGATCTGTACGGCAAGGACGGCCAGCTCAAGTCCACGGTGGGGGAGGGCATCACGGTCCAGCCGCACGCCAGCGAGCCGGTCCTGCTCTCCACGCTCACCGACGAGCGGCAGACCGACCTGACCGTGCACGTGAACGTGCGCAGCGGCCGGGTCGGCGCGAGCGTGCAGGCCCTGGACGACAAGACCGGCGGCGACTGGCTGGCCGCCTCCGCCGACCCGTCCGGCAGCCTGGTGCTGCCCGGCATCCCCAAGGACGCCACGGACGTCCGGCTGATCGCCTTCACCACCGGCGACGCCGACGCGGACCTGAAGGTGCGCCTGGCCTCCCCGAACGGCACCATCACCCCGGCCGGCAACGAGACACTGCACGTGAAGTCGGGCATGACCACCGCGGCCGACCTCGGCGACGTCACGCGCGGCGACGCGGGCTCGCTGATCCTCACGCCCACCGACCAGTCCGTCCCGGTGGTGGCCGCCCTGCGCGTCACCCGCGGCAAGCCCGGCAAGCAGGAGAGCGCGTACATCCCGGCGACCGCGCCGATCGGCACGCGCGCGACCTCCGCCGACAACAGCGGAAAGGGCACCACGCTCTCCCTGACCGCCCCCACCGCCACCGCACAGGTCAAGGTCACGGCGTCGGCGGGCAGCGAGGGCGGTACGGCGGTGTCCAAGACGTTCACGATCAAGTCCGGCACCACCCAGGACGTCGACGCCCCGGTCCCGTCCGGTCTGAAGGGCACCTACGCGCTGACCGTGGAGACCGTCTCCGGCGGCCCGGTCTACGGCGCCCGCACCCTGGCGGCTACCGAGGAGGGCGTCCCGGGCTTCACGATCCAGACCCTCCCGGACGACCGTGGCACGGTGGCCGTACCGGTGGCCGACCAGAACGTGTCGGTGCTGCAGAAGTAGCAGGAACCCCGTTGAAGGGCCCCCGCTCAGTCCTCGCCGTAGCGGGGGTCCACCGTCTCCGGGGTGAGTCCGAGCAGCTCGGCGACCTGCTCCACGACGACCTCGTGCACCAGGGCGCCCCGCTCGTCGCGCCCCTTGGTACGGATCTCGACCGGCCGCCGGTAGACGACCACGCGCGCCCGGCGTCCCTCGCGCGCGGGAATGATGCCGCCCAGCGGCACCGCCTCGTCGCTCCAGGTCTCGCCGTGCCGGTCCTGGAGCCGGGGTACCTCCAGCACCAGGAAATCGATGTCGGCGAGCTGCGGCCAGCGCCGCTCAAGGCGCTCCACGGAGTCCTGCACCAGGTCCGCGAACACGTCCGCGCGGCTCGCGGCCAGCGGCACCTGAGGCGGTGCGATCGGCCCGCGCATGCCCCGACCGTGGCGATCGCGTCGACGAGGCCCGGGGCCGGCGGCACGGGGCGGTACACGGTTCTCCATCACTGGTGAAGCGTAGTCCTCGCGGGCTCCGGCGGTGCTGTACCGCGCCCCAACGGCGCCCTGGGCGACATGTCGGAGGATGACCAATCCGGCCAAGGTTGGGCTCGTTTCCGTATCTCCACAAGACCGACGACCTCAAGGCAATTGACGTTGTTTGTACCGACTGATGACCGGATGCGGTACCGCCCGGCGGCCCGGACGACCCGGTCCACGCAGGTCAGCAAGGTGCGTCCGGAGGGGTGTGTGGGGCGTTTCACAGCACGACACGGTGGAGTGACCTGGGGGAGAGTCGTCGCGGCCCGCTCAAGAGTGCGGTACCGTCCAACCTCGTGAGCCCTGTACGTCGCTGTTCGCGAACCGCCTGCGGCCGACCCGCCGTCGCGACGCTGACGTACGTCTACGCCGACTCGACCGCGGTCCTCGGCCCGCTCGCCACCTACGCCGAACCCCACTGCTACGACCTGTGCGCCGAGCACTCCGAGCGCCTCACCGCCCCGCGCGGCTGGGAGGTCGTCCGGCTCCTCGACGGTTCCGCCCCCGCGCGGCCCACCGGCGACGACCTGGAAGCCCTTGCGAACGCGGTGCGCGAGGCGGCCCGCCCCCAGGAGCGGGCGGCCCAGGCGGGCGGCGGCGGACGCGGCGCGGACCCGATGGAGGTCGCACGGCGCGGCCATCTGCGGGTGCTCCGGTCGCCGGACAACTGACGTTCCGCCGGGCGGCTGACGTCCCTTCGGGTGGCTGACGCCTCCTCGGGTGCCTGACGTCGCCTCGGATGGCTGACGTTCTCTCAGATGACCGGCCCCCTCTCCGGTGGTTGTCCTTCGTGCGCGTTCCGTTCAGCGGTGCGGACCCATTGACCCGTGCTTGTCGGGGACACGACCATTCCGGGTGACCGTCAGCGGGACATCGCTTTCCGCATGCCGGAACCCGGGGCGGCGCCCGTGTACGTCCAGGAACTGGAACCCGTCGCCGACTCGCTGGGCCTGTCGGCCCTGGTCGCCGCTCTCCCGCTGCTCATCGTGCTGATCCTGCTCGGCGGCGTCCGGATGAGAGCCCATCTGGCGGGCCTGTGCGGCCTTCTGACGGCCGTACTCGTCGCGAGGCTCGCCTACCGCATGCCACTGGACCAGACGCTCTCCAGTGCCGCCCTGGTCGCCGTACCGCACACGCGCGTGCCCGCCGCGGCGGAGGTCCGCGCCGCCGTGCTCACGGGTGCCCGCAGCGCGGACCTCGACGAACCCGACCCGCGCCCCGAAGTCCTGCGCGCCTACGCCCCGTACGCCCTGATCATCACCGTCTTCTCGATCGCCCAGATCCCGGCCGTCAAGGACTGGCTGACAAAGGCCAACCAGGTCTACGACTGGCCCTTCCTGGACGTCGTCAACCCCAAGGGCCAACCGATCGGTGGAAATCTCTTCACCTGGCCGGTCGTCTCCACGGGCGGCACGCTCGTGCTGTTCGCCGGCATCTGCGCGGCGGCCGTCTTGCGCGTGCACGCGCGCGTGGCGGCCGCCGAATGGGCGGCGACGGTACGGGAGCTGCGCTTCGCGATCCTCACCGTGACCTCCGTCCTCGCCCTCGCCTACGTCATGAACCTCTCCGGACAGGCCGCGACGATCGGCCACTTCGTGGCGGCGGCCGGTGCGGGGCTCGCCTTCCTGTCGCCGGTCCTCGGCTGGTTCGGTGTCGCCGTCTCCGGGTCGGACACCTCGGCCAACGCGCTCTTCGGAGCGCTTCAGGTGAGCGCCGCGCACGAGTCGGGACTCTCGCCGGAACTCCTGGCGGCCGCCAACAGCTCCGGCGGCGTGCTCGGCAAGATGATCTCTCCGCAGAACCTGACGATCGCCTGCGCGGCGGTCGGCCTTGCGGGCCGCGAGGGGGACCTGCTGCGGAAGGTGCTGCCGTGGAGCCTCGGGCTGCTGCTGGTGATGTGCCTGATCGTGGTGGGGCAGAGCTCGCCGGTGCTGGGGTGGATGCTGCCGTGACCGGTCACAAGGACCCTGGCGGCCGGTCCTCCCGGAGGCCCACGCGGCCCCCGGTCCTGTTCCGGTCCAAGTGGATCTCGATCGATCTCAGTCGATCTCAGTCGATCCCGCCCGGTCGCCACCGTGAGTCCGCTGAGGGATCCCACGTCCGGCGCTTACCCGGGGCAGGTAGCTTGGGGCGACCGAGAGGATTCCAGGAGGGTTGGCCTGTGGCTGCTGCTGATCTGTCGCAGATCGTGAAGGCGTACGACGTGCGCGGGGTGGTCCCGGACCAGTGGGACGAGGCACTCGCCGAGCTGTTCGGCGCCGCGTTCGTCCAGGTGACCGAGGCCACCGCGATCGTCGTCGGCCACGACATGCGGCCGTCCTCGCCGGGTCTGTCGCGCGCCTTCGCGCGCGGTGCGGCGGCCCGGGGTGTCGACGTCACCGAGATCGGCCTGTGCTCGACGGACCAGCTGTACTACGCCTCGGGCGCCCTCGGTCTGCCCGGCGCGATGTTCACGGCCTCGCACAACCCGGCGCGGTACAACGGCATCAAGATGTGCCGCGCGGGAGCCGCGCCGGTGGGCCAGGACACCGGCCTGTCGGAGATCCGCGAGCTCGCGGAGCGCTGGTCGCAGGAGGGCGCCCCCGAGCCGGCCGCCACGCCGGGAACGATCACCACCCGCGAGACGTTGTCGGACTACGCGACCCATCTGCGCTCGCTCGTGGACCTGACCTCCATCCGCCCCCTGAAGGTCGTGGTCGACGCGGGCAACGGCATGGGCGGCCACACGGTCCCGACGGTCTTCGGGGGCCTGCCGCTGACCCCGGTCCCGATGTACTTCGAGCTGGACGGCACGTTTCCCAACCACGAGGCCAACCCCCTGGACCCCGCCAACCTGGTGGACCTCCAGCAGCGGGTCCGCGCCGAGTCCGCCGACCTGGGCCTGGCCTTCGACGGCGACGCGGACCGCTGCTTCGTGGTGGACGAGAACGGCGACCCGGTCTCCCCGTCGGCGATCACGGCTCTCGTCGCCGTGCGCGAACTCGCCCGCAACGGCGGCAAGGGCACGGTCATCCACAACCTGATCACGTCCTGGACCGTCCCCGAGGTGGTGCGGGAGAACGGCGGCACACCGGTCCGCACCCGCGTCGGCCACTCGTTCATCAAGGCCGAGATGGCGAGGTCCGGCGCGATCTTCGGCGGTGAGCACTCGGCCCACTTCTACTTCAAGGACTTCTGGAACGCCGACACGGGCATGCTGGCCGCCCTGCACGTCCTCGCGGCCCTCGGCGGCCAGAGCGGCCCCCTGTCCTCCCTGGTGGACCAGTACGACCGCTACGTCGGCTCCGGCGAGGTGAACTCCACGGTCGCCGACCAGCAGGCCAGCCTCGCGGAGATCCGCGCGGCCTACGGAGACCGCGGCGACGTCACCCTGGACGACCTCGACGGCCTGACCGTGACCGGCGTCGACTGGTGGTTCAACGTCCGCCCGTCCAACACGGAACCGCTGCTGCGCCTGAACGCGGAGGCGAGGGACGAGGCGACGATGACGAAGGTACGCGACGAGGTACTGGCGATCATCAGAGCGTGACGAACGGGTCCGCCCCGGCCACCTCGCCCCACCCGCCACCCATGGCCAGCCCGACCCACCCCACCGGCGGTAATCTGACCGCACGCGAACATCCCACCCCCCGAAGGGAAACCCCATGCCGCTCGAAGCCGGCCTCCTGGAGATCCTCGCCTGCCCGGCCTGCCACGCCCCCCTCAAGGAGCAGGACGCCGAGCTGATCTGCACCGGCCAGGACTGCGGCCTGGCGTACCCCGTCCGCGACGGCATCCCCGTCCTCCTCGTCGACGAGGCCCGCCGCCCCGCGTAAGCAGTAGGCGGTAAGCCGTAAGCAGTAAGCCCCACAACCGCAGAACACCAGGACCCCGGCAACCGGAGGCCGCTCCCATGCTCGACGAATCGCTGCTCGACACCCCGGAGGGCCTCGCCGAGGCCGACCGCCGAGGTCTGCTGCGCGGTGCGGCCGAGGCCGGCGCCCGCGTCCGTACGGCCGCCCGGCACGCCACCGAGGCCGGTGTCCAGGAGCTGAAACCGGACGGCCGCCCGCGCGCCGTCCTGATCGCCGGCCCCGGCGTCGCCGCCACCCACGCCGCCGACCTCCTCGGCACGCTGGCCGGCCCCGGCAGCCCCGTCACCCGTTTGGCCTCCACCGGCGTCGCCCCGGCCGCCGGCGCCCTGCGCTGGGAGCTCCCGGGCTGGGCCGGCTCCGTCGACCTGCTGCTGATCGCCACCCCGGACGGGACCGAACCCAGCCTCTCCCTCCTCGCCGACCAGGCCTACCGGCGCGGCTGCTCGGTCGCCGCCGTCGCCCCCGCCGGCACCCCGCTCGCCGAGGCGGTGGCCGGCGCCCACGGCCTGTTCATGCCGATGGCGACGGCACCGTACGACCACGGCGAGCCGCTCGCCGGCTCCTCCCCGGGTGTCCTGTGGGCGCTGCTCACCCCGCTGCTCGTGCTCCTGGACCGCATCGGCCTGCTCACCGCCCCGCCGGAGGCCCTGGAGAAGGTCGCCGACCGCCTCGACCACATCGCCGAGCGCTGCGGTCCGGCCATCGTGACCTACAGCAACCCCGCCAAGACCCTCGCCGCGGAACTCGCCGACGCGCTCCCGGTGATCTGGACGGAGGGCGACTCGGCGGGCCCCTCCGGCCGCCGCTTCGCCGCCGCCCTGGCCGAACTGGCCGGCCGCCCCGCCCTGGTCGCCGAACTCCCCGAGGCCTTGGCGGCCCACACCGCCCTGCTCGCCGGCCCGCTCGCCGCCAGCGCCGACCCCGATGACTTCTTCCGCGACCGCGTGGAGGAGCCGCCCGCGCTGCACGCGCGCGTGGTGCTGCTCAGGGACCGCCCCATCGGCGGCCTCACCGCCGCGCCCGCCGCCCGCGACCTCGCCCTCGGCCACGACACCCCGATCAGCGAGCTGGAACCCGAGGCGGGCGACGAACTGGAGACCCTCGCGGAACTGATCGCCGTCACGGATTTCGCCGCCGTTTACCTTGCGCTCGCTTCGAGGGCCTGAGGTGGACACCGATACCGGGACCGCCGTACGAAGGGCGGCCTGAAGGCCGTACCGAAGGCCAACCGGTGCGGGAACACACGGTGGACACGACCGCCGAACACCGCGGCACGACGTGGTTCGCCGCCGTATGCAGACAGAACCGGCCGAGCGCAGAGAGAAGTCATGGACCGCCTCGACAACACCGTCCGCCCCTACGCCTGGGGTTCCCCGACCGCCATCCCGAAGCTCCTCGGGGTGGAGCCGAGCGGCGAGCCGCAGGCGGAGATGTGGATGGGCGCGCACCCGGGCGCCCCGTCGCGCACCGCGCGCGGCACGCTCGTCGAGGTCATCGACGCGGACCCCAAGGCCGAACTGGGCGAGGCGGCCGTGGCGAAGTTCGGCCCGCACCTGCCCTTCCTGCTCAAGATCCTCGCCGCCGGCGCCCCGCTCTCCCTCCAGGTGCACCCCAACCTGGAGCAGGCCAGAGAGGGTTACGAGGACGAGGAGCGGCGGGGCATCCCGGTGGACGCCCCGGACCGCAACTACAAGGACGCCAACCACAAGCCCGAACTGATCTGCGCGCTCACCGAGTTCGACGGCCTGTGCGGCTTCCGCGTCCCGGAGCAGGCGGCCGAACTCCTCGACGGCCTCGGCGTGGACGCCCTCAAGCCGTACGTCGACCTGCTGCGCGCCCACCCCGAGGAAGCGGCCCTGCGCGAGGTCCTCACCGCGATCCTCATCGCCGACCGCGAGGAGATGGCCCACACGGTCGCCGAGGCCACCGCCGCCTGCGTCCGCCTCGGCGGCGACTACCTGCCGTACGCCGACATCGCCCACCACTACCCGGGCGACCCGGGCGTGATCGCGGCCATGCTCCTCAACCACGTCCGCCTGCAGCCCGGCGAGGCACTCTTCCTGGGCGCAGGCATCCCGCACGCCTACCTGAACGGCCTCGGCGTCGAGATCATGGCCAACTCCGACAACGTCCTGCGCTGCGGCCTGACCCCCAAGCACGTCGACGTCCCCGAACTCCTGCGCATCGTCCGCTTCGAGGCGGGCGACGCGGGTGTGCTGCGCCCCGAGGCCGCCCCGGACGGCGAGGAGGTCTACGAGACGCCGATCGACGAGTTCCGGCTCTCCCGGTACGTCCTGCCCGAGGGCACCGCCGCCCATGACCTGACCCTGCCGACCCCGCAGATCCTGCTCTGCACGGCCGGCGCGGTCCGGGCGGGCGAGTACGACCTGGGCCCCGGCCGGTCGGTGTTCGTCCCGGCCGGCGAAAAGGCGGAGGTGTCGGGTGCGGGTACGGTCTTCCGCGCGACGGTGATCGTCTGAGGGAACCGTGTTTCCGGATAGGTCTGACTGTCGTACCGGGGTTGTGGATACCTGACGAGTCGCTCCCGGGCGGGGCTGCAAGAATGACCCACCGGCAAAGCACGGGCAAAGAGCCCGCACACGGACGAGCGCGCGCCTGGACGGCGTAGACGGACGACGGCGAGAAGGGACAACGCGACACATGAGCGCGTCAGGCGGCACCAAGGCGATCGTGGCGGCACTCGGCGCCAACCTCGCGATCGCGGTATCGAAGTTCGTGGCGTTCGCGTTCAGCGGCTCCTCGTCGATGCTCGCCGAGGGCGTCCACTCGCTCGCCGACTCCGGCAACCAGTTCCTGCTGCTCATCGGCGGCAAGAAGGCCCAGCGCGAGGCGACCCCGCAACACCCCTTCGGCTACGGCCGCGAGCGGTACATCTACGCCTTCCTCGTCTCGATCGTCCTCTTCTCGGTCGGTGGCATGTTCGCCATCTACGAGGGTTACGAGAAGATCAGGCACCCGCACGAAGTCGAGCACTGGTACTGGCCGGTGGGCGTCCTCGTCTTCGCGATAATCGCCGAGGGCTTCTCCTTCAAGACGGCCATAAAGGAGTCCAACGAACTGCGCGGCAAGCTGTCCTGGTCGCAGTTCATCCGCCGCGCCAAGGCCCCCGAGCTGCCCGTCGTCCTCCTTGAGGACTTCGGCGCGCTCATCGGTCTCGTGCTCGCCCTCGGCGGCGTCGGCCTCGCCCTGCTCACCGGTGACGGCGTCTGGGACGGCATCGGCACGGTCTGTATCGGTGTCCTGCTCGTCATGATCGCCCTCGTCCTGGCCGCCGAGACCAAGTCCCTGCTGCTCGGCGAGGCCGCGGGCCTCGAAGAGGTCAAGAAGATCGAGGCCGCGATCGTCGACGGCGACACGGTCACCGGCATCATCCACATGCGCACCCTCCACCTCGGCCCCGAGGAACTCCTGATCGCCGCCAAGATCGCCGTCCAGCACGACGACACGGCCGCCGAGGTCGCGAGCGCCATCAACGCCGCGGAGGCCCGCATCCGCGAGGCGGTCCCCATCGCCCGTGTGATCTACCTGGAGCCCGACATCTACAGCGAGGCCGAGGCCGCCAAGGGTCCCGACCCGAAGGCCACCCCGGGCGGACCGACCCCCCACCCGGCCGGCCACTGAGCCTCCCGGCCGACAACCCGGGCCTGCTTCCTCACACGAGGCGCCGTCCCGGCCGCCCTGCGAGCCTGATCGCAACCCTCGATCTCCGCCCGCCCCGCAACGCCCCCCAACCCCGGCTCAAAGGCGCGAAAGCCCTGGTAGAACCCGGTCTGCCGCATCCTGCGCGCCCCCTCACAGAGCCCCCCGTCACCCCTTCGCACTCCAGTCCGCCGACCACACCCCCGCCCCACGAACGGCGTGAACTGTTCGGAGGCGGACTGGGGACGGCCCGCCCCTGCGGTGTAGCTTGGGACGGAGCCAGACGTCGCTGCTGATGGCGGTCGGGCGGTCCCACGCGGGCCGTCCGAGGGAGAGAGGGCCTCCGACGGACTGCGCTGCGCGCACGCGGGCATGCCTGTGTCCTCTTTTGGGGCACCCCTGTGTCCGCCGCCGCGCAGACCAGCCGTATCCACCCTCGCCCCAACCCCGAGGAGCAGCTCGCAATGACGACTGTCGACAGCCGACAGGACTTCAAGGTCGCCGACCTCTCCCTGGCCGCCTTCGGCCGCAAGGAGATCACCCTCGCCGAGCACGAGATGCCCGGCCTGATGTCGATCCGCAAGGAGTACGCCGACGCGCAGCCGCTGGCCGGCGCCCGCGTCACCGGCTCCCTGCACATGACCGTGCAGACCGCCGTCCTGATCGAGACCCTGGTGGCCCTGGGCGCCGAGGTCCGCTGGGCCTCCTGCAACATCTTCTCCACCCAGGACCACGCGGCCGCCGCCATCGCCGTCGGCCCGAACGGCACGGTGGACAACCCGCAGGGCGTCCCGGTCTTCGCCTGGAAGGGCGAGACCCTGGAGGAGTACTGGTGGTGCACCGAGCAGGCGCTGACCTGGCCGGACAGCCCCACCGGCGGCCCCAACATGATCCTCGACGACGGCGGTGACGCCACCCTCCTCGTCCACAAGGGCGTCGAGTACGAGAAGGACGGCAAGGTCCCGTCCGTCGACACCGCCGAGTCCGACGAGCACCGCGTCATCCTCGAACTCCTGCACCGCACCATCACGGACGGCTCGCAGAAGTGGACCCAGCTCGCCTCGGAGATCCGCGGCGTGACCGAGGAGACCACGACCGGCGTCCACCGCCTGTACGAGATGCAGCGCGACGGCGTTCTCCTCTTCCCGGCGATCAACGTCAACGACGCCGTCACCAAGTCGAAGTTCGACAACAAGTACGGCTGCCGGCACTCCCTGATCGACGGCATCAACCGCGCCACCGACGTCCTGATCGGCGGCAAGACCGCCGTCGTCTGCGGCTACGGCGATGTGGGCAAGGGCTGCGCGGAGTCCCTGCGCGGACAGGGCGCCCGCGTCATCGTCACCGAGATCGACCCGATCTGCGCCCTCCAGGCCGCGATGGACGGCTACCAGGTCACGACCCTCGACGAGGTCATCGACAAGGCCGACATCTTCGTCACCACGACCGGCAACAAGGACATCATCATGGCCGCGGACATGGCCAAGATGAAGCACCAGGCCATCGTCGGCAACATCGGCCACTTCGACAACGAGATCGACATGGCCGGCCTCGCCAAGGTCCCGGGGATCGTCAAGGACGAGGTCAAGCCGCAGGTCCACACCTGGACCTTCCCCGACGGCAAGGTCCTCATCGTCCTCTCCGAGGGCCGCCTGCTGAACCTGGGCAACGCCACCGGTCACCCGTCGTTCGTGATGTCCAACTCCTTCGCGGACCAGACGCTGGCCCAGATCGAGTTGTTCGCCAAGCCCGACGAGTACCCGGTCGGCGTCTACACGCTGCCCAAGCACCTCGACGAGAAGGTCGCCCGCCTGCACCTGGACGCGCTCGGCGTGAAGCTGACGACGCTGCGCCCCGAGCAGGCCGCGTACATCGGCGTGGAGGTCGACGGCCCGTACAAGTCGGACCACTACCGCTACTGAGTCCGCGACCCCGCCACCGGGGAGCACGCCAGTGCACTGACGCGCTCTCCCGGAGGCAGGTCCTCCGGTCCATCGAGGCAGGCCCCCGCACCCCCGTGCCGGGGGCCTGCCCCTTTGGTCCGCCGTCCGCCCACCCGGCCGGTGGGCGCCGGACTCTCACCCCGTCAAGCCCCAGGACCCCCATGCCCCGCGGCCGTTATTCGCTTCACGATCCGCACGATCGCACCCCCCTCGGCGAAGAACACTTCCAGTGCGCCCCCGGCCCCTCCGGCTGGCGTTATGTCTCCCAAGTGACCACCCCCTCCGGTGACCACAGCGGCTCCGTCGATCTCGCCCTCGACGACCTCGGCCGCCCCATCCGTCTGGAACTCCACGCAGGTGGCTGGCAGGTGCGCGGCGCCGCTCTGGACGGCGTCACCTGGGTCCGCACGGACCCCACCGGCACCCATGCCACCGAAGGCAATGTGCGCGCCCACGCCTTCACCGGTATGTCCCCCGCGTTCCTGATCGCCACCGCCCGTCTCCTGCGCCTCCCCCCTTCCGCCGCCGCGACCCGCGTACGCCTCGTGGCGTTCACGGACCCGGTCCTCGCACCGCGCACCGTGGACCAGTCCTGGGCCTTGCTGAGAAGAGAAACACACGCCACTGACAACGGCCCCCTGACCGTGGACGAATACCAGGTCACAGCCCTGGACACGGGCGAACAGCACACCGTGCACCTCGCCGGCGACGTGGTCCTCGCGGCGCCCGGAATCGAGCTGGAGGACCTGCAGTCGCCACCGTCCGTCTTCAACGACTGACCGGAAAGGATCGTGCTCAGGCGGGCGGCGCGAACCCGGTGGCGGGCCGCTCGGCCGCCGGTGCGGGAGAGGCGCCGGGCGCCGGAGCCGGAGCCGCCCGGTCGCCCGGCGCGGGATACGTCACGGTCGGCACGGTCGGCCCGGACTGACCAGGCGACGGCGGCGGCACGGGCGCCTGGGGCACCGGAGGGGCGTAGCCAAGGGGCGCACCGGGCGCACCAGGGACCGAGGGGCCGTACGAGGGGCCGTACCCGTACGGAGCAGCCGGCGGCGCCGGCGGGGGGTACGCACTGGGCGCACCGGGTACCGAAGAAGTCCCGCCTGCGAAGGCCCGCCGGGCCTCACGTGCCTGCCGCTCCTGCACCACCGCCGCGAGATAGGCGGTCGGCGGAACGCCCTGCGGCGCCGGGGTCCCCGTCCGGCTCGCGATGTCTGCCGCGAGCCGCTCGGCCATCGCCCAGGAGACCTGCGGATCGAGCTGCTGCATCCGCGTCAGGTACTGCCGGACAGCCAGCCACAGCCCGTCCGGAACGGCGGACAGGTCCAGCTCGGCGAAACGTCCCGACAGCCAGGGCGGAGGCGGCGGCATGAAACGGGCCTGCCCGACGGGCACCCGCTCCCGAACCACCAGGGTCCCCGCGAACACGTCCCCCAACCGCCGGCCACGCGCCGAGATCAGCGAGGCGATACAGGCGACGACGCCGAACGTCATCAGGATCTCGACCACGCCGAGGGCACCACGCACCAGCGCGTGCCGGAACCGGATGGGCCCGCCGTCGTCGCGTACGACGCGCAACCCGCAGGCCATCTTGCCCAGCGAGCGGCCATGGCTCAGCGTCTCCACCGCGATGGGCCCGCCCACCAGCAACAACAGGAACGTGGCGATCGACAGCGCGACCTGCGCAGCCTCGTCGAGCGAGGCCGTGGCCGCGACCAGGGCAAACGACACACCGATGTACACGGTGATGGCCACGATCAGGTCGAGCAGCACCGCCAGTGCCCTGCTGGGCAGCTTCGCGGGACGCAGCTCGAGCGCCACCGCCTCACCCGTCACCAGCTCACTCACGCCCGCCGCCTTCCCCTGGTCTGCCCTGTACAGCGCAAGTCTGCCAAGCTGAGGGCGCATCGCGCCCCAGTACGACAAGCTGACAGCTGCGCAGATTGCTACGAAAGGCAGTCGACGACCAGCCGAGGAGCAGGCAGACCCGATGGACCTCGACGTCTTCGTCTCCGCACACCGAGCCGAGTGGGACCGCCTTGACGTGCTCCTCCGTCGCCAACGGCGCCTCAACGGAGCCGAAGCCGACGAACTCGTCACCCTCTACCAGCGCACCGCCACACACCTCTCGCTGATCCAGTCCAGCGCCCCCGATCCCCAACTCGTCGGACGCCTCAGCCAACTGGTGGCACGCGCGCGCAGCGCCGTGACGGGAACCCGCCGGGCCTCCTGGCGCGACGTCGCCCGTTTCCTGGGGCAGGGCTTCCCGGCCGCTGTCTACCGTTCCCGCCACTGGTGGGTGCCCACCGCGCTGATATCCACCGCTCTCGCGATCCTCCTCGGCTGGTGGATCGGCACACACCCGGACGTGCAGTCGAGCATCGCGGCCCCCAGCCAGCTCCGCGAGCTGACCCGCCCCGGCGGCGAGTACGAGACCTACTACTCCAGCCATCCCGCGGCCTCCTTCGCGGCCCAGGTGTGGACGAACAACGCCAGGGCCGCCGCGATGTGCCTGGTCCTGGGCGTATTCCTCGGCCTGCCGGTTCTCCTGATCCTGTTCGAGAACATGCTCAACCTGGGCGTCGGCTTCGGACTGATGTCCTCGGCCGGCCGTCTCGACACCTTCCTGGGCCTGGTCCTCCCGCATGGGCTTCTCGAACTCACCGCTGTCTTCGTGGCCGCGGGTACCGGGCTCCGCCTTGGCTGGACACTCATCGACCCGGGCCCGCGGAGCCGCCGTACGGCCCTTGCGGAAGAAGGGCGCGCCGCTGTGGGTATGGCGATAGGCCTGGCTCTGGTCCTGTTCGTCTCCGGCGCCATCGAAGGCTTCGTCACCCCGTCCGGCCTGCCGACCTGGGCCCGCATAAGCATCGGAGTGGTGGCTGAGCTGGCATTCCTTGCCTATGTCTTCGTTCTCGGCGGCCGCGCCGCGCGAGCCGGTGAGACGGGCGACCTCGAGGAGGCCGAGCGCAGCGCGTTCGTCCCCACGGCCGCCTGATGTGCGGAGACCCCTCGTGAGCTGCTAGTCTCCTCTTCGCCCCGGAAGACCCGTTGACACGGGTCGGGTGGGGAGGTAGATTCAAACAGTTGCCTAGAACTGGACAAGTTCAGGGCCGATCGTTAGAATCGATCTGCTTCATAACGGAGACTTCTCTCCGGTACATCGAAGCCGCCCCCCGATTTACTCAGAAATGAGTGGCCGGTCAGACCGGCCAAGAACTTCTGATAAAGTCGGAACCGCCGGAAAGGGAAACGCGAAAGCGAGAACCTGGAAAGCACCGAGGAAATCGGATCGGAAAAAAGATCTGATAGAGTCGGAAACACCGAAGGGAAGCCCGGAGGAAAGCCCGAGAGGGTGAGTACAAAGGAAGCGACCGTTCCTTGAGAACTCAACAGCGTGCCAAAAATCAACGCCAGATATGTTGATACCCCGTCCGTCGGA
>NZ_JBIWOA010000060.1:0-42851 GCF_044767525.1 Streptomyces sp. NPDC101234 | reverse complement strand
TGTTCGGAGAACGCCATCTATCTCACCATGGCCATGCTCCTCGTGCGACGCCTCGCAAGATCACCCCGCTGACAGGCCTTTCAGACGCCCTCTAGTAGGTACCACCAGTTGAACTCACCCGGTTCAACTCCTGGGCCTTCATCGAACGCGCCAGGCCCAGCGGGCTGGTGGCCTCGATGGGCTCGATCGGCGACTGCGCGGACAACGCGCTGATGGACTCCTTCTGTGGCCGGGTACAGACCGAACTCCTCAACCACCGACGCCGGCGAACCCGGATGGAGCTTTCCACCGCACTGTTCGAGTGCCTCGAGATCTTCCATGACCGGCAACGCAGGCACTCCGCCCTGGGAATGCTCACCCCGGTCCAGCACGAGCTACCGCAACCGCCTGTAGCGTGAAACCCAGCGACACGGCTCCACACACGTCGGGGCACATCGGACAGGCGAGCCACCGAAAGACGGGGATCCCGACAGACGACCTGAAACTTCGTCGTCCGCGCCTGGGCAATGAGCTCCGGACCCGTCTGCCAGAGCAGTTGAGCGGTGTTTGGTCAAATTCCGCTCACGAATCTGGAGGAGCCGATTGCCATTCCTTCCGTCGGCCCGCCGTAGAGGCTGATTCCAGTGATTCCGAGGCTGTGACCGGGATGCACACGGATCGATCCACTCGGCCAGGAGAGGTCGAACGAACCGTCGTGCTCGCGCACTTGCGCACCGAGGATCTCCTCGAACAAGCGCCGTGACAAACCCGCGTCCGAGGTTCCGAGGTGCGTTGGCCCCAGTCGCGCGGGGTTTCCGCTCAGCGTGTCCCAGAGCGAGATCCACCACAGGGGTTCCGTCGCTCCCTCCACGCTCGGCAGGGTTGAGGGGTCGCGGGCAGAGGTTTCGATGAGCTCGTGAGGTTCCGGGTAGGCCCGGTCGGACTGGGCGAGCTGGATGACCGTGCGGTGGACGGAATCCGGCAAGACGAAGGCCTCGCGCCACGCCGGATTGCCGTAGCTCTGACCTACCACGGTCATACCGAGCGAACGGACTCGGCTGACGGCCTTCTCCAGGTTGGGGACGGTGAACGTGAGGTGATGCGGTCCCTCGCCGCGAGCCTTGAGGAAGCGCGTGAGGAAGCCGTCACGGACGGGTTCCAGGAGCTCCAGTCGTCCGCCCTCGTCGGCCGTACCCACGTAGAGGAGCAAGTAGCGGAATTCCGCAAGGACTTCTCCGCAGATGGGCACGGCCCCCAGTTCTCGGCGCAGCCGTCTCGCCCAGCCCAGTGCGTCATGCACGGCGAACGAGGTGTGATCGATGTCGAACTCGGACTTCACGCGCCCGCCTCGCTGGAATCGCCGCGTCGACCACCGTGCGTGGCTGCGACGACAGCGGTCAGGAGGTCGTCTCGCTTGGCGGCCAGGGCCGTGATGTCGTCTCGGTCCGCAACCGCCGACAGTCCTTCGACGAGGCGCGCCGCGGTTGCGTCGTCCATATGGGGGCGGCCGAGGTCGTCCCACCAGCGGTTGAAACTGTCGCTGTACCGCTCGCAGAAGGTGGTGAGGCCCCCGTCGTCGCCTCCCAGATGGAACAGCGTTGTGGGTCCCATGACGGCCCACCGCAGTCCCGGGCCGGACGAGACGGCGGTGTCGATATCGATGACCGTTGCCACCCCCTCGTTCACGAGGTGGATGGCTTCGCGCCAGAGAGCGGCCTGCAGCCGGTTGGCGACGTGGCCCGGCACCTCGCGTTTGACCTCGATCGTCACCTTGCCGACCGACTCGTAGAACCGACGGGTCCAGTCGACGATGCCGGGGCCGGTGAGTTCGTTGCCCATCACCTCGACGAGAGGGATCAGGTGGGGAGGGTTGAACGGGTGGCCGAGGACGAATCTCGTCGGACTCCGCCAGCCTCCTTGCAGTTCACTGAGGGTCAGACCGGAGGTGGATGAGGCCACCACGGTGTTCTCCGGGAGGGTCGGCTCAATGACCTTGTACAACTCGTGCTTCAGAGCGATCCGCTCGGGGATGCTCTCCTGGACGAACTCAGCCCCCTCCACGGCAACGCGCGGGTCGTCACAGATGACCAGTTCCGCCTCGGGGGCCTCGGTCTTCGCCAATCCGAGAGCGGTGAGCACAGGCCAGGCCTCTTCGATCGTCCCCTTGACCCGGGCCTCGGTGGCGGGGTCGGGGTCGTAGACGGCGACGGACTTGCCGGCGGCCAGGAAGAGGGCTGTCCAGCTCCGGCCGATCAGCCCGCCCCCCAGGGTCGCCACGCGCCCGCCGGAACTCGCGCGCGAGTCGTTGTTCGGGTCAGAATGCGACATTGCCGCCTCCCTTCAGTCCGAGTCGTTCCCGAGCTTGGGCCGGCGTGGCCGGCTCGTATCCCAGGGACTCGACCAGGCCTCGGATTTTCCGGACCTGGGCGGCGTTGGACGGGGCGAGTTCACCACGCCCGATGAAGAGACTGTCCTCCAGCCCGACGCGTACGTTGCCGCCGAGCATGGCTGCCTGGGTCGCGAACGGCATCTGGTGCCGGCCGGCTGCCAGTACCGACCACTCGTGGTCGTCGCCGAAGAGCTTCTCCGCGATCGTGTGCATGTGAAGAAGGTTGTCGAGGTCCGCGCCGACGCCGCCCAGCACACCGAAGACCATCTGCACGAAGAAGGGCGGTTCGAGCCATCCCTGGTCGATCAGCCACGCCAGGTTGTAGAGGTGCCCGAGATCGTAGCACTCGAACTCGAACTTCGTTCCGTGGCCGTGGCCCAATTCCTTCACGATGTACTCGAGATCGGCGAAGGTGTTCTTGAAGACGAAGTCGCGGGTCATCTCCAGGAACTCCGGCTCCCATGCGTTTTTCCACCGGGAGTACTTCTCCAGCATGGGGAAGATGCCGAAGTTCAGGGAGCCGACGTTGAGCGAGGCCATTTCAGGCGATGTCGCGACGGCCGCCCGCAGTCGCTCCTCACGGGTCATACCGAGTCCGCCACCGGTGGAGACGTTGAGGACCGCGTCGCAGGCGCCGGCGATCTTCGGCATGAATTCCTGGAAGAGTTCAGGACTGGGATCAGGCTTTCCGGTCTCCGGGTCGCGGGCGTGCAGGTGAATGATCGCTGCACCGGCCTCGGCCGCCTCGATGGCTGCCGTTGCGATCTCGTCGGGTGTGACCGGGAGGTGCGGTGACATCGTCGGGGTGTGGATACCGCCTGTGGGGGCGCAGGTCACGATGACGGGCTTCGGCATGGCGTCCTTTCAGACGTTGATCGGTGCGATGCGATCTGAACCATCCGCGGCCTCGTCGCTCATGCCGACCAGTTGCTTGTAGGAGTCGATGAGAAGGCCGTGGAAGTGGTGCACTCCGTGCTCGGAGAGGCCCGCCCCAGAGGGGTTGTAGACGATGCGCCCCTGATCGAACGCCGGTGTGCGCATGCCGCGCTGCACACTCTCGACGATGGTGATGTCCTGCTGCTGCAGCACTTCGTCGATGTACTTCACGGACTGGACCTCGGCCTCGACGAGTTCGGGGGTCTCGAAGTAGAAGTCCCACGTCTCCAGAGTCCGTTCGGGTCCGGCGGGCACGATCTGCAGCACCATGAAGTTGCCGCGCCCCGGGTAGCGCAGAAGGCAGGTGTTCGGCCACAGCCACCACACCGCATGCTGCTTGATCGTCGCACCCGACACGTCGTAGGCGGAGTTGGTGTTCTTTCCCGCCTCCGCGAAGTGGCTGGACCAGATGCCGTGCGTCCTGACGTCATAGGTGTCCATGTCGACCAGGTCGACGAACTCCTTGTGGGCGACGTGGCAGTGGTAGCACTCCAGGAAGTTGTCGATGACGTTCTTCCAGTTGCTCTGCAGCTCGTACGTCAGGCGCTTGGCGTGCGTCAGCCCGGCCACGTCCGGTGCCCAGTGGGCGATTTCGGCCGCCAGGTCCGGGGCCTGCTGCCCGAGGGGGGCGGCGTTCGGATCCAGATTGACGTAGACGAAACCGCTGAACTCCTCCACCTGGACCTGGTCCAGGCAGATCGCCGACTTGTCGAAGGTCTCCATCGCGTCGGCGCGACGCGCTGCCCTCAGTGCACCGTCGAGGTCGTAGGTCCAGGCGTGGTACGGGCAGACGATGTTCCGGGTGGTACCGGATCCCGAAAGGAGTTCGTGCGCGCGGTGCTTGCAGACGTTGTAGAAGGCGCGCAGGGTTCCCGCACGATCACGGACAACCATGATGGGCATTCCCGCGACGGTCGCGGCCACGTAGCTGCCCGGTTTCTTGACGTTCTCGACGTGGCAGATCCATTGCCATGTACGAGCGAAGACGCTCTTGAGTTCGGTGTCGAGCCATTTCGGGTCCACATACGCCTCCGAGCGGAGGGACATGGAGAGTGCGGGATCTTGATGAAAACCCGCGGAGATGCTGCGTACATCATCGATCGTGACGGGAATCATGGATATCACGCTACCCACGACTGGACGATCGTTCAACCCCCCGTTCGGACGATCGTTCAATCTGTTCTTCGGGTCTCGATCCGCCGGGAAGGAGTCGCGATGGGCGATCTCACCGCCGGCACATCAGCGACGCATGTACCGCAGGCTCCCTCGGAGCACGCGCAGTCGACTTCGCGGCCCGCGGCGCGAAGCACCAGCAGGATCGGCTCTCGGCCAGGACCTCGAACCCCTCTCACGCCAGATGGTGCCCCGGTCCAGTTCACCCCGTGCGGACTACGGCGCCAGCGCGATCTCCTCGCACCGCGCCACCGCACGTCGCAGCGAAGCCTTGTCCAGACCGAGCAGGGCAGTGAGCCACATGCCGTTCTGCACGACGTCGACGTCGGCTGCTCGCTTGTTGCACTCCGCCCGGCTGAGATCTGGTCGGGCGGCACGAATCAGCGCGGCGAGGCCGACCCGGTATCGCTTCTGCGCTTGCGTGTTGATCTGGGCGAAGTCTTCGTGGGCCTGGGCAAGAGACCACAGCTGCAGTCGCAGCGACAGGTACTCCGTGGTCAGGAACTCCGGCGCCGCGATTCGCCGGAGCGCCGCGCGCAACTGCCGTTCGGGCGAGGCCCCGGGGACGAGTTCGACCAGGGCGACGTCCTGCTCCTCGATACGACGCAAGGCGGCGCAGATGAGGCTCGTCTTGTCATCGAAGTAGTAGTTGACCAGGCCGAGTGCGACGCCGGCTTCACGTGCGACGGCGCGCATGCTCACACCGGAGATGCCCTGTTGCGAAAGCAGGCTGAGAACGGCGTCGATGATGCGCTCCTGCCGGTCTTTCCCAGGAGCGTCGGCAGGAGGACTGGTCACCACGCCAGCATAGCCACACAGCCGCGATCTCCAGATCGCTCGCCGCGAGCGTTCGCCGCTTGCCAGACGTACCTCTCAGCGCTACGCGACGCGGACGGCAGTGGGGCGCCCGCCTGTGGCGGGTCGAGATCGGGCGCTGTACCCGCTGCATGACCGCCCGGGTCTCCGATGACGACGTCGCCCACCGACGCCAGGGCCCGGCGGCGGATTCTCAGATGGCCTCGCGAATGGCCCGCTCGAAGCCCGCGACGTGGCCGCGAGCGAACTGTGCCGCCCTGTCGGAGTCCCCGGTGACGATCGCCTCGATCAACGGTCCGTGCTCCTCGACGTCGCCGGCCATGTCGGACAGCCGGTCGACTGACAGACAGCAGATGCGGGTGGCCAGGCGGTCGTGGCGGACGAGGGCGTCCTCCAGGTACAGGTTGTGCGTGGTGGCGTAGACGGCACGGTGGACCTGAAGGCCCAGGCGCATGAGTTCGGCCGCGGCGTACCGACGGGAACCCGGGTTCTCCAGCTCCTCCCGCAGGGCCGTCGAGGTCGCACGGTCCGTGGCCGTTGCGCGCCGCGCAGCCTGCGCCGCGGCCAGGGGCTCCAGTTCCTGGCGTACCCCGGAGATATGGGCCAGGTCGGTGATGTCGACCTCGGTGGCGAAGGTGCCGCGCCGGGGACAGGTGCTGATGAGCCGCTCGTACTGGGGCCGTTTGAGCGCCTCGCGCACCGGCGTGCGTCCGGCACCGAGGGACTGCCCCAGCTGCTCCTCGTTGACCGGCGCGCCCCGCCTGACCTCGAGCATGACGAGCCGGTCCCGGATCGCGCGGTAGGCACGCTCGGCAGGCGACAGTTCCTCGCTTGTGTGGTCGGTCGCCACCGAGCGGTTCGGCGAGGCCGTCGCGCTCTCCGGTACGGGCGACACCCTCGTAGCGGGCGCGCCGTACCACGGCACCTGCGTCGCCTACACCTTCCGGCTCGCCGGCGGGTCCTGGCCCCAGACCGCCGAACTGCAGGCAGGCGGCGAGCGCGACTGCATGTCGGACGCCATCGCCGTCGGCATCTCCGGTGACGGTTCGGTCGTGTCGTCCGCCCGAAGGGGCAGGCCGACCGATGATCGGTGGAGGAGACCGCCCTCGCGCGCAGTCCAGCGATCGTCGGGATCACAGGACGGTCAACGGGGCCTGATGTCGTGTGTGGCGATCACGTGCGGAAGACGAAAGTCCATGGCCCGGCCGACCTCCCGCCAGGTCGCCTCTGCCGTCTTGCGCGCATCGGCGGCCACATCGCCCCGTTCGCGTATGAGGCGTTCGTAGATCGGGGCGTCGCTCCACGCCGTTGCAGTCACCGTACTGGTCCCTTCCTGATGACGACACCCGCTTGGCCTCCAGGCCGCAGGCGGGGACCGAGTCTATGATGCCCGTTCCGCCAGCATCGTCCCGTTCCACCAGACGGGACACGAGCCGCATCAGCATCACCGTGTCTTGTGTTCCGTCCGACCTCTCGCAGGCGGGGTGACGACGGTCAACGCGACCAAGGCTGTTCGATCGCGCCGCCCCGATGAGGTGCAGGGATGTAGCCCTTCGACCCAGTTGGCAGGGCGTCGAGACAGGTCCGGGAACAGGCGTTGACCAGTAGCGGCAGGACATCGGTCGCCACCGCCCGGGAGAGCCACGCCTGGTGCGGGCCCGTCGCCGAGATGGGCCTGGTGCAGACACTGCAAGTGCGGGCCGCCGTGGTGCCCCAGCGGGCGGGGGCCAGGCTGTCGAGGTCCAAGGCCGTATCGCCGGGCGGTAGGAGCCGCGGGAACGGCGGCCGGTACTTGTAGTTGCCGTAGATCGACCGCGTGCTCACCGTGCTGTTCACCAGCCCAGCGCACCGCGTGATTTCGTACGGGAACCAGTGCAGCCGTCGCGACGTGTACGGGCTGAACTCCTCCAGGCTCGTCATGTCGCCGATCTCCGGAGGTATCCGCACCAGGTTGCTCCCGTACAGCACAAAGGTCCGCACCGCCGTCAGCCGCCCGATCGACGCCGGCAGCGTCACGATCTGCCGTCGCTCCTCAGGACTCAGCTCCGGGAACGGGCGGAACTCCTCCCGCCCATCGGCCGCGGCCTCTTCGATCAGCTCCAGCAGCCGGAGCCAGCCCGGAGCACTGGTGTCCTGGATATCGGCGTGGAAGGACGTCACCGCGGCGGGCGGACTCACCCGGATCTGGCTGAAGCAGTGACAGCGGTCCTGCGGCACCCCAGGCCGGGAGTCCACCGCTTCGGGAAAGCGGTTCGGGAAGACCCGCGCGGGCAGTTGTTCGTCCGTCATGGCGCAACGATAGGGACATGGCGCCCGGTACGGCACCATCCAGTGTCCCTGACCGAAGACGCAGCCGCCCTCCGTCAGGTACTTGGTGATGCTGTCCACCAGGAAGCAAGTCCCGGTGTGGGTTGACGATCTCACCAACGCCCACGCCAGCGGCCGTTGCTCACCCATCTACAGCTGGAGTACTAGGTTGGCCCGCGTGACGATCGAGGTGCCCTACCAGCCGCTGCCGGTCGACCAGTCGGACGTCCGGTACGCCCACGGCCCCGACTCGGCTGTCCGGCCCGGCGTACCTGTCGGCGAGACGATCGGCTTCGACTGGAACGACAGCGCGATCTACCCGGGCACCTCCCGGAAGTTCTGGGTTCACGTGCCCACCCGGTACGACCCCGCACAGCCGGCGTCACTGATGGTGTTCCAGGACGGATGGTGGTACCTGGACCCCGAAGGAGAGGTCCGCGGCGCGATCGTCCTGGACAACCTCGTCCACCGCGGCGACATCCCGGTCACCATCGGCGTGTTCGTCGACCCCGGCGTCTTCCCCGACGCCGCGGACCCGAAGAACCGCAACACCGAGTACGACGCATTCGACGACCGATACGTCAGCTTCCTCCTGGCCGAGATCATCCCCGAGGTCACACAGCGGTACACGATCACCACGGATCCTGACCGGTGGGGCATCTGTGGCGGCAGCAGTGGCGGCAACTGCGCCTTCACCGCAGCGTGGCTGCGCCCGGACAGGTTCCGCCGCGTCATCGGGTATCTGTCCAGCTTCACGCAGATGCCGGGCGGCAACCCCTACCCCGAACTGATCCCCCGCGTTCCCCGCAAGCCGCTGCGCATTCTCCTGCAAGCGGGCCATCGTGACCTGCGCTGGAACGAGCCCGAAGCGAACTGGCTCGCCGACAACTTGCGTGTCGCGGCCGCGCTCGCGGAAGCCGGATACGACTTCCGCCTCGTCCTGGGCGACGGCGGCCACAGTCCCAACCACGGTGGAGTCCTGCTCCCTGATGCCCTGCGCTGGTTGTGGCGGTCGGATGACCGTCCGGGCCAGCCGGTCGGCCGGGACGGGACCACTACATAGGGGCGCCGGTCGCGGATCAGGGCCCGCAGGACGTTGACTCTGCGGCGGGCGAGGGCGATCACGGCCTGGGTGTGGCGTTTCCCCTCAGCGCGCTTGCGGTCGTAGAACGTCCGGGAGTTGGGGTCGTAGCGGACGTTCGTCGGGGCTGACATGTAGAAGATGCGCTGGAGGCCCCGGTGGTAGTGGCGGGGGCGGTGCAGGTTGCCGTTGTGCTTCCCGGAATCGTTCGGTGCCGACGCCAGGCCGGCGAATGCTGCCGGCCCGTCCGGGCTGGCGAAGCCCGCAAGGTCAGGGACGATCGCGGCAAGGAACTCGACGCCCGGCAGCGGGCCGATGCCGGGCGTGCCGGCCACGATCTCGACCAGCTCGTGTGCGCGGAATCGGGCCTCGATCAGCCCGGTCGCGGTGCGGGTCAGGGCGAGGGTGTGTGAGGTGGCCTCGGGCTGGGTGTGGATGCGGCTGGTGGTGGTGCGGTCGGCGTAACGCACGGTGCGAGTGGGGGCGGGCGACGGTCTGGTCGCTGCGGAGGCGGGCGCCGAGTTCGTGAGTGAGGGCGTGAACGGCTCGGTGGTGTGCGTCCGGATCGAGTTCGTCCCGGTCGAAGGCCTGGGTGACGGTGGTGGTCTTGGGCAGGAGATAGGCGCGTTCGTGGAGCTGACGGCCGGTGGTGGCGCCGAGCAAGCGCTGCAGGGTGGCGAGCGGGGTACGGGCGACGTCTCCGACGGCGTCCAGCCCGTGGTGGATGAGGGTGCGCGCGGTGGCCGGTTCTCTGAACCAACCGCCGCTTCCCACACGATGGAGGCGGTCCCACTGACGACCGACGCCCCTGTCGGCCTGTGACGACAGGCGCAAGCTGGCCGACAAGCAGCCTGGGAGATCGAGGATCGGGGCGTTGCGGTAGTGGCCTACGAGCCCCCGCCGACTTCGGAGCCGGGCCGATGAGTGGCTCCCGTCATAGCGCGGGTCCTCGCCAGCAGCTCCCCGGTTTACGCCTACCTGAGACACTCCCGACCTCCACTACTCAGTGGTACCGTATAGCGGTACTCGGTACTACGCAGTACTGGCAGGGCTGAGGAGCACCCGCGATGGACGACCTGACGGAGATGTTGAAGGGCACGCTCGAAGGGTGCGTGCTCGAAATCATCGGCAGCGAGGAAACCTACGGGTACGCCATCACCCGTCAGCTGAACGAGCTCGGCTTCGCCGACGTCATCGAGGGGACGGTGTACACCATCTTGCTGCGGCTGGAGAGGAACGGGCTCGTCCAGGTGACGAAACGACCATCCGGGGTCGGTCCGCCGCGCAAGTTCTACGCGCTCAACGACGCCGGACGCGAGGAACTCGCGAAGTTCTGGGCGAAGTGGCAGTACGTCTCATCACGCATCGACAGGCTCAAGGAGGACGGGAGATGAACTTCTGGGAGAAGGTCACCGGCAGCGATCTCACCAGAGAATGGAAGGCGTTCGAAGCCCGGTCCGAGACCCTGCCGGACGACCACCGGGCGGCGTGGGGACAGATCATCGCCCACCTCTTCCCTTACGGGGACTTCACCGGCCGCAACCTGATGCCGATCCTCGACGCCGCCCTGGGGCTGCTCGAAGTAGCAGCGGCGGACGGACAGAGCGTCCACGAGGTGCTCGGCGACGACATCCGGGGCTTCTGCGCCGCGCTTGCCGGTGGAGAAGGCGCCCGAACCTACCGCGACCGGTGGCGCGAGCAGTTGAACAGGAACGTCGCAAGGAAGTTGAGCCGGCTGGGAGGCTGACGTGAGCATCCAGGACATCATCGAGGGAAAGAAACAGTGGCGGGCGCACCTGGCTCGGGTCAAGGCCCTCCCGCCGGACTACCAGATCGTCTACAAGGAGATGCAGAGGTACCTGTTCAAGGTCGGACCGGTCAGCTTGCCTGTCCTGCTCCCCGGGATCCTCGACTTCTTCGAGGAGGGCGTCGCCGCAGGCAAAGGAGTCCTGGAACTCATCGGCACGGACGTCGCCGCGTTCTGCGACGACCTGGTCAAGGACTCCCCTACCTACGCGGACGTCTACCAGGAATCCATCAGCACGGAACCCGGCGCACACGGGAAGTAACACCCACCGCCTCATGTTGGCGAGCGCAGGCCGCCCGAGCGGTCCGCCGGCCTCGGCGCCGCGCGACCATGCGCGGGCCAATCGGCTACCAGAAGCTGCCGCAGGTCCTGCCCACGGAGGTGATCGAGCAGGTTGGCAAGCCATGACTCAGCCGCGCCAACGCCAGCAACGTCGCCCGGGTAGCAGTCCAGGCGGAGGGGTCCGTGCCTTCGCCGCCCGGCTGCGGGCCGAGATCGAGGGCACTGCGTAATCGTCGAAAAGCACCCTCGCACTCATGGACTTGGAGACCGCTCCGAGCAACATCAACAACGTCCGTCCGAAACTCAAGCGGCTCGCCGAACGGGGGATCCTGGCCGAGACCGAGCAGAGGTTGTTCATCCTGCCACGGCCGACACCCCTCCCACGGGTCGCAACCAACCTGCTCAGCGGAACCGAAAGACCAAATCGGGCATCATCTCAGGTGCCGCCCTCTGGGGGCGCTCTGTCGCACCGATGAGCGGACACGTCGTTCTGCCGGCCCTCCGAGAAAACCCCTTGCGAGTGACCCACATCGGATGTCTGATTGGTCGGCCACCGACCAGGGGAAGGACCATGAGGACGTCGCTGCCCACCCCCTCGTTGCACACCGCTCGACTTCGACTGCGTGCCTTCGAAAACGCTGATGCGAACGACCTCTTCGCACTGCACAGCAGCGCCTACGTGCTGCGCTACTGGGACGCGCCACCGTGGAGCGACCGCATGCGCGCCGAGAAGTTCATCACGGCTTGCCGGCAGATGGCACAGGAGGGCACCGGGGCGCGGCTGGCCGTAGATCGCGTCTCCGACGGGGCGTTCATCGGCTGGTGCAGCCTGAACAGGTGGAATCCGGACTACCGCAGCGCGTCGCTCGGCTACTGCTTCGACGATGCAGCGTGGGGCCACGGCTACGCGACCGAGGCCGCGCGAGCTCTGCTGCGGTGGGCATTCGACACGCTGTACCTAAATCGCGTCCAAGCAGAGACCGATACACGCAACCTGGCTTCTGCCCGCGTGCTGGAGAAGCTCGGCTTCGTGCGCGAAGGAACGTTGCGGGAAGACTGCGTCGTCAACGGCGAGGTCTCCGACTCGTGGGTCTACGGACTGATCAGGCGGGAGTGGCAGCCCTCGTCCGAGCCGGTTCCCGCCCACTGAGTTCCACCGCTGGGCACAACGAACCGCGGCTCCTGCGGGTTGCGTTCGGCGATCTCGACGTCAATGCCCTGGCCCGCTCCATGGTCAACGGCCTGGTTCTCGAAGTCTTGGCCGGCCAGGGCCTTCTCGACGACGCCTCCGGGGCGCTCGGCAACCTGGTCAAGCAAGGCGGTGCCTGCAGCGTTGTCATACGTGTTCGCGGCCGGCACGATGACGGCGATGACCAGCCCGAGCACGTCGGCAGCCAGTGCCCGATTGCGGCCGGGCACCCGCTTCGCCGGATCCCGGCCGGTCGTGGCGGCGGGGACCCCAGCGGCCGTGTGGACGTTCTGGGTGTCCAGCATCATCAGGCGAGTAACTTTGAGGCCACCCCGACCACCGGGCGGACGTTTCCACATAGCGCCATCACCCTCGACGTCATTGCACGCCGGGCCGTTACAGCACGCGCAGGACGCCGACGACCTTGCCCAGGATCCGCGCGTCGTCGCCGGGGATCGGGTCGTAGGACGGGTTGCGTGGCATGAGCCACACCCGGCCGCCTTGCCGACGCAGCACCTTGACCGTGGCCTCGTCGTCCAGGAGTGCGGCGACGATGTCGCCGTGGTCGGCGCTGTCCTGGCGCTTGACGGTGACGATGTCGCCGTCGCAGATCGCCGCGTCGATCATGGAGTCGCCGGAGACGGTCAGGGCGAAGACCTCACCGTCTCCGACGAGCTGCCGGGGCAGGACGAGGACGTCCTCGAATGTCTCCTCGGCGAGCAGCGGGGCGCCGGCGGCGATCGTCCCGACGAGCGGGACCTCGACGGCCGTGTCGTCTCTGCTGCGCAGCTCCGGCGCCCACGAGGTCCGGACCCGGTAGGCGCGCGGGGTGCGCGGGTCGCGGTAGAGGACGCCCTTGTGTTCCAACGCTGTCAGCTGGTGGGCCACCGAGGACGTGCTGGCGAGATCGACGGCCTGGCCGATCTCCCGCATCGACGGCGGGTAGCCCTGCCGGGCGACCGTCTCCGTGATGTAGCGGACGATGGCCGCCTGGCGGACCGTCAGCTCTCCCTCGGCGGTCTGCGAGCCCGGGGGCCGGCCCCGGCGGGGGGTCGTTCTGTCGTCCATGCCGGCACCTCTGTATCCGTACAAGATCCGCTGGCGCGACCTTAACCCGCCACCTCCGGAAAATGAAACACTCTTTCGCCCTTCGGGTGAGGCGGGTAGCAATCCGAGGGCCTCCCCGGCGGGTGCGGTGCGTCACGACCCCGGAAGCCCCCACTTCACCTCATTTGGCGCGGGCGGCGCTCCACGCGCTCCATTCAATGCTCCGATCACAGGGCGGATTCAATCGGTCGTTGCAACGCCTCGTCCTCGGAGGTGTTGATGGGCAGGCCGGCAGGGTGGATGGCGGCGCTCACTGGACGGTCTCCGATGAAGTCCCCGGGTGCGCCGGCGCTTCGGCGGGAAGTAGAACGTCAGTTCTGGCGGGAGATCGCGAAGGGGTTGCTCGCCGAGGAGGCGGCAGCTGCGGTCGGCGTATCCCAGGCGGCGGGTTGCAGGTGGTTCCGTCACGGTGGCGGCATGCCACCAATGGATCTTGCTCTGCAGTCCGGCCGGTACCTGTCCTTCCACGAGCGTGAAGAGATCGCGATCCTCAAAGCGCAGGGCATCGGAGTCCGGGAGACCGCGCGACGTCTCGGCCGCGATCCGTCGACGGTATCCCGGGAGCTGCGGCGCAACGCCGCGACCCGTGGCGGCCGACTGGACTACCGGGCTTCGGTCGCGCAGTGGAAGGCCGACCTCGTGGCCCGGCGCCCGAAGACAGCGAAGCTGGCCGCGAACGACCGGCTGCGGGACTACGTGCAGGAAAGGCTTCCCGGCCAGGTCAGCCGCCCGGACGGGACGGTACTGGGGCCGCAGGGCCCGCGGTGGAAGGGGAGGAACAAGCCGCACCGCGACGACCGCCAATGGGTCATGGCGTGGAGTCCTGAGCAGATCGCGAACCGGCTGAAGGCCGACTTCCCCGATGATGAGTCCATGCGCATCAGCCATGAGGCGATCTACCAGGCCCTGTTCATCGAAGGCCGCGGAGCGCTCAAGCGTGAGCTCGTTGCCTGCCTGCGCACCGGCAGAGCCCTGCGGGTGCCTCGCGCCCGGTCCAAGCGCAAGGCGTGGGCCCACGTCACGCCCGAGGTGTTGATCAGCGAACGGCCGGCCGAAGCCGACGACCGCGCCGTGCCGGGACACTGGGAGGGCGACCTCCTCATCGGACTTGAGCGATCGGCGATCGGCACGCTGGTCGAGCGCACGACCCGCTACACGGTGCTTGTCCACCTGCCCCGCCAGGACGGCTACGGCGTCGTTCCCCGTACCAAGAACGGGCCGCCGCTGGCCGGTTATGGCGCGGTCACGATGAAAGATGCGCTTGCGGCGACGATCGGCACCCTGCCCGCGCAACTATGGCGATCGCTGACCTGGGACCGGGGCAAGGAGCTCTCGGCGCACGCCCAGTTCACGATCGAGACCGGCCTCCCGGTCTACTTCGCCGATCCGCACAGCCCCTGGCAGCGCGGCACCAACGAGAACACGAACGGCCTGCTGCGCCAATACTTCCCGAAGGGAACCGACCTTTCCCGCTGGGCAGCGGAGGACATCGAAGCGGTCGCAGCCACCCTCAACAGTCGCCCCCGCAAGAGCCTCGGCTGGAAGACACCCGCCGAAGCCCTCAACGACCATCTACTATCGATCATATAAGCCGGTGTTGCATCCACTGGTTGAACCTGGTCAGTGACCTTGTGCTGTGTATGACCAATGAGGTGGTCGCGCTTGAGGAGCAGGGGTGCGGGCAGGGCTTCGGCGTAGTCGGACGGGGTCCGGTTCGTGACGAGAAGTCAGAAACGTGGCGAGGTGGCAAGCGAAGCAGGCACGGCTTCCAAGATCATGGAGTTCTCGACGCCCCGTGATCCCGATGGAAGACCGTGCCTGCCGACGCATCATCCCCGATCTCTGCCGCTCTTGACCAACTCCGCGCCCACCGCGCGCCCGCCTCGACAGAAGTGCCGGGGCTACTGGAGCGCCTGACCGACGTCCCCGACCCGCGTGATCCACGCGGAGTGCGCCACGCTCTGGCAGTCGTGCTCACACTGACGGCCTGTGCAGTCCTGGCCGGAGCGACCTCGCTACTGGCGGTCGGCGAGTGGATCGCCGACGCCCCCGATGCTGTGCTTGAGCAGCTCGGCATCCGCCCTGACCCGGTGATGCCGCAGCGCAGCCGGCCGGCCGAAACCACTGTGCGCCGCCTGCTCGCCCGGATCGATGCCGACGCGCTGGACGTCGCGGTCGGGCGCTGGCTCGCCGACCGGCGAACCCGCCCGAGCAAGCCCACCGCTCTGCAGGGACTGGCCGTGGACGGCAAGAGCCTGCGTGGCGCGGCCCGCGCCGACGGCCGCAAGATCCACCTGCCGGCCGCGCTCGACCACACCTGCGGCCTGGTCCCGGCCCAGCTGGACGTCGGCGACAAGACGAACGAAATCACCTGCTTCCAGCCGCTGTTGGACACGGTGGCCGACCTCGCCGGAGCCGTCGTGACCAGCGACGCGCTCCACACGCAACGTGACCACGCCACCTATCTGCTCGGACGCGGCGCCCACTACATCGTCATCGTCAAGGGCAACGCGAAGAGGCTCCGTGCGCAGCTCAAGTCCCTTCCCTGGAAAGACATCCCGCTCCAGGGAAGAGTCAAGGGCGTCGGCCACGGCCGCAGCGAGATCCGCAGGATCAAGGTCGCCACCGTGAGCAATCTGCTCTTCCCCGGCGCCCGCCAGGCCATCCAGCTCAAGCGGCGGCGCACCGACCGCAAGACTGGCAAGACCACCATCAAGACCGTGTACGCCGTCACCAGCTTGAGCGCCGAGCAGGCCGCCCCGGCACAGCTCGCCGCCCTCATCAAGGACCACTGGAAGATCGAAGCCCTGCACCACACGCGAGACGTGACCTTCGCCGAGGACGCCTCCCAACTGCGGACCGGCAACGCGCCCCGGGCGATGGCGACCTGGCGCAACCTCGCCATCGGCGCCCACGAACTCAACGGCGCCACCAACATCGCCGCCGGACTGCGGCGGGCCGCCCGCGACCCGCACCGCCCCCTCGCCCTCCTCGGACTCACGTGATCACAAAACGGACGCCGTCCGACTACGCCGAAGCCCTGCATGCGAAGGGCCTGGGGTCCTCGTTCCAGTCGGCGAGCCAGTTTCGGATGTCGCGTTCGAGGGCTTGGACGGAGCGGTGGACGCCGCGCTTGAGCTTCTTCTGCGTCAGCTCGGCGAACCACCGCTCTACCAGGTTGAGCCAGGACGAACTCGTCGGTGTGAAGTGCAGGTGGAAGCGCGGGTGTGCCAGCAGCCACTTCTTGATGGCGGGTGTCTTGTGAGTGACGTAGTTGTCGAGGATGAGGTGGACATCGAGCCCGGCCGGCACTTCCTTGTCGAGCTTGGCCAGGAACTTCTTGAACTCCACGGCCCGGTGGCGCCGGTGCAGGGAACCGATCACCTTGCCGGTGGCGACCTCCAGAGCGGCGAACACGGTGGTGGTGTCGGCGCGGATGTAGTCATGGCTTCGACGCTCAAGGACGCCGGGCATCATCGGCAGGACAGGCTGGGACCGGTCCAGGGCCTGGATCTGTGACTTCTCGTCCACGCACAGCACCAGAGCCTTCTCAGGCGGGTCGAGGTAGAGGCCGACCACATCGCGGACCTTGTCGATGAACAGCGGGTCCGTGGACAGCTTGAACGTCTCGGAACGATGCGGGGCCAGGGCGAAGGCACGCCAGATCCGTGAGACGGCCGACTGAGACATCCCGGTCGCCGCCGCCATCGACCGGGTCGACCAGCGCGTGGCGTTCAGCGGCTTCTCCTCGAGCGTCTTGACGATGACCCGCTCCACGTCGGCATCGGTGATCTTCCTGGGGACGCCTGGCCTGGGTTCGTCGGACAGGCTGTCCAGACCGCGATCGAGGAAGCGCCTTCGCCAGGTGCGGACCGTGTCCGGAGCGACCTTCAGCCGTCGTGACACCTCCATGATCGAGTGCCCCTCGGCACACTCCAGAACGATCCGGGACCGCAGGGCCAGAGCCTGAGCCGTCGACCGTCGACGCACCCATCCCTCAAGCACAGCCCGCTGGGCATCCGTCACCGACAACGGCGGGATCTTCGGTCCACGACGATTCACATCAAACCAACGACGAACCTCTGACTCAGGTCACTAGATCCGAACCTCAAACAGCTCCTCGCGCAGTGCCGACGTGGCCCGCTCAGCTCCCGTCAGGGTATGTCGACGCGCGGGGACTGCACGAAGCCTTGGTAGCCGTAGTGGCCGTTGATGGTGGCCCAGAAGCCGGCCTGAACCACGTACTTGCCGGGAGCTATCGTCAGGTAGCCCGGCTGGAAGGCCCAGGGTTGCTTACTCCAGCCGGCGCAGTGGAGGTCCGCTACCTCCGTTGTGGAGCCGTCCGGGTTGACTCGGAGAACCTGGGCGCACACGTCGATGTCGAGCCCGTTCGGGTCGCTCACGTAGACGTAACCGTTGAGCCGACCGTCGATGGTGGGAGCGGCGCAGGGGGACAGGGTCACTCCAGCTGCCACAGGTTCCCATGCGCGGCAGCCTCCCCAGTCGGTGGCGGAAGCGCTTGGCGCTGCGGCCAGCCCTCCGAGCAGGGATGCGCTTGTCAGAGTCAGGGCTGCGGCACAGGTGCCGAGCACTCGTCGCATTTCTCCTCCTGGTGATTGTTGCTTCCTTGCGCGGAGCGGCACGACCACTGTGCCTGGGGCACCGGTGTGGAGTCCCGTTTCCCACACGAACCCACACACCCCGCTCGTAGACTCGGTCGGCAGGGTGGTTTCAGTTACAGATGCCCAGGGCACCCCTGCCGAGGGCGGGGTCGTAGACGAGCGCGCAGATCTTGTGGCCCGGTCCGTCGTACCACCAGCCGGAGCCGGCGCCGTTGGAACGCCAGATCTCTGCGCCGTTGTCCGTCAGAATGAACGTGCACTGGCCGTTGTCGGTAGCCGTCGGGTTGAGCTCCTGCTCGTCATGCCACGCACCATTCACATACTGCAGTTGGATCTCCTGATCGGCGGCGCAGTTCGGCGTGTTGATCCAGTGGTCGCCCTCGTTGGCTGCGAAGGCGGGCGTGGACGGGAAGCTCAGAGCGATCGCGGCACCGACGCCGAAGACGGTGATAGCGGATCGCAGGGACGTGCGGAGGGTCATCATGAAGCGGATGCCTTTCGAAGTTGACGCATCCTGACGGCTGGCGTCGAGCATGGGCAGAACCGCCGCTGTCAGCGGCGGGGGCACATCTGGCGGGATGAACGCCCGGGCATGGGAGATCGATAGCCCGAGGATCTTGGAGGCCGTCCCTGTCCTGCTTCCAGCACCATCGATCAAGGGACTGTCACGCACTGGCGGGACGTGCCCGAGCGGTGTGGCCCGTGGCAGACCGTCTACGGGCTGTTCCGGCGTTGGCAGCGCGACGGCACCTGGCACCGCATTTTCGAGCAACTGCAGGCCCGGGCCGACGCCCAGGGGCTGATCACCTGGGACGTGTCAATGGACTCGACCATCGCCCGCGCCCACCAGCACGCGGCAGGTGCCCGCAAAAAGGGGATCTGCAGGTCGAGCCGCCAGGTGGTCTCTTCACCGAGCCCGACGACCACGGGCTCGGTCGCTCCCGGGGCGGGCTGACCACCAAACCCCACCTGGCGGTCGAGCAGGCCCAGAAGCCGATGTCACTGGTGATCACGGCCGGACAGCGCGGTGACTCCCCGCAGTTCCAGGTGGTCCTGGGACGTATCCGGGTGCCCAGGCTCGGGCCGGGCCGCCCGCGCACCCGTCCGGACAAGGTTCGCGCCGACAAGGCGTACGGATCCCGCGCGAACCGCGCCTATCTGCGCAAGCGGGGTATCCGCTGCACGATCCCGGAGAGGCGTGACCAGATCGCCAACCGCAAGAAGCGCGGTTCCCACAGGGGCCGTCCACCGAAGTTCGACCCGGCCGACTACAAGGAGCGCCACGCGGTGGAGTGCGGGATCAATCGCCTCAAGAGGCACCGAGCGGTGGCCCACAAGATGCGACAAGTTGGCGGTCCGCTACGAGGCGACCGTGCTGGTCGCAGCCATCAACGAATGGCTGTGACCAGCACTTTCGAAACGCACCCTAGCGCCGGAGACGCTTCGTATCCTGCCAGTCGCGAACAGAGCGGTCGAAATCGACACGTACTCGTTTGCCCCCTGGGGCGAGGTAGTGTGCCGATGCGGGGCGGGGTTCCGTGAGGGTGCCTGTTAGTTGATGAACATCGCGATGTCTTTGTTGTAGGCGGCGCTGGGCAGACTTCCGGCGTATCCCGGAGCAATGGGTATTCCGCAGTTCATGTTGTTGGGCGGAGCGGCGGGGACGCAGATGTTCCAGGAGTAGGAGGTGTTGTTCACCGCCGAGGCCGCGTTCTTGTAGACGGTCTGGCCGTAACCCGAGCCGTTGCCCCAGTTGCTGAAGGTGAACTGGCTCAAATCGCTGAACGAGCCCGGACTCCAGTGCTCGAACGCCCCCCAGCCCGCGCCGGGTGAGTTGTAGTACAGGCAGAAGGAGCCACTAGGGCAGGTCTCGGCGCCGCCCGGGCCGGCGGCGTACGCGGGAGTGGTCGCGCCAAGCAGCGTGACGGCAGCCGCCGCGACTGCGAGGGCCGATGCAAACCTGGTGGTGCGACGGCTCGGCTTCATGCTGCGCATATCTCCTCCGGAGGTGTGGCAAATTGCGCTAGATGGCTGGTGTCCAATTGGTCGTCAGTTGCCGATCCAATGGACGATAGAACCGACGGCGACTTCACCCCTGGCCGCGACGCTGGTCGCGGCCAGGGCAGCACCCCGCCTCACTCACGCAACGGGCTCCGCGCATGAAAGCGCGTCAGCCCCATAGGTAGGTATCGTGGTTCGCGACTCCGTCCCCGAGCGGTCCTGCATAGTTCGGGACGAAGCCGACCCACACGTTGGCATCCGTTTTGACCTCCACGTATTGGCCGGTGTTGTTGACGATCGAGGCGGCGTTATCGGCGACCACCTGGCCGTAGCCGGAACCATTGGCCCAGTGAGTGAACCTATTGCCGGACAGGTCGGCGTTCACAGGAAGCGTCCAGTTCTCAAACGAGCCCCAGTTGTTCCCCGGCGAGTTGTAGTACAGGCACACGCTTCCGCTCGGGCAGGTCTCGGCACCGCCCGGACCCGCGGCATAGGCGGAGCCGGTCATCCCGATGAGCGAGGTGGCCGCAGTCGCCACGGAGATCAGGCCATACACGAGCTTGCGTTTCATTGATCCTCCTGAAACAGATTCCATGTGACAAGGCGGCGTTGCCGCCGAGGCGGACACCGTAGCCGGAGCCGTTACCCCAGCTGCTGAACATGAACTGGCTGAGGCAGGGTGGCCGTCCGGGCTCCGGTGTACGCAGTAACCCCGGGCGTACTGCAGCGAGTTGTAGTAGTGGCAGACGCCGCTTCTGGGGCAGGCTTCCGCCCTTTGCGGACGGTGGTGGAGGCCGATTCGGTCATTCCGACGAGCGTGGTCGGCACGGTTGCCATGACAACCCGCATAGAGGCCCGTCCGGGGTGCCGCAGTCGACCTGTCAGTCGCCGCAGAACGACCACGCGCCGTTGTAGAGGCTGCCGGTCAGTTGGCCGGACGTATGGGGAGCGAAGTAGGTCACCGCGGGGTTCGGGTTGTGGGACTGCTCCGTGCTGCAGTGGGTGCCGCTGTAGACAGCGACGGTCTGACCGGTGTTGTTGACTGCGGCAGCGGCGTTACCACCGACGGTCTGTCCGTAGCCGGAGCCGTTCCCCCAGTTGCTGAAGGTGTCCTGGCTGAGATCGCGGTCCGTGGCGGGGCTCCAGTGCTCGAAAGAACCCCAGCCTGCGTTCGGCGAGTTGTAGTACAGACAGAAGCTGTTGCTGGGGCACGCCTCCGAGCCCGTGGGGCCGGCGGCGTACGCCGATCCCGTCATCGCGGCAAGCGTGGCTACCAGGGCCACTGTGACAACGCCGAGGGATGACGCCCGCTTCCCGGCCTTTCCGTTCATGCGCAAGTTCATGGGATTCCCTTCGAGTTTTGCCGATGGTGGCGGTGCGAGTCAGCCCACGTAAGTAGGAACCTCATCGCGGGTGAAGACGGTGGAGGCAGGACTCCGGAATATCCCGGGGCGTCGCCGCGTCGCGTGGTGGGGGCAAGGCGGTGGACGATCTTCCGATTCTGTTCCGCTCGGTGTGGCGTGCCGTGATGCTCCTGTGGGCGCGCTGCGTCCTTTCGGCAGGAGCAGTGCCCCTCCCCCAGTTGCCGGTCGGTCTCCCTCAGCCCGTAGACTCCATCGCCCAGTCGGCATTGTGCAGGAAGTCGGGCAGAGCTCCGGCGAATCCAGGGTGGAACTTTTGGCAGTCGTTCAGAGCCGTATCGGAACAGATTATCCAGTCCTGATCGGTGTTGTTGACAATGGAGGCTGCATTTCCGCCGACCGTGACTCCGTAACCGGAGCCGTTTCCCCAGTTCTTGAACTGATAATTTCCGAGATTTCCGTAATGACCGGGAGGCCAATGCTCAAATGATCCCCAGCCGTTCTGCGGCGAGTTGTAGTACAAGCAGATGCTGCCGCTGGGGCAGTTCTCGGCGCCGCCCGGGGCGGCAGCGTACGCCGCTCCCGAGGTTCCGAGAACCACGGCCGCCATACTGATTGTGGCTATGCCGATCGAGATGGTCCACTTCACGTGGGTGCTCCCGTAGGTTTGATGGCGAAGGCTCTTCGTGGCAGTCGGCCCGGTCGGGTGCTCACGGCTGATGCATCGGGCGTGGCCCCCGACAAGTTCCCCCATGCAGGCAGGAACGCCCCGCAGGTGCCTCCGGCACCGGCAGAGCCCGAGAACAACACGGCTGGAAGCCAGGTCAGTTGTAGACGTTGCTGCACTGGACCTGGGACCCGAGGGTCATGTCCTGGACGCAGACCTGGGCTTCGAGCAGACTGCCGCTGTCCGTCGGCCCATGCCACCACGTAGGTGAACTGGCGCCAGTGTTGGGGGCGTAGGCATCGGCGTTGCTGTAGGACGAGCCGGCGCCTGGAGTCCCGTAGGCGTTCCACTGGATGATCGTGATGCGGCAGTCGTCGTAGGCGTGGTCCCAGACATGTCCCGTGACGTGGTTGGCGTCCCACGTTGTCCAGCCGTAGCAGTTTCCCGACCAGCCAGCCCAGTTGGAGCCGGCCGCGTGGGCACTCGGCGCCAACGTCACCCCGGCGGCCAGCGCCGCCAGAGTGCACAGAGCGCCTGCGGTGACCCGGCGTCCGCCACGTGTCGAACGCCGACGCAGTTGGCGTGGCATGTATTCCTCCCATCGAGGTATCGCCGCCTTCGGCGAGGGTGTCCTTCAACGAGCTCAAGGGTCCGCTGATCACCGACCAGCCGAACGCGCTGCCTTGGCCCCCCCCTGCGTGGAGCGGCACGATCACAGTGCCCGAGGCACCTGGGTGGAGTCCCGTATCCCACACGAATCCACACACCCGCCTCATAGACTCTGGCTGTAAGGAACACGGCAGTGTGACGCGGGGGTGTGTTGTGGTCGAGCAGCGGGGCGTGATGCCGGATCCGAGCGGTGCGACCGATCTGGCCGAGTTCATCGGCCTGCTGGGCGAGTTGCGGGCATGGGCAGGAATGCCTTCTTACCGGGTGCTGGCCAAGCGGGTCGGGGCAGTGATACGGCCGGCACGCGTCGTGTCGCCTTTCACGATCGTGGACGCGTTCAAGGTCGGACGCCGACGCCTCGATGTGGACCTGGTGGTGGCGCTCGTCCGGGCACTGGGCGTGGACGAGGCCGGAACGGCCCGCTGGCGCGAGGCCTGCATAACGGTGCACGGACTGGCCAAGACCGGTGGACCGGCCGGAGTGTTCGGTCAACTGCCCGCCGACCTTGCAACGTTCACCGGACGCCAAGAGCAACTCGCGCGTCTGATCGCCACAGCGACCCGTGATGACGACAGCGGTAGCGCGAAGACTGTCGTGATCTCCGCGATCGAGGGCATGGCCGGAGTGGGCAAAACCCAGCTCGCGGTCCACGCCGCCCACGAGCTCGTCCGTGCCGGCCATTTCACCGGCGTTCAGCTGCACGTGAACCTGCACGGCTTCGACCCCGAGCTCTCCCCAGCCGATCCAGCAGCGATCCTGGAGGCTTTCCTGCGACAGCTCGGCGTGCCCGCGAACGGGATCCCCGCGAATCGGGATGAACGCGCGGCGATGTACCGCGACCGAATGCGGGAACGCAGCGCGTTGATCCTTTTGGACAACGCGGCAGACGAGGATCAGGTCCGCGACCTCATCCCGGCCGGCCCCGATTGCCTGGTGTTGATCACCAGTCGGCGTAGCCTCGCTGGCTTGGACAGTGCCACCCCGTACCTGATCGATGTCTTCACCGAAGCCGAGTCCTTCGGCCTCCTCGCTCAGATCGCCGGTCACGAACGCGTGGCAGCAGAGCCAGAGGCTGCCGCCCTGATCGCCGAATACTGCGGTCACCTGCCGCTGGCCGTCTCCCTGGCGGCCGCCCGCCTGCGCTCCCGGCCCACCTGGACCCTGCAGCACCTCGCCGACAAACTGCGCGCCGGGCGCCTGAGCGCCATCCGCGTCGGCAGCCGCGCCCTGCGCCCGGCATTCCATCTCTCCTACGAGGAACTCGACGAGCCGCTACGCCGAATCTTCCGCCTCCTCGGTCACCACCCCGGCCCCGATACCACCCCCGGTCAAGTGGCGGCTCTGGCCGACATCTCCGCCGAGGAGGCCGAGGACGCCCTGGAACAGCTCCAGGACGAGCACCTCGTCACCCAGCCCACCGCAGGCCGCTACGAACTCCACGACCTGCTGCGTCTGCTGGCCCTTGAGCTGGCCACCGCGGAACCCGAACCGGACCCCAGCGCCCCACTTGCCCGGCTGCTCGGCTACTTTGAAGCCGCTGCGCGGAACGCCGACCAACTGCTGGCCCACCAGAAGTTGCCATTCCCGGATGCCGCACCACTGGCGACAGTTGACATGCCGGACCGAGGCGCGGCCATGTCGTGGATGCGCACAGAGCGTGAGAACATGCTCGCACTCGCTTCCCACGCTCGCGATGTCCAGCCCCAACGCTGTTTGTCACTCGCTCTGGCCATGAACTCCTTCCTCCAGCAGGACGGCCCATGGCTGCGCGCCATAGCGCTCCAGCGCGACATGGTCGCACTGGTCCGGGAGCGAGGTGAGCCACTCACCACAGCCAACACTCTGTGGTGCCTGGGCCGCCTGTACTACGCCATCAATGAGTATCAGCAGGCGGCGGAACATTTTCGCGAGGCGGTTGACGTCTACCGGCAGATCGGCGAACGCCGAGGCGAGGCCAATACGCTCTGGGATCTCGGGCGCGCCACGCAGTTCACCGTAGGACTGCGTCAATCAGGCGCTCTGTACGAACAGGCCAAGCCCCTCTACCAGGAGTTGGGCGACCACAACAGCGAATCCAATGTGCTCCACGACTTGGCCCGGGTCCGCCACCTCAGCGGCGACAGGAAATCCGCGCTTGGTCTCCAGCAAGAAGCCCTCGAGGGCTACCGCAGGGCAGCGAATCCTCTCGGCGAGGCAAACGCTCTCGTCGGGCTGGCCCGCATCCGTCAGGCCGACAACCACCTCCACACCGCCGCCGCGCTATTCGAACAAGCATTAAACATCTATCGCGAGATCAGCAACCCTCTGGGACAGGCCAACGCCATGGCCGGAGTCGCCCGCGTACGCCACCGCCTGGGACAACTTGACAGCGCCACGGAGCTGTACGAGACGGCACTGGCGCAGTACCGCGACATCAAAGCCCGCCAAGGAGAAGCCAACACCCTCCACGACCTCGGGCGCGTCCAGCAAGACCTCAGCCGCCCGGACGTCGCAGCAGACCTCTACCAGCAGGCCAGAGACCTCTTCGTTCAACTCGGCGACCCACACGGCACCGGCCAAGTACTCAACAGCACCGGCACACTTCTCACCGACATTGGCAAACCGCACGAAGCCCTGCCCCTTCACCGACAAGCCCTCGACCTCGCACGCATGGCCAACACCCCAACCGACATAGCCACGGCACAAGAAGGCATCGCCCGCGCACTCGACCTCGTCCAGCCAGTTCATCCCTGAAGCTTCGCCATCTTCGAACGCTGCTCTTGCCGATAATCCGTCCGCGCAGGTCACGAGGCGTGTTCGTACTCGCGAAGGATGCCGCCGAGGCGATCGTGTCGTCGTATGTCGAGGTGGGCGACCTGCTCCGGGCCGATGATCGGCGTGGGAACGGGGCGCCGTGGACGGGCGTTGGCGATGCCCTGGTGCGGCCGGTGGGAGTTGTAGAACTGCTCGGACTCGCGCAGAGCGTGGATCAGGTGCCGCTGTTTCCAGATCAACGTGCGGTCCAGGAGCTCGCGCCGGCAGGTCTGCACCCATCTCTCCATGACCGAGTTCATTCGCGGGATCTGGATGCCGCTGAGCAGGACCTCGATCCCTGCATCGACGAGGATGGCGTCGAAGAGGGTAGGGAACTTCCCGTCCCGGTCCCGGACCAGGGATCGCGCCCGGCAGTCGGCGTCCTCCATGTCCATGGCGAGATTCTTCGCGGCCTGCACGACCCAGCCCGCGGACGGGTGCGCGGTGGCGCCCAGGATGCGAATCCGCCGAGTGGTGTGCTCGATCACCGCGAACACGTACAGCCGCGCTCCGGTCAGGGTGACCGTCTCGAAGAAGTCGCATGCCAACAGGGCGTCGGCCTGGGAGCGCAGGAAGTTGGTCCACGTGCTGGAGCTGAGTTCGGGCGCCGGATCGATCCCTGCGTCCCGCAAGATTCCCCACACGATGGAGGCGGCCACCTTCACCCCGAGGACCAGCAACTCACCGTGGACGCGCCGATACCCCCAGCCGGGATTCTCCCGCGCGGGACGCAGTATGAGGGCGCGGATGGAGTGCACGGTCCGCGGTCGCCCCGGGCGCTTGGGTCGGGATGCGGCAGCATGGCGGCGTGCGAGCAGGTCGCGATGCCAGGGCAGCACTGTGTCCGGACGCACCGGCAGCCGCAGCCCACGCAACACATCCATCGGGAGCTGATGCAGCAGCGCGGCCAGGAACGCCTGGTCGCTCGGGTCGAACCGCGGCCTTTTTCCTCCGAGTTGGCGTTCCAGAACGGTGTTCTGATGGCAAAGAGCGAGGATCTCGGCGTCCTTGTCCCGGTTGCTCATCGGGAGTAGGCGCAGCAGCGCGAACACGTTCGTCACACAGATAGGCCAGTCGCAGCAGCACGGCCGATCATCCTGCCGCGGCGATCGCCGGCCGCGCGAGAGCGCCGGCGCAAGCGACCAGGGTCGACGCCCCACACACCGGCCCTCACCAGGGCGGATGAGTTTTCGGCAAGGGCAGGGTCCTGCCCGCTGAGAGCCCGGTCCGCCGACTGCTGGCCCGCATCGACGGTGACGCGCTGGACCGGGCGGTCGGGAGCTGGCTCGCCGACCGTCGCCCGAAGGCGACCGGGCTGCGCGGCATCGCAGTAGTGGACGGCAAGAGCCTTCGCGGCGCGGCACAGGCGAAGGGCCGCAAGATCCACCTGCTCGCCGTACTGGAGCACGCTATCGGCCTGGTCCTGGCCCAGCTGGACGTCGGCGAGAAGACGAACAGCCTCCTCTTTCCCGGAGCCCGCCAGGCCGTCCAGATCAAGCGCCGGCGCACCGACCGCAAGACCGGCAGGACCACCGTCAAGACGATCTACGCCGTCACCAGCCTTATCGCCGAGCAGGCCACTGCGGCCCAGCTCGCCGGACTCATCCGTGACCACTGGAAGATCGCGGCCCTTCAGCACGTCCGCGACACCACCTTCGCCGAGGAAACCTCCCAGCAACGGACCGGCAACGCGCCCCGGGCCATGGCCACCTGGCTCAATCTCGCCATCGGAGCCCTGCGGGCAGCCGGAGCGAAGAACGTCGCGGCCGGTCTTCGCCGCAACGCCCGCGACCCTCGCCGCCCCCTCTCACTCCTCGGCCTCGCACGATCACAAAACGGGCGTCACACAACTACGCCGAAGCCCTGGGGGTGCGGGGGCTACCTCTCCGAGGGAGTGGTGAGTTCGGGTGGGTAACCTTCGGCGCGGAGCAAGGCGTCGAGGGCGACGACGTCGACGTGAGGAATGCCGTTGTCGACGTTGTATCGGCGGATGCGGCGTTGGATTTGGAAGGCTTCGGAGACGGCGTGCTTGAGCTGTCCGCGGCGGGTGTTGAGGATTGCTTATGTGTCGCGGTGTGGGGTGAAGAGGTCGCCAGTGGGGTCGGCTTCGGCTTCCAGGGTGTCGGCGAGATCGCGCAGCAGGCGGACGTGGCGGGAGTGGTCGCGCATGATGTGCTCCGGTTGTTGTGACCAGGAGGTGTCCGCCGAGTCGCAAAATCGCTCAGTCTTGATCAAGCAATGCGGCGATCATCTACGGGTGTTCTACGAAGATCTCAGCGAGTACGACTACCTGGACAACGATTCGTTCATGGACCTTGAGTCGGGCTTTTACGCGCTCTGGTACCGCCCGGCGTACACCCGCTTGAACATCGGATGGTCGGAAGTCGGCAAGCCCTACTCGAGAGGAACGGTCTCCACGGCCTTCGTGGAACAGCTGAAGGCTATTCAGAAGGCCCAGTGGATGAACGGATGCCTGGGCGTGCACAAGTGCAACCTGTGTCGTAAGGAAGACGCCCCGGAGGGAAACGGGGAGATACGGATTCCGGGCAGGCCCGGCATCGCCTATGCCGCTCCCTTCCTCATCACGCACTACGTCACCACCCATGACTACTGCCCGCCGCAGGTCTTCATCGATGCCGTTCTCGCTGTCGATGTGGACGAGTGGGCCTCGACACGATGGCCCCACGTTCCCCTTCCCTGGGTGCCCGACAACGCGGAACGCATGCTGGACCAGGGTGGCCAGCCCTCAAGGACGCAGCCAGAGCCGAATCACAACTGGGCCTACCTCTGCCATCTGCCTGGCACGGTTCTCCGCCGTGCCGGCAGGTGGTGCACGATGGTGCGTGCGGTGGGGCTCAGGCCCGGCCGCGGTCTTCGCGTTGTCGGCGCAGGAGCAGGCCTGCGGGCCGCCACAGGGCGAAGGCCAGGCCGAGGCCGAGCGGGATCTGCAGGAACCGCTGGATCACCGGAGGCCCGGGCTTGTCCCCCCGACTGAGCGGGGCACTGCCCTGCGGATCGACAGTCACCGTGTAAGTGCGGCCTACCACCCACTTCCAGCCCATGAGCCCGTTCTCCTCGATCGGAGCCAGCGGCGGGCCGTCGAGGACGGTGACCGTGTAGCGGTGGACGCCCGGATCCATGCCGTCGCCGGCGGACCACTGAATCTGTCGGACCTTGACGTGTTCGGTACGCCCGTGCTGGTGCAGTGCCTGCTGATCCAGCTCCAGGATCTGCAGGATCAGCACCCCGAAGAGGCACACCGCACACAGCAGCCACCGGAGGTCCAAGTACCAGCACACGCACAGGAACACGCAGCCGAGGAGGATCGCCAACGCGCACAGCAAGTCGATCCACGGGGCGTGCGCGACGGAGGCCACGCGCACGATCAGACGCACGATCGCCCACAGCGCCAACGCCGCGCCGCTGCTTGCCGCGCCCACCAGCACCCGCCGACCCACGCCTGTCCGGCCCGTCTGTACTTCCTCCACACTCAACTTCACCCCTGCTCTCGATGAAACCGCCGCCTGGGTGGTGCACGCGTTCCAATGTATGGATTGTTCAACGATCCTTCAATAGGATGGTTCAACATCCAGTTGTCTGCTTCGCGGACGCGGAACGGTAACCAGCCGGAGAGGTGAAGGAGATGAGCAGGCGTCAGTACGAACAGGTCGATGACCACGGGCAGATCCTGTTCAGCGACGACCCCGCGCTGCTGCTCGGGGGCGTCCTGATGGGTCTGGAGACTGCGGAAGGCACGGTCACCCTCGATCACGCACAGACACGTCACATGCCCACTGCCCTCTTCGAGTTCAGGCGTGCCCTGAGCGTGGGCGGCTACGGAATCCAGTGGGCCGTGCCGCAGGCAGTCTCGCTCGCCGAGGTACCCAAGGAACCGCAGATCGAAGGCGCCATCCTGTTCGGCATGAGGCGCCTGCCACCTGAGTTCTCCGACCTGCGCCTGCCCGACCCGCCGGAATCCGACGATGACGGGGTCTGCCGCGACGAGAAGCGGCCCACCATATTCGACGAGTTGCGCATGCGTGAACCACCGCGACGCGACCCCGACGAGGTCTGCTTCGGCATGAAACGCAGGCCGCCCGGCTACGCCGACCTGCGCTCGATCCCTGGGTGGGAGCTGCACGAGATACCCGATGACCAGCCAGGACCGTGGCAGGACTTCGGAGACACCTATTCCCGGCTGGAGCTGCGGACGCCCGACGGGAAGATCTACTCCCGGACCTGGGTCCCGCACGACCTCGAGTGGGAGGCCGCCGCCCTGCGTCACGGATACGTCGTGTGCCTGTGCGGTGTGGAACTGGGGGTCCGCGCACCGTACGGGATGACCGCCGCGCAGTACACCCCGGGCATGCACCACGAATCCTTCCGCCACGGATGCGCGGTGGGTCTGACCCTCGGCGGACTCGTCGCCTATGTCGACCACCGCTGACGCGCACCACCGAGCCGGCACGCATCGAGTACGAACCGGGCCGCGACGCGGCGTTCGAGCGGGTCCCTGCGGACGAAGCGGTTCACCTGGTACGGGATGCCGGCGGCGTCCCGGTACCCGCGACGGCTCCCTCCTGGATTCCAGGGAGCCGTTCGCGTTCTTGGCTACGGATGCCGGAGTTGACTCCGGTGCAACCGTGCGCGGCCGCGGTCACGCAGCTCCAGACCTCTCACTTGTGTCCCTGAACTCGCGGCTGCGCAGGCCTAACTGGTGTGCGAGAGGAAGGTCGACCAGTACCCCCAACATCGCCCCGACACCGAAGTCTCTGCGGAATTGCCCAGCGACTCTCAATTCCTGCCGCCTACTGCTGCGCCTCGTACCGGCGTTTTTCCACCACCAGCGGCAGTCCCTCGACGTCCGGAACCTTCAACTGCGCGGGCACCTCCGTCTCCGGCTCGACGGTGACTTCCAGCACGAGCCTGTCGTCCCTGAGTTTCACGCCGATACCGGTCACGGACGGCAAGGACATGATGCCCTGTTCATGGCGGCGCTGAATGGACAGCGCCTGTTCGAGGGTCATCTTCACTCCTCCATTGTGCGTGCTCGGCGCTGAGATCACCTGTGCAGGCAATTCGCCGAGCGAAGCCGCAGCGTACGTGGGAGCGTGATATGTGGTGCCCATGATGACCGAAGGGGTGCATGATGCCAACGATCGACGAACTCGTCGCCATCAAGCAGCAGGTCGAGCAGCACTACATCGACCAGCCGGGCGTCACCGGAATCGACGTCGGCTACAAGGAAGTCGGCGGCGAGCTCACGGACCAGATCGCCGTGCGCATTCATGTGGCACGGAAATCCGATGACATACCGGCCGACCTCAGAGTTCCCGAGGAGATCCACGGCGCCGTCACCGACGTGCTGGAACGCGTCTACGAACTCCACGTCACCTCCCTGCCCGAGAAGTCCTTGCTGGCGGATGCCAAGCACTACTCGCCCCTTCAGGGAGGCGTGAGCATGGGCCCGAGCAGGGCCATCGGCGGCAGCATCTTCGCCGGCACGCTCGGTGCCGTCGTCATCGACAACGAGAGCCAGGCCCGTGCGGGGCTGACCAACTTCCATGTCGCCGCCGTCGACGCGACCGGCCAGGCGGGCGACCGCATGGTGCAGCCCAGCCGTATCGAGCACGGCAGTGTTCCTCAGGACGAGTTCGGAGCCACCCTCCGCCTGGTGCTGTCCGACCACGTCGACGGTGCGGTGGTCTCCATCGACGAGGACCGGCAGACGTCGTGTGACATCGTCGAGATCGGCGGCGTACGCGGAACGAAGACCGCCACACTCGGGATGGCCGTACGCAAGCGCGGGCGGACGACGGAACTGACCCGCGGCTCGGTCGACGGCATCTCGGCCACCGTCCAGGTGGACTACGGCGAGGGCCTCGGCGTGCACACCTTGCGCGACCAGGTGAGCATCACGGCCGCCACCTCCCCCGACGCCGTCTTCTCCGACCACGGTGACTCGGGTTCCGCCATCGTCGACGAGCAGGGTTTCGTGGTGGCGCTGCTCTTCGCCGGATCGGGGGCGAACACGGTCGGCAATCCGATTGCCTCCGTGCTGCAGGAGCTGAACGTCTCCATGTGCACAGGCGGGCCGGACAGCCACCACTAGCCACGTGCGCGGTCCTCCACGGCTGAGGATGCGACACGTCCTCGGGCGAGGCAGACTGGTCATGGAGTGCGAGGCACTCAAGCCCCCTGACACACCGCTCCCACCTCACCGGACAGTTGTGGGTGACGAAAGGTCGAGTCGGTGGACGGCATACGAGAGCACCGCCGGGCAACCGCCTGGTTGCAGCAGGCTCACGCCGAGGGGACCCGCGGCTCCCCTCCTGGAATGACACCCCCCGCCAGCCGCGCGGTCCTGGCCGCCCTCGGTGACCCGGACTCCCACGCCCGGGAAGCACCGAGGCTGTACCGCTTCGTGGTGGGGGTCGACCAGCAGGCCCGTCCGCTGGCCGCCCAGGAGCTGGCGGAGCTGGGTGATCCGATGGCCGAGTCGTTCTTCCGCAGGGGCATCTTCCCGTTGACGGTGCAGGATCTCCTCGCTGGGCTGCCCGAGCCGGCGACGAAGGCGAACCAGTCCGTGTATCTGATCGGCGAGGCCGGGCAGATTCCGCTCGGCTCCGCCCCCGAACTGCCGCGTGCCATGCGGTTCGCCGTCGCACGCGCCGCCACCGGCCGGGACGTGGACCTGCTGGTGAGCACGGGGGCGGACGAGGATCCGGCCGCGACGTTTCTCCAGGTTGCCGCCTGGGATCCGGCCGCGAAGGTCTTCAACTACTACATGCGGATCAGCCCCGTGTGGGTGTGGGCGGGCAACTCGTGGTCCGCCCTCGCCCCCGGCTCCCGCGGCCACGGCTGCTTCGACAGCCACATAAATGGCAGCGTGGTGATGAAGGAGCTGAAAGCGCCCTGGAACAACTGGCAGTCGCAGGCGGCGACGATTCGCCTGGCCTCGGACGACCCCTTCCGTTCCGACCCGCTGTATCAGCAGGTCATCGGCGCCGAGAATCTCGAGCTGACCGTCCGTGCGTTGATCAGCCGCTGGACCTCCGCCCGCCTGGCGGCCGTCACACAGGACGGCACCGTGGAGCATCCCGAGCAGCTGATGCGCCATCTGTTCACCTCGACCGCTGTGAACCTGGCCAGTACGGCGACCCAGAGTTCGACGATCACCCCCTCCAGCGGTGACCTGCTGCTGCCCACGGGCTTCTGGCTGAACAGCGACGCGCTCCTGAGCGATCTCGAACTGCCTGTCACGGCCGCGCGTCCTCCCATGGTCCCGGCCGCCCACTACGTCGAGAGCCTGGGAACCTTCGACTTCGCCCTGGAGGAGAAGAGCAGCGGTTTCTCCCAGCCGGGGGACACCTTCTTCGCTTTCGTCGTACCGGAGCCGGCCTGCGAGGACAACGAGGTGGTACGGCAGATGGTGAAACAGGGCCTGATCACGGGCAAGTTCGCCGCTTGCGCGTTCATGGTCGATTTCACCAACCCGGTCTTCAGCCCCGTGCGGGAGCAGCTGATGACCCATGTCCCCACCACGCCGACCGCCGTGACCGAGCTGCAGGACCACATCGCACAGGCGATCGTGGACGCCGCCGCCAGTCTGCCGCCCGGCAGCCCTGAAGGCCGTTTCGCCGCCGACTGGGTCCTCGCCGACGACACCTGGCCCAAGGCCTTCGCTCAGCGGATCGACGACTACCTCGGCCACATCGGCCGGCGAATCCAGGAGTCCGCCGGCTTCGACGACTACGTCCGGCTGGCAGAGTCCCGCCGCCGCGACTTCAAGGCGATGCGGCTCAACGAGTTCGAGCTGACGCTGCCGACCACCAACATTCCCGCGGACGCCCCGCGGCTCAGGATGAACGACGACGGCACGGTCGCGCCCACCCCCTGACAGCCACCGCTGCCCCCGGCTCGCCCGTCCCCGGCCACCTTTCAGCGAAGGAGTGCCCCATGAGCCTGCTCACCTCGTACAGCCCGCCCGGACACCTCGACGATCTCGACGAGACCGGTCTGAAGGCCTGGAACATGTTCATCAGCGACCGTGTCGACAACTCGATCACGGGCCCCGATCCCCATGAGGTACTCAACGACAGCCCTCGCAGCCAGTTCTACAACCTGACCAAGACCGACACAGCGGCCGACGCCCGGGAGGCTACCGTCACCTGGACGGCCTTCCCCCGTCTGGTCTTGATCCAGTCTCTGTCGGACGCCCAGCGGTGGCGGCGGGCCGACGCCAGCCGGGACGTCCAGGACGAGTACTGCGAGTGGAGCGTCACCCGCAATGCCGCCGGGAAGATCACCAAGGTCATGTTCACCTGCGAGGGACCCGAGTACTGGCATCTGCTCGGCCAGTCGAACCCGGCCAAGGTCCTCGATCTCTACCGGACGCACATCGACCCGAACGTCCAGCACAGCGACCTGTTCGGAGCCACCGGCACCTACAACCCCCGTAACCGGTGGAACGACTCCGCGACGGACGGCGCCATGCATCTGATCCAGCCCAACAACACCCTGGGCGCCGAGATCGAACTCGCGGCTGCGGCCACCGTCGTGCGGGTCATCGACGGCCACGAGCTGACCACCGAGCAGGAACTCATCCACTGCAGCAAGTACGGCGAGCCCGAGCGCAACAGCGACCCGCACATCGGTGGAGCCGTGAACGACCTCGCCCGGCAGAAGGCGGACGTCTCCCTCGCCGACCCGGTCGGTCTCTACTTCGACAAACTGGCCACGGACGGCTGGGCCACCCCGGACGGCTCCGATCCCAAGGACTACTGGATCAGGCAACGCGGCGACGCGACCCACCCCGTGCGGTTCATCTACGAGGTACCCCAGGACAAGGGATTCACCGTCGGTGACATCGAGATCAACGGGAAGCCCATCCAGTTCGGCGCGCAGATCGCCGACTTCATCACCATCAAACTGACCGGCGTGGCCTGCCGATTCGGACAGAGCACCACGCAGCCCAAGAACGCCTGCGTGCAGGCGGCACCCGCGCCCGTCGAGCCGGCCGCGGTCGCACAAAACCTCAGCGCGGCATCCGTGCCCGGCTACCGCGCCGCACCACTCGCCACTTCCTGGACCCGCCGCCGCTGAGCCGCGAAAGCCCTGCAAACGCTGCTACCGTCCTGGACCACTGGGAGGACAACGACGGCGTCGACAGCTGACCGGACCGCTCGATCAGACGTTCAACCAGGTGGAATCGGTGCTGGACGCCGTCCGTTGACCGCCCCAGGGCTCGGCCGCTGGCTCAGAAGGTCAGCACAGGCTCACCGATTTGCTTAAGAACCCTCAGTGTTCATATGGTGACTCTGTGGGACTTCTCCGGCTCTCAAGGGCCGTGAAGTGTCTCGGTGTTCACCCGGTGACGCTTCGTGTGTGGGCTGACTCGGGGAAGATTCCGGTTACTTGGGTCGGCCGTGAGCGCCGGTTCTCCTCGATCGACGTCGAGGCGATGAAGGTTTCCACCGGTAGCGAGTGTGTCCGCCTGGAGGGCCTGTACGTGCGCGTGTCCGGCTCCAGCGGGCAGGAATCCTCGCTGGGAGCACAGGAGAAGGAGCTGCGGGCCACCTCCACTGGTGAGATCGTCAAGGTCTTCCGTGACCGGGCGTCGGGCCTGCGGGAGGACCGGCCAGGTCTCAACCGTCTGCTGCGAGCCGTCGCCGATGTGGCTCGGTGACGGTCGTGCGTGTCACGCACGGGGACCGGCTCGCACGGTTCGGGGTCGGCTGGCTGGGGCACCTGCTGGCCGTGCACGGCGCAGCCCTCGAAGTAGCGCACCCGAAGAAGCTCGGCGGCCGGGACGAACTCCTCGAAGACTTCGTGTCGTTGGTAACCACCTTCGCCGGCCGTCTGTACGGGATGCGGTCGGCCGATGACCGACGTCGTCTGCTGGCCGAGTCCGGGCAGTGCCGTCCTGGCGGTGGGCAGTGAGCCGGAAACTGCCGCTCACCGATGGTGAGACTTCGCGCACCGCGTGCGCCCGCGCGCTTGTGCGCACACGGGCGTGGACGAGAAGAGCGGCGTAGTCCTGTCGCAGGCCACGCTCGCGGAGCGCGTCGGCTGGTGCGCCGACCTGGTAGCGGGCATGGCCGGTGCGCTGACGGGCGAACACTGGAACGCAGGCGACGTCGATGCCCTCGCCTCCGGGCAGGACGCCGGGGGCCAAAAGCTGCCGTCGAACGCATGGATGGCGCTGCGGCGCCTGGGCTGGACCGTGACCGCTCCCGAGGGGGTGAAGGTCAATGACCGGATCGTGCGCATGGCCCAGGAGCCGGCCGGGCGGGCTCTGCGCTCGGCGAAGTGGCGCGCTGACCTGACTACCGGGGTTGTGGCCACGTGGCCGGCCGATCCACGGGGGCGCACCCCTGCGGAGTGGGCGCAGGTACGGGCCGCGGTGCCGGGCGGGGAGCATCTGCCCTCCAGCATCATCAAAGGCCGCACACGGCAGGCCGCCAAGTACCGGCAGGACTGCGGTCGGCTGCCCGTGGACGTGTTCGAGCTCGAAGACACGCCCAGGGTGGCCCGGATGCTGCTGCTGTCCGCGTGCGACGGGCAGCAGGCCACGATCGAACGCGGCGAGATGAACCCGGGGCGGGCGTTGGTCCGCTTGCAGTTGCCCACTCGCCCCGACCCGGCCGGGTATCGGGACTGGACGTGGGTGGCGTGCCCGATCACCCTGCCCCCGACCGTCCCGGCGTCGGCGGTGCTGCACCTGCCGACACTGCGGATCGTCGCAGGCATGGTGAGGGCCGATCTCGCCTACACCCACGCCGTCCCCAAGGCCCAGCGCAGCGGCCACATGGTCGCGCTCGGGGTGGACTGGGGCCTGAACACCCTCCTCAGCGCGGGCGCGGCCCGGCTCCACCAGGACGGGACGATCACCGCACTCGGCTCCGGCGCGCAGTACCGGGCCGGCGGGGTGATGGCCAAGCAGCACCGGCTGCGCCGTCACGGGGAGAAGCTGCACGCCAAGACCGACCACTACACACGGCTCATCGCCGGACAGGAACAGCACCCGCTCACAGCTAAGCACGCCGTCCTGCTGGGCGAGATGCGGGGCGTCGCCGACCGCCGGTCGAACCTCAACGACGCGTTGGCGTGGTCCGCCGCGCGGTGGGCCGTCGATCAGGCGATCGCTGCCGGGGCCACCGTCATCTACCTCGAAGACCTCCGCTCGATGGAGGCAAAGGACATGGGCCGCACCCACAACACCCGCTTGGCGCAGCAGGTGCGCGGTCAGATCGCCGACCGCATGCACCACCTGGCGGCGGAAGCCGGGATCGCCGTGGTAACCGTTCCGGCGCGCAACACCTCCAAGCACTGCCCGCACTGCCTGATGCCGCTACGCCACCGCAAAGCCCCCGACCGGTCCACCGTGACCGGCTGGAAGTGGGCGATCTGCCCCAACCCGCCCTGCCGCTGGCAGGGTGACCGCGACCAAGGCGCATGGCGGCGCATCGCGACACGCGGACTCGCCCACCAGGCCAAGACCGTCGTTGACCGTGCCACCGGCACCATGACCATCCGCGCCGTGGTGGACAAGCTCGAAGCCAAAGCGGTCATCACACCCACGGCCACCGGGGGCGACCGGTCGAAGACCGGCCCGACCCGGAACCGAACCACACGCCCCGCGCCCAGGCGACGCGGGGCACCCTCCCCCACCCGGCCCCGTGGCCGGGCGGGCCAGCGTCCGGAGGGGCACGCACCACCGGGCCGGAAGCGGCTGCCCCGCGCAGCCCACCGGCACCAGGGCGTGAAGACGATCAGCAAGACCACCAGGCGGCACAAGCCGAGCGGGGCAGCGTTGGGCGCTGGATTCCACCTCCACGCCCACGCCACCCCGCCTCGCTGGCAAACGATCCAACCGATCCCGCAACACGCGGATCACGCAGGATCACTTAGCTGATCAGAGACGCTTCACGACGTCCTCCCGCATGCGTGCGACCGCTTCGTCGATGTCCTCGAACGGGAAGGCGGAAATCATCCGCTCGGCCGGGAAGCGGCCCTGGGCCTGCCAGTCGAGCAACAGTGGGATGAGGTCCTGCGGATTCGCGTCACCTTCGATGCTGCCTCGGACGGACTTGCCTGCCCCGATCAGATCCATGGTGTCGATCCCGGTCTCACCGGCACCGAGACCGACGAATACGAGGGAGCCCTGTGCGGTCAGGGCCTTGACCGCGTTCCGGATCACGCGCGGTACCCCGGTGGTGTCGAAGGCGTGTGGGGCACCTCCCCCGGTCAGTTCACGGATCTGTTCGACGAGGTCCTCGCTCGCGCCGTCCAGAGCATGGGTGGCGCCCCGTAGCGCGTCCACCTCCACCGTACTCATCTGTCCCACGAGACCGGCCAGAGCGCCCGTCGGGTCCGGCGTGTCCGCGAGGGCGTCCTGCTGTGACTTCAGCGATAGACGGCCAGTCGCAGACCCACTTGGCCAAGGCGTGAGGAAACGGCGGGGTGACGGTGTGGGACTTCGTCGCGGTCTGCTTGCCGAGCTTCCTGCGCGACGATCGTCACGCTTCCAGTGCGCTGCGCCTGCCGTGGCCCGAGGGGTACTCGTCACCCGCCGCTCATCGCGACGAAGTCGCCGTGCCAACTGTGGTACCAGACCTGGCCGGTGGTGGCGTTGACCGACAGCATGCCGGTGATCTTGCCGGACTTGAGGGTGTGCAGGGTGTAGTAGCCGGGGAAGGAATCCGCCTCGCCCGCGGTGCGACCGGTGCCCTGGCTGCGCAGCCACTGCTGGGCGATGCTGCGGGCCTGCGCGGCCGAGACGCGCACCTGACTCTGGCTGCCGTAGTGCATGCCGTAGTCGGTGTTCCACATCATCGCCGGTCCGTACTCGATCTGAACGGCGCCGTCGACCGGGTTGACCAGGACCTCAGTGGCCATACGGCCGCCGCCGGTCTTCAGTTCGGCGTAGAAGTTCTTGGAGAACTGCATCACCTCGCCGGCCTTGAGGCCGAGTCGGTCGGCGAACACCTGCGCCCGTTGACGGGCCTGGCCAAGGGTCTGTACCCGGTTGCCGTTGCCCGCCAGCCACCAGTTGCCCATCATGCCCTGGCCCATCATGCCGGGCGCCCACGAGCCCGAGTCGCCGCCCATCATCCCTGGGCCCCGGTTGCCGCTCCACATGCCCGGGCCCCACCCGCTGGTAGGCCCTGCGGAGGGTGAGGTACCACCCGCCGAAGGTCCAGGCGTCGTACCGGCCGATGCGGTGGGGATGGTGGCTCCGGCGTTGCCGCTGCTGACGGCGTCGGCCCCGCATGCCCCGAGGGCCAGCGCGCCTGTCAGGGCCAGGGTGGCGGCGACGGCCGCGCGTGTGCGCCTGCGGGTCATGATCCTCACCTCTTCCCGCCGGTCCGCCTACGGCCGTCGAGTGAGGCCGCGGGCCTGTCTGCTCCCAGACTCCCAGCGGGCCGGCAGAGGCCCCAGGGGCCATCCGGCCCACCCTGGCGACGACCGGCCCACCTGAGGACGACAAGACCGGTGTCCCAGGCGCGGTCGGATGCCTGCCAGTGACGCATCCACGCCGAAGTCGAGCCAGCGGGGGCCACTTGTCTCTGAGCGAAATGGCCAACCGTCGTTGAGCACCGATCGTCCACCAGCGGAGTCTCGGACGTCTCTGGCCGTCTATCACTGAAGGTCACACCTGCATGAGCGCTGCCGTGCACTGCTGACAGGCACCGGTGGGCGTACAGGACCCAGGCCCGGCCGCTCCAGCTCACCCAGCCGGCGCACGGCGTTTCCGTCGGCCCTGGTGCGGCGCCCGCGGCATCGGGCAGGCATCGGCCGCACGCAGGCGCCGTACGAGCGCGTGCACAAGGAGCGCCAACGAGGCGACCGCCAGGAAGGGCTGCGCCTGCGCCCAGCACGAAAGGGCGCCACTGACCCCGCCGACCAGAACCACCAGCTTGTTGCAGACCGGACAGCCGATGGCGAAGCCGGACAGCAGCCCGGCGAAGATGACGCGGCGCGAGCGCGGCCCACTCCTCCTCACGGCCGGAGGCTGCCCGATGCAGGTCGCCACCAGCGGACCCATGAGCAGCGACGACACCGTCCAGACCGGATAGTTCCACCACAGCACGGGGGCCATCCGGGTACAGGAGGGCGTGGGACGCCTCCGGTCGGCACGCCGATCGTGACACCGGCGACGAGGGCCACCGCCGCCGGCCACTGACGCGGCGTCCAGGTACGCATCCGCCCGCCCTCTGCCACAACCATGAATACCAAATAGCTTAGTAGAGTGAGGGGCGTATCCAGAACAGCGAACACCTGCGGCACGCCCTCGTCCGCTTCTGTACTCTCGGATGCCGAGATCCACATGGAATCCACAGCGGCCCGCCCCGGAGGTCCCGCGTGCACGTGAGCCGACGCGTACGGACAGCAGGCGCCCTCGGGCATCTGCTGCTCGTCGTCGTGCTCGCGGTCTGCGTCTTCGTGATGCACACCCTGGGACACCTTGACTCCCCTTCCGCCGGGATGATCACGGCATCCCACGCTCCGGCAGCGGCGGTGGGAGACGGTCCGGCGGTTCACGAAGCCAGCTCAGCCGACGCGTCCACGGGGGCGCGCCCGGCGATGAACACCGGCAGGTCGCCGTCGGCTCACGTGCCCCTGCCGCCGATGGACATGCTGTCGCTGTGTCTGGCCGTGCTGTTCGGAGCCTGGATTCTTGCCGCGCTTCTGCGCGCGGCACTCGCCCGCCGCCCCGACTGGCTGGCGCATCTCCTGGCCCAGGCTCCCGTCCTGCTGCGGCCCAACCCGCCTCCGCGCGGCCCCCATCTCACACAGTTGTCGGTTCTGCGGCTGTAGGCCGAACCGCCCTCGCAGTCGCGTGCAACACGCGACCCGCGATGCCGTATGCGCCAAAACAGCCACAAGAACCAGACACACGAGGTGACATCGACCATGACCGCCTTCACCCGCACCCTGCGCCGCAGGCCCACCCGCCCCATCGCCGCCCTGGGCGTCATAGCCGCGGGAGCCCTGATCCTCTCGGCTTGCGGCAGCAACAGCGACGACATGGGCGGCATGCCCGGCATGGACCACGGCAGCAGCACGTCCTCCGCCACGTCGACGTCCACGACCGGCACCTACGACGAGGCCGACGTCAAGTTCGCCCAGATGATGATCCCGCACCACGAACAGGCCCTGGAAATGGCCAAGCTGGCCGACGGCCGCGCCTCCGACTCGGCGATCAAGAACATCGCTGCGAAGATCGAGAAGGCCCAGGACCCCGAGATCACGACCCTGAAGGGCTGGCTGCAGTCCTGGGCCAAGCCGGAAGCCATGGGCGACATGCCCGGGATGAGCATGGGCGAGGGCATGATGTCCGACAAGGACGTGAAGGAGCTCAAGTCCATGGAGGGCGCCGAGTTCGACAAGATGTTCGCCCAGATGATGATCCAGCATCACAACGGCGCGATCACCATGGCCAAGCACGAGCAGAAGAAGGGCCACAACGCCGACGCCAAGAAGATGGCGGGCGACATCGTCACGGGCCAGTCCGCAGAGGTCAAGCAGCTGCAGAGCATCCTCGACCGGTTCTGAGCCTCCGCCGCTCACCGACCGCCCGCACTGACACCCGAGATGGTCGGCGAGGGCAGCGGCCTGTAGTACCGCTGCCCTCGTCACAGTCTCAGTGGACGTGCGGGCCCCTGGTCATCTGCGGCTTCCCGCGCGGTACGAGCGCCAGGGCGACCAGCGCGCTCGCCGCGACCGCGCTGAGCATGAAGGCGTCCGAAGCCGCCGACCGCCCCATGCTCGATACCGGCCGCGGCGACCGTCGACATCACGGCCACGCCGATCGAACCGCCCACTTCGCGGGAGGTGTTGACGACGCCCGAGGCCAGACCCGCCTCCTCGTGGGCGACCATGGCCAGTGCCGTGGTCGTGGCGGTGACGAAGACCGCGCCGAGGCCGAACGAGGCGATCACCAGGCCGGGCAGCAGTCCGGCGTACACACTGCCGCCGGCCGACAGCCGGGTCAGCGGGACACTGCCGCCCGCCGCGATCGCCATGCCGGCCACGGCGGTGGGACGGCTGCCGATCCGCCCGACCAGCCGGGATCCGAGATGGGCGCCGATACCGGTCGCCACGGCCACCGGCAGGAACACCAGCCCCATCCTCAACAGGCTGAAGCCCCGTCCCAGCCTGCCGTCGTCCGGATACAACGCGGCGAACTCCTCGTCCTCGAACAGGACATCGAGCCGGTCCCGGATGAGCATCGCCGGGGTGCCCTTCGGGCACGCCGCCCGCGCTGTCAGCAGTGTCCTCGCCGGGATCCGCTGATGACATTCCGGCCGCAGCGACACCGCGACCACCTCCACCACGACACCGCCCCGCACTCTTCCCAGCAAAGCACCCCGCCAGCCCAGCCCGCGGCCACTCGTCAACATCACCAGCAGAGTCACGGCATTGGGCCTAGGAGACCGTCCTCGTCGCTGTCATCAATGAATGGCTGTGACCAGCGTCGTCGAGGGCAATCCAGTAACGGCGCTTGACCCCGATTTCGGTGCTGCGCACATCTTCAAGGACGCCGCCGTTGCCTTCGATGGTGCGCGCCGAACCGACGTTGCCATCGTCACAGGTGAGAAGGACTCGGTCCAGACCGAGCGCCGGCGCCTTGAGGAGAACCGCTCCCAGCGCCCACGTGGCAAGTCCGCGTCTTCTGGCAGAAGGCCGAATGCTGTAGCCGATGTGTCCGCCGCCTTCCAGCAGAAAGGCGTTCAGATAGTGCCGAAGGTCGATGGCTCCGAGGTAGGTCTCGCCGTCTACGATCCACCAGTGGGTGGCGTGGACGCGTCCTTCCCCGACAGGCAGCGACCGGTCTGACTGCTGACGCAGTCGTTCGACCCAGGAGGCGAATCCTGCAGGAATGTTGAGGTCATCGTCAGCAACCAGACGCAGGCCGGTCCCGTCCTGGTGAGCACCAGGCTGCCACTCGTCACGTGCCGTGAGCCACGAGGAATGCAGCCGTCCCGTGGGAGCGATCAGTTCAGCCATGCGAGGGACGGTAACACCCGCACCTCCTGGTGATCAGGCACTTTGTGCTGGATCGAGACCATGGCTCGTCGAGTGGAACGCAGTGGGTGAGCGAGATCGATGCGAGATCGCCTCATCTCGCAGTGAGTGAGCAACCACGGCCTTGATCCACTTTCGCAACACGCCCTCGTGTGTCGGTGCGAAGCCGGAAAGGGGCCGTGGCTGGTCGGGCGGGTGCTGGCCGAGGCGGGTCACTCGCGCTGGGTGGCGCGGTCGGCGGCGAGGCGGGCCTCGAAGCCGTCGAGGAGGGACTGAATGCCGAATGCGAAGGTGTTGTCGGGCGCTGCGCCGTACTCCGTCGCGGCCATGGTGTCGAGGCGTTCGCGCAGGCGCGGGAATTGCATGGCTGTCTCGGTCGCGCGGGTCATGGCGTCGGCCATCAGTTGCTCGGCGTCTGCGCCGTTCTTGCTCAGCCGGCGGTTCAGCGAGACCTGTGCGGCAGGGCCGAGCGCGCTGCCGAGCACGAAGGTGAACACGGTGGCGGCCGCCTGGTCCGCGGAGGCGGCGCTGAAGCCTGCCTTTTCGTAGATGGCGAGGCTGAGGTCGTTGTGCCGGGCCTGGCCGGGCCCGTACAGGAGGTGGCTGCCGAACGCCTGGACGAGCCAGGGGTGGCGGGT
>NZ_JBIWOA010000059.1:0-44970 GCF_044767525.1 Streptomyces sp. NPDC101234 | reverse complement strand
GCGGCAGACAGATGAGATGTGAGATGGGTGCCCGTGCGCCGAGGCGCCCCAGCGGGCTGTAAGGACTGTCGCCTACGGCCAAGGGAGGGCCTGCGTACGAGCCGGGCCCCGATGCCTTACGCCACCGGTGGTGCGTCGAGGCAGAGATGGCGCGCCACCGGCTGCTGACGCGTGCCTTCAGGTCAGTCTGGCCTGTCACCCGTTTCCGCCGTGGTGACGGGCCAGACGTCTGCTGAGCTGGTGAGGAGGACGAGGCACTCGGCTTCCGGGCCAGCTCCAACACAACCTGCGAGTAACGGGCGTTGCGCCCCGTCACCTGCAGTCGTATCTCGTCCAGAGCCCACCAGAGCCCACCAGAGCACGCGGCCACCTCGCACCGTTTTTCGTGCGGCGATCTTAGATGATCGACGACATTCAGCGAGATCTTTCAGCGCTGCCGTTGGGACTTCAGTCGTGCAACGTTGCGTCCTGGCAGGCGTCTGAGGGGTGTCGTCACCCACGGGCCGTCTCCCACGTAGGCACGGTCGGCGAGGACCGGAACGCCCTGGCGTTCGCAGATCCGGATGATCCGGTGGGCGTGGGCCGCAGTGAGGTCGTGCGTGCGGCCGTGCAACGTCGGTGAGATCCACTCGATCAGCCAGAGGTTGTCGAGGTTGGCACCGGCATCGGCCATCCGGCCTCGATGCGGTGGTCCAGGTGCCGGCGCCGGATCTCCAGGCGCTGCGCAGTCGGCTCAGGCCTCGGCATCCGCGCGGCCAGGATGTCCGCCCCCAGGTCCTCGTTGCCGGCGAGCCGCTCGATGTCCTCAAGCGCCCACCGCCCGAACCGGGCCTTGATGCCCTGGTCGCTGGCGGCCTTCTCGTACTCGGTCACCTCCCAGCCGCACCGGCCGGCCGCCTCATCCGTCCGGGCCGAGGCCTGAAGTCACGCGACCCACTCGGCCACGATTCCCTCGAGCGCCGCGCACATCGCCGCGGTCGGGGAGCTGTCGTGCCTTGCTGTCCCACCTGTCACCATCTCGGATCCAACAATATGGCCTGAAGTAAGTCATACGAGAAGTCTGGTCGCATTTTCCCAAGATTTAGGAGTCCGCTCCTGGCACGCTTTGTGGCGGCGCGGACGGCCCCTGCGGGCGGTCGCGCCAAAGCCTGCACAGTCGATCGGAAAGAGGAAGCAATGCGATCTTCTCTGGCCAGGGCACTCGTTGCCGCGACTGCCGTCGTCGGCATTGCCGCCGGAGGTCTTGCGGGTGCGAGCGCGAGCGTGGCGGCCCCCCAGCAGGCCACCAAGCCCGCGGTCGGCAGCCGGCAGATCCTCGCGGTGAACAATCTCGGCTTGAATACAGCCCGGGCCAAGAACTGGCAGAGCTGCCTGAACGCCTGGCACTTCAACGCCGGTAGTGAGGACGGACAACTGGGCACCAACAGCTGGATGGCGGCACAGAGGATGCTCAACGCCTGGGGCTACAACGCCGGTGACGTCGACGGGGTCGTCGGCCCCAACACGATCACGGCGCTGCAGAAGTTCCTCAACGCCGTCGGCGAGAACGCCGGCACCCCCGACGGGATCGCCGGACCGCAGACCAGGGCCGCGTTCTGGAATTACAACGCCACGGGCTGCTGAGCCGATCCCACATGGTGCGTCGTGCCGGCCGAGCAGCGAACCGACTGCTCGACCGGCACGGAACCGGACGTCGGCTTCCGAGTCGAACTCACCGACTGTCCCGCCAGGATTTCGGGTTCACCCGATTCCACATAAGTGAACGGCTCACTTTTACACCTCGTTGAAACCACGCGACGCGTCGTAGATGTCGGCCTCGATGACAACCACGAAGAAGCTCGTCACGACATGGTGGACCATTACACGGTCTTCCCAGGCCGCGCGCGTCACAGTGTCGGTCCGGTAGGCAAGGTGGCTGTCGGCGCCTTCCGGATCAGCTGTGATCCTGTCGACAAGCCGCAGGAACTTCTCCCGATCTCCGGTCGGCATGCAGTCACGGAACGGCACAACCTGCTCGGTGAACTGCACGCGTCTCTTCATCGAGCGGGATTCTATGGACACGGCGCAGGGCCCCGCATGGAATATCGGTGGGGGCTACGACGGCGGATCCGGCCAGTCGGGAGGTGGTGACGTAGCCGTCGTGGCGTGCCGGACCGCGCGCAAATCCGGCCTGTGTGCCGATACCTGAAGTGATGCTGCGGAGTGGCGCGCTCTTCCGCGCTCGCGATCCGTCACGGGTGGATCGGGGGCAGTTTCCGGCGCTTTCGGCTGCGGGGGCCGTTGCGATAGGTGTCCCGGTCGCGGGCCAGCAGAAGGTAGCCGACGATGCTGAGTGCCGCGCAGCAGCCGGCGAGGATGACGCCGAGTGGCTGGCGGTCTCCGATCAGAGAGTTTGCCGCGTGTATCAACTGCGCTGCCCCGAGGGCGAGTCCGCCCCACCCCGCGAGGGTGCTGGCGCCCCTGCGGTGTTGCCGCCGGACGAACCACATGCCCATGGCAAAGCAGATGACACCACCAGCGCCGAAAGTCACCGCAATGAACATCCCCGCCTCCGGGGGAAGCGTACCGGTCCGGAAGACGGAGCAGGAGTGCGCGCCGACGGTCACTTCGGGGGTGGTGGGCGGCGTGCCCTCCAGATCACCCGAAGCCAGGGCCGAAGCCGTGGTCGTGCAGGCGTGCGCATCGCAGGAGTACGCGGACCATGCCCGTGTTGCCCATCGCCCAGCCGGTGCAGGGTTCGAGGTGGGCAGGGGTGGCTCGGTGCTCGACGTTGGACCAGTGGGCGCCCTCGCTGTCGGTGAGGTCCGTGACGAGGACGTGGGCGAAGCCGTACGCGTCCTGTTGCTCGGAGATCCGATCTCGCCCTGGTAGCGCTGCGCACCAAGGAGGTGCGCGGTGGCCGATGCTGGCGCCTCACCCGAGGCTGCGCGCCATGCTGCGGGCGGTCGGGGATGCCCCGTATGAGGCGGACGGCGCCGGCGACGTCCGCTTTTCGCTGCCTGATCAGAGCAACCGCGAACGGTGGCTGCGGTTGGACGAGATCCCGCTGGCGCCGACAGCCCAGGCCGTCTGGCCGCGCATGTAGGGGGCTTTCTCACCTGAAGGGCCCGGCGGCTGTCGCCGGGCTCTAACAGGTAGTCTTGACAGGCCGTTTGGAGAGTATTCGGCAGGCACTGGTGGGGGCTTGATCCTGACGGACGTTCATCGGCGACGACTCCCACGGTGCTGTGCAGGGCTGCGCGATACTCGTCCTGTGGAGTGGTTCGAGCAAGCCCGGGCAGCTGAACGGCGCCGGGATTGGGATGCGGCCATCGCGTTGGTAAGCGCCCGCGCCGAGTGCTACTCCACCGATCCCTGCAGGCACGACAACCATCTGTGGCACATGGATTTGCTCGCCCGTGCGGAGCGGCTCTCGGAACTGACAGAGCGCGCTGTCACGGATGTCCACGCACGTCGGAGACTCAACAGATCGCTTCGCGATCGGGGGATGGAGGCAGCGCTGCGCGACCGCGCCAGAGACGGTGACCGTGGTGCCCTGTACGTCCTGGTTCGGCTGCTCTGTGAGACGGGTCGGGCCCAAGAGGCCCATCGCGTGGTCCAGGACCTTGGTCCGGACGATCAGCACGCACACCAGATCATGGCCCGCTTTCGATCGCCATCGAGCGGTGCACAGTAACGCTCGCCTGCCTTGTCCGATCTATGAAAAGCCGGTGACCCTCGAACCTGCCCGTGGTGCCGGACCTACGACCGGATCCAGCCCGTATACGCTGATTTGAGCGGCTTGGCCACGTCCCCTCCACGCCTCTCCCTTCGAGCGCCATATACCAGAGCAGGGCCTCGTTGCGGTCGGTGGTCGACCACGTCGGCTCGTTCGGCGGGCCGATGTCGGCGAGCACCTCGACGTCGAACGCCACGTATGTGGCCAGGTGCTGAGCGGCGAGCTTGCGGGGCCAGCGAGGCCGGGAGAGCGCGGGGGACTGCGCAGCGGCGAAGCTGATGTACACCATGGCCTCGCCGTCCAGTGCCGTCGCGTCCGGCAGCTGGCTGTTCCCGGATTAGATCTCCCGGAACGGAGCAGTCAGGCTCGTGCCCGGCTGTGAGTGCAGCACTACCCGGCCCACGTCGACGGGGACCAGGGTGCGTGCTGAGCTCCTGGTGCGCGTCCGGGCAGTGCAGCCGGGCACCGGCCTGTCCGGATCCCGTGTCGTACGGTCTGGTGTCGCGGCCACCCACCGTCTGCAACGGACCTCACCGGCCCCGGCGGTGCCGCCGGTACGGTCGGAAGATCTGAACCAATGCCGGAAATCAGGCCGCGACGAGCTCCTGCTCGCGATCCGGTGTCTTGACCTTGGGCTTCTTGTTCGGCAGCGAGAGCCGGAAGACCTTGTGCCACGCGGAGAACACCTGCTTGGGCAGCGGACCGGTGACGTACTCCAGCTCGTACTTCTCGAACAGCGCGCGCACCTTCACCGCGACCTCGGCGTACCGGTTGCTCGGCAGGTCCGGGAACAGGTGGTGCTCGATCTGGTGCGACAGGTTGCCGGTCATGAAGTGCATGGCCCTGCTGCCGCTGATGTTCGCCGAGCCCATCATCTGGCGCAGGTACCACTGGCCGCGCGTCTCACCCTTGATCGACCGGCGCTCGAAGACCTGCACGCCCTCGGGGAAATGCCCGCACATGATCACAGAGTGGGACCAGAGGTTGCGCACCAGGTTCGCGGTGAACGTGGCGGCGAGCGTAGGGAGGAACGACGGGCCCGACAGCAGCGGGTGGATCACGTAGTCCTTGAGCACCTGCTTGCGGATCTTGCGGCCCACGGCCTTGGCCCGCGCGCGGAACTCCGGGTTCTTGCGGCGGCGCTTGTGCAGGTTCTTGCCGAGCTCCAAGTCGTACGCAGCGATGCCGTACTCGAAGAAGCAGGCGTTGATGAAGTTCCACAGCGGCTGGCCGAGGTGGAACGGGTGCCACTTCTGGTCCTCGTCGACGCGCATGATGCCGTAGCCGAGGTCGTTGTCCTTGCCGATCACGTTGGTGTACGTGTGGTGCAGCTCGTTGTGGGAGTGCTTCCACTGGTCGGCCGGCGAGACGTGATCCCACTCCCAGGTGGTGGAGTGGATCTTCGGGTCCCGCATCCAGTCCCACTGGCCGTGCAGGATGTTGTGGCCGATCTCCATGTTGTCCATGATCTTCGCCACGGACAGCCCGGCGGTGCCGATCAGCCACGCGGGCGGGAAGATCGAGAACAGCAGCACGCCCCGGCTGACCAACTCGAGCTTGCGCTGCGCCGAGATGACCTTGCGGATGTAGGCGGCGTCCTTCTCACCGCGGGTGGCGATCACCTCGTCGCGGATCGCATCCAGCTCGCGGCCGAGCTCCTCGATCTGCTCCGCGGTCAGGTGGGCGGTGGGGTCGATGGCGGTCAAGGTGTTCCTACCGTTCGATGTCGCAGGGGCCCGCCGCGGCGGACACACAGGTCTGGATGAGGACGCCGGGCTCGGCCTCGGTGATCTCGCCGGTGCGCAGGTCGCGGACGGCGCCCGCCTTGAGCGGCGTGATGCAGCCGAAGCAGATGCCCATGCGGCACCCGGAGGGCATGAGCACGCCGGCCTCCTCGCCGATGTCCAGCAACGGCGTGGCGCCGTCCGCGTCTACGGTCTTGCCGGTGGCGCTGAACGTGACCTCGCCGCCGTCGCCGGCGACGACGATGCCGGGGCGGAAGCGTTCGGTGTGCAGGCGCTCTTGGACGCCGTGCTCGCTCCAGTGCTCTTCGGCGGCGTCGAGCAGGCCCGCGGGCCCGCAGGCCCAGGTCTCGCGCTCGGCCCAGTCGGGCACGAGTTCGTCGAGACGGGCGATGTCGAGCATGCCGTCCGTGGCGGTGTGCACCTCGGTGAGCCGCAGCTTCTTGTCCGTGACCAGGCCGTGCAGTTCGTTGCGGAAGATCACGTCTTGCGGCTGTGGCGCGCAGTGGACCATGACGACGTCGTCGAACTCGGTGTCGCGCAGCATGCCCATCACGGGCGTGATGCCGCTGCCGGCCGTCAGGTAGAGCACCTTGGCGGGCTTGGCCTGCGGCAGCACGAAGTCACCGGTCGCCTGGTCGAGCTGGATCAGCGTGCCCGGAGTCGCCCTGCGGACCAGGTGGTTGCTGACCTTGCCGTCCGGGATCGCCTTCACGGTGATCGTGACGCGGCCGTCCTGGCGGTTGGTCGGCGAGGTGATGGAGTAGGCACGCCACAGGCGCACCCCGTCGACGTCGACCCCGATCCGCACGTACTGACCGGCTGTGTGGCCGCGCCAGCCCCGTCCGGGTCTGATCACGATGGTCGCGGCGTCACCCGTCTCGGGGTGCACGGCCTCGATGCGCCCCCGCAGGTCGGCGCCCGCACGCAGCGGGCTGACCAGGTCGAGGTAGTCCGACGGCAGCAGCGGCGTCGTGACCATCTCCAGCAGCTTCCACGCCCTGCTGCGGAGGGCTGTACTCGTCATGGCTCCAGCTTGCTGTGCCTCAGGGCGTAAGGTCCTAACCGCAGGACGTAAATCTGGACGGCAGAATTGTTCGCAGGGAATAAAACGTGAACCATGTGATCCGGAGGGCCAGCGAACTGGCCCTGGATGAGACGACGGTCACCGTACTTCGGGCTGGGCTGAAGGCCACCGCCGACGAGGTCGTCCAGGCGATCATCGACGAGGTCCCTCCCTACGCCAATGCTCTTACGGGCCACATGGGCGCCACCATCCGCCGAGCCGTCCGCACCGCCCTGGGGCACTATCTGGACCTCGCGAGCGGGAACGCCACGGGCGGCGACGGCGGTGACGCGGCCTACGAGCTCGGCCGCGGCGAGGTGCGCGACGGCCGTTCGATGGACGCCCTGCTCAGCGCCTACCGCGTCGGTGCCCGCGTGGCCTGGCGATGCCTGGCAGCGGGTGCCGTACCCGCAGGTCTGCCCGCCGCCGAGGTCGCCAAGTTCGCCGAGCTGACCTTCGCGTACATCGACGAGCTCTCCGCCGCGAGCGCCGCGGGCCACGCCGACGAACTGGCCGCCCGGGGCAGGGATCACGAGCGCCACCTGGAGCAGCTGGCCCGCGACCTCGTCGCCGGCGCGAGCCCGGACGTGCTGCTGGCCTCTGCTCAACGGGCCGGGTGGCAGCCTCCGGTTTCGCTGACCGCGGTCCTGCTGCCCGCCGCCCAGGCCCGGCCCGCCTACCGCGCGTTCGACCCGAGCGCTCTCGTCCTCGACGATCTGCCGGACGCCACCGGTGTGCTGCTCGTCCCTGATGCCGACCGATCACATCTCTTGCGGCAGCTGACCGACCGCACCGCCGTGGTCGGCCCGGCCCGGCCATGGACTCGTGCGTCCGCCTCGTACGCACGAGCCGTCCGCGCGCGCTCCCTCTCCTCTGATATTCGCGACACCGAGGACCATCTGCCCGAGCTGGTGCTGAGCGCCGACGTGGACGCGTTCGCAGACCTGCGTGCCCGAGCCCTCGCACCGTTGCGGACCTTGCCTGCCGCGACCGCGCGGCGGCTGGAGGAGACGTTGCGGGCGTGGCTGCTGCACCAGGGCAGGAGGGACGAGGTGGCGGCGGCGTTGTTCGTCCATCCCCAGACCGTCCGGTACCGGATGTCGCAGCTGCGGGAGCTGTTTCCGGATCTCGCATTGCCGCACCGGATCCTTGAACTGACGCTGGCGGTCGGTCCCAGGGTCGGCTGACGCGTACTTCGATTGTCCACGACCGCGTCCGCGAGCGGTCCAGGAATCGCGCCTCGGTCTCGGTGGATACAGCTCGACTGGATCCGGTGGGCGATGCGCTCATCGGACATCTGGTCCGCGATCTGGGTGGCTGTGTCCTAAAAACGGCTTTCATGCTGTCGTGGAGGGCGCCGCCCTGGCATGAGCTGCCCCACGGGTGCGGGGCCGGTCCGCTCGCGCCGGGGACCACTGTGGTTCTGCGACAGCCCCGTGCCTCCCTTCCCACAGGTCAACCGGACGACCGACCTGGCCAGCCTGGCACATCGCGCAAGGGATGATGGGGATGGAACGACGGAACGTGAGGTCAGGAGCTTCCATGACAAAGCGGGTTCACCGACCCCGTGAGGACGCGGAGTTCAATTTCATCCTCGGGATGAGCAGAGTTCCGGTCCTCGCATACTTCACCGGGACATGGCCCAAGGCAATCGAGCCCTGCCGGGTGATGGACCTCGTCGTGGGTGACATCGCCGACGAGTACACGGGCCGCCTGACGGCCGTCCGCGCCGACATCACGCGTTGCCCGGCCGCAACCGAGCGATACGGGATCACCGGAGCCCCGTCCTACGTCCTGCTGAAGGAGGGAGAGGCGGTGGCGCACGGCGCGGGGCCCATGACCATCGCCGAGGTACGGAAGCTCCTGGACAGCCACCTCTGAACGGCCGCTGCGGCGCGTGGCCGCGAAGCCCGTCAGGTCTCGTCTACGGAAGTCGCGCCGCCTGAGACACCTTGAGGCTGAGACACCCCCACAGGCCGCATACTGAATTCGGCTTGGCAGGGTGATGTCGGGACGCCGAAGGGCAGGCCGGCTCCGGCTGTGAAGCCGTTGAGGAAGCCGGCCCGGTACTGGAGGCGCTTGAGTCGGTGCCTGCCTCGGCGAACTGGTGGACGCCGGCGACCGCTTCCTGCCGCGTCGGCTTCGTTTGATGCCCGTACGACGGGGTCGCCAGTGTTGGATGGCGACCCCACGAGGTACAGCAACGGCGTAACGGCTTATCAGGCGGCGGAAGAGTCGGGGTGGGTGCTGGCCGTGGCGGCGGTGCGGCGCCAGGTGCGGGCCAGGGCGGTGAAGGTGAGCACGATGACGCCGGTCAGGCATAGCCAGGCGAAGGCATCGCCGATTCGGTCGTAGATCGTGGTGACGCCGTGTGTGGGCACGTAGGCCACCATGGTTTGCTGGCCGGTGGTGAAGGCGTCGGTGGTGGCGAGGACATGGCCCTCGTTGTCGTAGGCGGTCGCGACGCCCTGCGCGTCCTGGCGGATCAGTGAGTAGCCGCTGTCGATGGCACGCAGGCTCGCCTTCTCGGTGTGAGGGCCGCCGTACTCCTTCCAGTCGTGCGAGGGGACGAGCATGATGTCGGCGCGGGTGTGCATCATGGCAGGGAAGTCGGCGTCGTAGCAGATGACGTTGGCGATGCGGCCGTATGGGGTGTCGACGACGGGCACGCGGCCGTCACCGGGGTCGAACTTCTCCGAGCCGGGGATGGGGTGTGCCTTCTGATAGGTCCACAGCGCCTTCCCGCTGGGGTCGATGAGGATCGCCTCGTCCCGGCCGTGGGCGGGTGCGGTCGTGCTGTAGACACGGACGCCGATCTCCAGGTAGATGCGCGACCGGCGAGCCTGCCCCTGCGCGGCCGCGATGGCGGCGGACTCGTGGGACTCCTGTGTCTTGAGGGCCTCCTCGGGCCAGACCACGATCTTCGCTCCGGCGGCGGCCTCGCGCCGAGTTGAGGCCAGCAGGTCGTTCTCGACCGCGTTCATCGACGGTTCCACCTCTGAGGCGGGCGCGGAGGCGATATCTGTCGCTCCATCAGCGAACCGGCTCAGGGTGGCCTGGAGCGCGTCGGTCACGGTCCGGCTGGGGCTCACCCCGGCAATCCGCACGGTCGCCCCTGTGGGCGGGCTGAGGGCGAGCCGGGCGCCGCCTGCGAGCACGACGGTCAAGAGGACGACCCCGTACACCACACCGCTGTGCCACGATGGCCGCTGCCAGATCCGGTTGGCGGTGCTGGCGAAGTAGGCGATCAGGAATCCGATCCCCCACGGGCCTGTGATCGAGATGACCTGCAGGAGCGGGAGATCACCGTACTGGGTGACGGCCAGGGAACCATAGGCCGTGCCGAACGGGGACAACACGGTGATCAGGAACTCACCGGCCGCGACGCCGGCGGGGAAGGCCAGGGCCGCCACCGCGGGACGCAACCGTTCGACCAGCAGTCTGTCGGCCAGGAACGGCAGCGTCTGCAAGGCGGCGAGAGCAGTCAACCCCGTGATGACGACGAGGTTGAAGCCGATCGCCGACTCCTGGACCCAGAAGACGGCGGCGACTATGTGGGCCAGCCAGATCCACAACGTCCCGGTCCATACGCGGCTGAGGCGGGTGAAACGCAGCAGGAGCACTGGGAAGATCCAGGCCGCAGCGGCGATGTCCCACCGGCCGCCCACCGCGAACAGCATCGTTCCCGTACCGAGGGTCAGCAGTACCCATCGTGTGGCAGAGGCCGAACGTTCCCTTCGCTTGGCGTAGTTGCTCGCTGTCGTCGGGGCGCGGTGAGGCTGCGCCATCGCCCCGGCCTGCCCGATGGGGAGGTTCGTCACCGAGTGCTTCGTCATGGGAGACGACGCTAGGAGCGCGGCACCTTGTGACGCCTCGGTCCACATGACGATCTCGGAAGCGGTGGCGCAACTATCGATGTGCTCCCGAGGAAGGATCCGCCAGGCCCTGCGTTCGTCTAGCCTGACGAACCAAGATGTTCACCCACGTGAAGGCGGCGCTACGAGCCGCGCAGCAATGGATCGCCGACCGACCGCGTCTGACGGACGTGGCACTGGGCGCCGGGCTGACGTCGTTCGATGTGGTCACGGTGCTGGACCGTGCACCACAGCCGAGCGGCTGGGCCGTCGCGTTGTGGGGGGCGCAGACGTTTCCGCTGCTGTGGAGGCGGACGCGTCCGCGTACCGTCCTGGTGGTAACGACCGGCCTCTACATCGCCTTTCAGGTACTCAGCCCGATTCGGGGGAGGATTCCCGGCCCCTTTCTGCTCATGTTCGGTGTGTACGCACTGGCGCGCTACGCGTCGGTCTCGGCAAGTCTGCCGGGGACGCTTCTGTGCCTCGTGTCGGCCATCGCTGCCGACGCCCTCACCGGGCACTGGCAGACCCCGCGCCTGGGCTCGTTGGAGCCGATCAGCGCCGTGACGTTCGTCTTCTTTTTCGCGCTTGCCTGGCTTCTGGGGTTCGGCAGGCGCAGGATCGACGCCGACGCGGAACGCTTGCGCGATCTCAACCAGCGCCTGCAGGCGGAGCAGGAGCTCAACGCCCATCAGGCGGTGGTGGCCGAACGTGCCCGTATCGCCCGCGACCTGCATGATGTGGTCGCCCACCATGTGAGTGCCATCGCCGTTCAGGCGCGCGCGGTCGAGGACGTCATGGCGACCGGTCCTCTCGTCGCCGCGGAGGCCGTGGAGAGCGTCGGCCTCATCGCGCAGACCGCTGATACCGCGCTCGTCGAGATGCGGCGCCTTCTCGGGTTGCTGTCGTTCCGGGAACGGCAGCTCACGCCCGAACCATCGCTGGAACATCTCGGCCCCCTTATCGGCGCGGCGACGTCCTCGGGTTGCCGGGTGACGTATGTATCGGACATCCGTGCACAGGCCGTGCCGTCAGCGGGGTTGCAGGTCTCGGCCTACCGGATCGTGCAGGAGGCGCTGACGAACGTGGTCAAGCACGCCGGCCCCGTTGACGTGCAGGTGACCGTACGCGGTGACGACTCCTGCCTCACGGTCGAGGTCGAGAACGACCCGCCGCCTCCGGGCCACCGGGCCGTTCCCGGCACCGGGCGGGGGCTCATCGGCATGCGAGAACGCGTGGCTGCCTTCGACGGCGTGCTGCAGGCCGGGCCGCGCGAGGAAGGCGGCTGGCGGCTGTGCGCCGTCCTGCGCGCGAAGGCACCTCAACCGGCGGAGCTGGGCGCATGACCCTACGCGTGCTTCTCGCCGACGACCAGGAGATCGTCCGGACCGCGCTTCGCTTGGTCATCGACCGCCGTGAGGGCTTGTCGGTCGTCGGCGAGGCAGCCGACGGGGAGCAGGCTGTCGCCCAGGCGATCGAGCTCCAGCCCGACGTCGTGCTGATGGACGTCCGCATGCCCGGCATGACCGGCGTCGAAGCCACCCGGCGCATCACCACCTGCTGGCCGGGGCCGGGACAGGCTCCGCGTGTCCTGGTACTCACCACATTCGACCTGGACGAGTACGTGCACTCGGCTCTGCGGGCCGGCGCCGTCGGCTTCCTGCTCAAGAACAGCCTTCCCGACCAGCTTGCCCAGGCCATCCGCGCAGCAGCCGACGGGGAGGCTGTACTGGCCCCGAGCGTCACGCGTCGTCTCATCGACACCGTCACCGCTTTGCCGGCCGCCTTACTGCCCAACACCCCAGTCCCCACACTGCGCGAGGGCGGGCCTGCGGACTTGCTGACCGAGCGCGAACTCCAGGTCCTCGTGCTGGTCGCCCGAGGCATGTCCAACGCCCAGATCGCCTCAGCGCTCGACCTCAGCGAGGGAAACGTGAAGAGCCGCATCAACCGCATCCTCACCCGCCTGGGACTGGAGAACCGTGTTCAGGCCGCCCTGCTCGCCCACGAGGTAGGTCTTACCCGAACCGTCCGGATGCGCCGCCCGTAACCTGACTCCACATCGCCGCGCCTCATGTCGTCCCGCCGCCCGCGCCCAGCGGGTCATGTGAGTGTCGCGGCTCCAGTCCGGCAGGCTCCGGTCGCACTATTCTGGATCTTGCAGTCTCGGGTGCACAAAGTGGTCGGCGGACCGAACAGAAGAACCTGACGGGGAAAGGCACCCGCCCACACCGTACGTGGGCTGACTACCCCCACGACCGTCTGACCACCTACTCGGCAGCCGCACCCGCACCCGCCCTCGCCCGGCACACGGCAGTCCTCCACGACGGAGTCGACGCAACAACTGCCGAGAGCAAGCCAGGAATGCTCCACCGCGATCTCCAACCCGGCTATCTCGTCCGCCGCCTGACGGCCCCTGATGCTGCTGGAGAGGGGAACTGGCCGCTTCGGCGCCCCACGCGTCAGGGTGACGTGGGGGTGTCAAGGGACAAACCAGTCCTGGCTATGAAGCGGTCGAGGGTGTCGGAGCGATACTGGAGGCGCTTGAGCCGGTTGCGCACGAGGGCTTCGAGCCGGTCGAGGGCGACCACGGCGAGGTTGGCCAGGCTGCGCTTGACGTGTGCCCACACGCCGTCGACGGGATTCAGGTCCGGCGAGAAATCGCGTTCACCCATGCTGCGACGCTTGCCCTTACCCGCGGACTGGGTGCGCAGGCGGTGGCACAGCCGGGTACGGGAGCCCGGCCGCACGGCGATCAGCCCTGCCACTGACAGCCGTCCCGAGCGTCGGCCGCTCACCCACAGCCGCCGCGCGACCTCCGGTGGCTTGACGTCTTGGGCGAACAGCCACTGGATAAAACCAACGCTCCAGCCGAATCAGGAACTTCAGACGAGATCACCCTGACAAGCCGAAATCGGTAGCGCCGTCGAGCGCGGTCGCGTCCGGCAGTTGTGCGGCGCCGGCGCGGACCTCGGGGAAGGATGGGAGGAGGCCCGTCCCCTGGCCGGAGCGCAGCACCAGATGCCCGGCGTCCGTCAAGAACAGCGCCCGCCATCCGTCCCACTTCACCACGGCGGCCCATCCCGGGGGCTGCATCATGCCTTTTACGCGAACGGTCCTGGCCCACTGTCTCCGGGAACCGGTCCGCCGTGTCCTGGTGGTCACTTGTAGGCGGCGACGGCGGCGAAGTAGATGCCCGGACTGCTGCCCGCGGCGTCCGCGCCGGTGAGGATCGCCTTGTGGAGGCCGGCGCCGGAGCGGCGGGCGAGCAGGCCCGTGGTGAAGGTGATGTTGAGAGCGGCGGCTAGGGCGAGCAGCAGGGACAGGACCTGCGTCGGGCTCATCGGGCGGAGGCTGACTCCGGGTTCGGCGGGAGTGGGGCGCGCGCCGACGCCGTTGTGGTCGGCGCGGTGATGGACCCAGCGGGGGAGCGGGGCACAGCCGCGAGGGGCGATGCACGTATGGAGGAGGGTTCCTCAGCCCTGAGTGGCCTGCCGCCAGGGACGGACGAAGTCGTGGAGGCTCTGCTGCGCGGCGGGGGCGATCGCCGGGTCGTTGACCGGTGTGCCGACGGGGTGGAGGAGATGGTCGAGTCCGGCAAGGACCTGCAGTCCTGGGCCGGTGGTGCGGGCGGCGGTGAGGGCCGACACCAGAGAAGGCATCGTCCGGCAGGGCACGTTGGTGTCCTCGGTGCCGCAGGTGATGAGCGTACGCGTGCCGTGCGCGATGCCTCGGGCGACGGACGGCGGATAGATGGCGTCATCGCTACGGACGAAATCCGCGTTGACCGGTCCGAACATGCCCTTGAGAAGAGAGTCCAGGGACGGCAGTAGCCCCGAGGTGTCGACCGGGCGCCGGGCGCGGAAGTCCGCGATGGCCCTGGCCACACCCCGGTTGTTCAACCACGCCTGCTGCGCTGTGAGTTGCCCTGCCGCGACCGCCTTGTTCAGTTCAGTCGCCAATTGCAGGCGGATCAGGTCCAGAAGCCGCATGTCCTGCGGGGCGATGAGCGCGAGCCCAGCGGGCTTCGGCTGTACGGCGCGGTCGACGAGGAGTGCTTGCAGACCGCCCTCACTGTGCCCGACCACCAGCAGCGCGTGCGCATCGGCTTCAGGCTGGGCGCGCAGGGTGTTGTACGCGGCCACGGCCTGTCGCGTGTAGGCGGCCATGTCAGGAGCGCTGCTGCGTCCGCCCAGGCCCGTCCGCCCGGTGCCGTACTTGTCGAAACGCAGGGTCATCACGCCGTCGTCGCTGAGGACGCCGGCCATGAGGGCCAGGGTGTGGGGAGTGAAGCCGGGCGGCTCGTCGCCATTGCGGTCGGTCGGGCCGCTGCCGGGAAGCAACAGCGCCGCGGCGAGCCTGCGGCCCACGCGGTGGGCGGGTATGTGCAGCGTGCCGTACGCGGTGGTGCCGTCCGCGGTGAAGCGGACCTCACGGTCCACGGCGGATACGAGGGCGGCCCGGGGTGCCGCGGACGCCCGGGTCGTGCCTGACATCGGCCCGGCCGTGACGACGGCGACCGCCACTATGAGCACGGCGATCATTCTGCTGCGCCAGGGGGTGCGTAAACGCATGTGTTCTCCTCATGGTCTGAAGTTGTGAGAGAGGGTGGGAAAACCGGGGATGGTTGGTTTGCCGGGTGCGGAGTCAACACGCCCTGGCCGGAAGCCTGAGCAATGACCCGTCTGCCGTCGGCGGACGCGCTCAGTGGACGAGAAGCGGTACGACGAGCGCGGGGGCCAGAATGAGCCCGAGCAGCAGCACGACACCCCGCGGGTTGCCGAAGTTGACGGTCCAGCCGATGCCGAACCGCTTCTGAACGAGCAGTGCGGGATCGGCCCGGTTGACGTATACCGAGCCGAGCAGACGCCAGTACTGGTCGTCGTCGCGCCGCACCATGCCGGTGCTCTCTTCCGCCACCGCGCCGTCGTGAGCGCGCAGTCGGCTGCCCCCCTGCCCGGTGCGGACAGCAATACCGATCACCACGACCAGCCCGGCAAGGATGGGCAGCAGCATGAGGGCCGGGGACACCCGTTGGCCCGCGTGCCACATCGCCCACGCTTCGGCGAGCAACGAGAGGTTGGTGAACGCTGCCAGCAGCAGAAGGGAGATGGCGGTACGAACCGAGAAACGACGGTGTCTGCGGGCGGAGTCGGCCGGCCGCGCCGGATCGAGATCCGCCCGAGCCCGGAATGACAGCCAGGTCAGCGCCAAGAGCAGCACGGTGAGCGCGGCCTGAGCGAACACCGGGAAGAACGCGGTGCCGATCGACCTGGCGGCGAAGCGGTCAGCGCTGCCGGAGCCGGTGAAGTGCACGGGAATGCGGTCCGGCAGTGACGGATAGCGCAGGACGCCCACCACTGTCGTACCGATGCAAACGAGGACTGCGGGGACTGCCCACATCCAGGGGAAGCGTTCCGGATCGGTACGCAGCGCCGTGTCCGCCACCACGCCCTGGCGTAGCCCGCCGTACCAGTCCTCACGCCGTTTGACCGCCATGACCGCCACTCGTGCCCGGCTGTAGGCCGCTGTGCAGGCGGCAACGGTCAGCAGGGGAATGACGCCAGGCATATCGAAGCGGAAGACGGCGCTCACCAGGACTCCCGCCGTGATCAGCACCGTACCGGACGCGGCGACCTGCCTCCGGTACCGTCTGCGTTGCTCGGCGATCCCTGGGGCGTCCGCCCGCGCATCGGGGCTCCGTACCCCGAAGAGCAAAGTCGGACTGGTGAGCGACGGCAGCCACCATGCCACTACCGCAAGCACGGCAGGTATGAACACGTTGACCAACACATCGGCACTGTTCATGACGCTCAATCTCCTTGCTCTGCACCGGGGTTCGCGCCGGGGGAAGGGGGCGCGGGTGACGTGAACGAGACGAGGACGGAGCGGCAACTGTCCAGTACCGCCGGGTCACCGGTCCCATGGGCGACCGCTTCGGCGAGCAGGGTCCGAAGCCGGGTCTCCCACTCGGCGGTGAAGCCCGGTGCGGGCGGACCGCTGCGGGTGTCGCGCTGCACCAGGGCGCCGCTCTTGCGGTTGACCCGCAGCAGTCCTTCGCGTCGCAGTAGGTCGTAGGCCTTGTTCACGGTGTGGAAGTTGATGCCCAGATCTACAGCGAGCTGCCGCGTAGAGGGCAGTGAGCTGCCTTCGGTGAGCTGACCGGAGGCGATGGCCTCGACGATGCGGTCCCGGATCTGCTGGTAGATGGGCACCTCGCTGTCCATGTCGAGGCTGAGGATCATGTCCGCTCCCGGTGTCGCTCTGTTATAGCTTTTATAGAACACCAGGCGATGCGCCGTCGACAGGGTCGGCATCAAGAACGTGACAAAGATGGCGCCGTCAGGCGATGCCTCTGCTCACAGGCATTCACCTACACGCCGGAAGCGGCCGTGACAGGTGCTCATCTGGGGGAGTCCTTCCGGCAACAGAATGCCGACGGCCCTGACCCGGCGGGCGCCGAGCCGGATCGAGGTGGGCCGAGTGGGGTGCGGTGGTGAATGGATGAGCCATTTCTCTGTTGACTTTCGGCTCGATTAACCAGAGGATTCCAGGGGTGACACACGCCGACCCCCTGCCCGCCCGCGCAGCTCTCCCCGCCGATCTGGACGAGGCGGCCCATCGCTGCCTGGTCGCGGGATTCGAGGGCACCACCGTCGTCCCCGACACGCTCAGGCGGCTGATCGACCGGGGTCTCGGCGGCGTCATCCTGTTCACCCGCAACATCCGGGACGCGGAGCAGGTGCGCCGGCTCACCGACACCCTGCGCGCCCTCCGCCCCGACCTGCTGGTCGGCATCGACAACGAGGGCGGCGGCATCGGTCACCTGGTGACCGCGGGCGCTCCGGAGGTCCCCGGCAACTACGCGCTCGGCGTGGTCGACGACCCGGCCCTGACCGCGCGCTGCTCCGACGCGCTGGCCGGGCATCTGGCCGTGCTCGGCATCACCGCCTCGTACGCCCCCGTCGCGGACGTCCAGCGGCAGGCGGGCAACCCGATCGTGCGCACACGGGCCTTCGGCGACGACCCCGAGCGGGTCTCGCGGCACCTGCGCGCGTGGATCGAGGCGACCGAGGCACGGGGCATCGCCTCCTGCGCCAAGCACTTCCCCGGGCACGGGGGCACCCTCACCGACAGCCACCACGAACTGGCGGTCGACCCGAGGCCGTACGAGGAACTCGACCTCGCACCCTTCCGGGCCGCGATCGCCGCTGGGGTGCCGATGCTGATGAGCGCCCACGTCGTGTTCCCGGCGCTCGACGAGGACCGTCCCGCGACGCTCAGCCGCCGGATCCTGAGCGACTTGTTGAGGATCGAACTCGGCTTCGACGGGGTCCTCGTCAGCGACGCGCTGGAGATGAAGGCGATCGCCGACCGGTACGGGGAGGCGACGGGGGCGAGGATCGCGATCGCCGCGGGGGCGGACCAGGTGATCGTGGCCGTGCCCGATCTCGGGGTCACGCTGGCGTGCCGGGACGCGGTGCTCGCGGCGCTGCGTTCCGGGGCGCTGGCCGAGAGACGGGTACGGGAGGCGGCGGAACGGGTGCGGAAGCTGTCCTCGCGGTATGCCGAGCCCTCTGCCGTGGTCGATCCGTGGGACACGCAGGCCGGGCTGGAGGCCGCTCGGCGGGCCGTGGGCGGACAGGGTGGGCCGGTCGGGGTGGCCGGGGCGCACGTCGTCGACCTGTTTCCGGCGCCGCATCCCGCGTTGAACTGGGGTGGGGAGGATCTGCCGGCCGCGGTGCGGGCAGTGGATCCTTCGGCCACGGGAACCGCGGTGACGGGGGAGCCGGCCGATCCGGGGGCGCTGGTCGAGATGATCCTACGGCGGGCCGGGGACGGGCCGTTGGTCGTCGCCACCAGCGATGCCGGGCTGTACCCGTGGCAGGTCCGCTTGAGCGAAGCGCTGACGGCCCGGCGGCCCGACGGGATACGCGTCGCCACAGGTCTGCCCGAACGAGACGCGGTGGTGTGTTCTTACGGGCGTGGGAAGGTCAACCTGCGGGCGCTGGCAGAGGTGCTGGTCGGGGCGCGGTGACGTTTGCCGGCCGGCGCGGTGGCGTTCGTCGCCGGCCGGTGGGCCGCGCCCCCGCGGCGGACACCGCGGTCGGGCGCGGACCCACACTCCTGAAGGCATCCGGTCACGGCGTTCGCAACAGCTCCTTGATCCCCCTTGACGCCAGGTACCTCTCGTCGCTCGCCCGCTCGGCCAGGACCACCGCCGGACGGGCTCCCTGCTTGCGCAGATCCATCCAGGTCTCGAAGTACGTGCCTCCCGGCCCCGACGTCGAGCGGGTGGACGGAGTGCAGTCCAGGACAAGGGCTGTCTCCCGCTGCTGCGGAGTCCACGGTTCGGCCCGCAGGTCCGTGATCGTGGCCGCGAGGGATTCCGCGATCGGCTTCGGGCGGCCACCGGAGTCGAAGAGCCCCAGGGTGTACTCCAGCTCCGGGAAGTCGGCCAGGGAACGGTCGACGTCGTGGGAGCACCACCAGGTCACGCCCCACAGGTTCGTGCAACGGGACACGTTGAGGACCGTCTCGCGAGCGAACTCGGGGGCGTCGGCCGCCGGGATGTGGGGCTCCGGGGCGCCCGTCTCCTGGACCCAGACGGGGCGGGCAGGGGCGACGGCGTAGGCCTTGGCCACTTCGGTGCCGTATTCGGCGAGGTGCTGGACCTGGGGGGAGCGCGGGCCGTAGCGGCGGGCGCAGTCGCCGGAGAACACCCAGGGGTGGACCGTGGTGACGTCGCCCTTGCGGGCCGACGCCTCGGGGGTGAAGGGGTGGTCGTCGCCGTACCAGGCCGCGTCGTACGCGGAGTGCGTGACCAGGCCGCCCGGCGCGCCCAGGCCCTCGCGGGCCGCCGCCAGCAGGGTGTCGAGGTAGTGGTCGACCTGTGCGACCGTCACCGGGTTGTGCTCGACCAGATTGTTGAGCTCGTTGCCGAGCTGGAGGCCGATGAGGTTCGGGCGGCCGGCCAGGGCGCCGCCCAGCGTACGCAGCAGGACCGCCTGGGCCTCGATCGCCTCGCGGTCGGTGAACACGTTCCGGTGGTGCCAGCTGCGGGTCCACTCCGGGTAGAAGTCGAAGCTGGACAGGTGGCCCTGCACACCGTCCACCAGGACGTCGAGGCCCTCGTCGGCGGCCAGGTCGACCAGCCGCACCAGCTGGTCCACGGCGGCGGTCCGGATCAGGGTGCGGTTGGGCTGGAGGAGCGGCCACAGGTGGAAGACCCGGACGTGGTCGAGACCGAGGCCGGCGATCTGGGCCAGATCCTCGCGGGTCCGGGCCGGATCGAAGTCCTGCCAGGAGTGGAACCAGCCGTGACGGGGCGTGTAGTTGACGCCGAAGCGGAGCGTGGAAATGGGACCCTCCCTGGGCCGGCTTCCTGGTGTTCCTGTCCGGTTGTTCGCGTCATGGTCTTGTCCTGCGCGAATGTATCAACCACCATAGTCAGTGATGGGCAATGATTTGAACCAGAACCAGAACCAGAATCAGAACCTCGTCATCGGCCTCGACGCCGGTGGCACCCGCACCCGCGTCGTGCTCGCCGGTGCCGCCGACGGCCGTCTGTTGGCCGAGGCCACGGCCGGTCCGGGCAACGCCCTGACCGTGCCGCCGCGGCAGCTCACCGATTGTCTGGCCGAGGCGCTCGTCGGCGTGGTGCCCGAAGGGGCCCGCGATCGGGTCGTCGCCGTGGCCGGCGGTTTCGCGGGAGCCACGGCCGCCGACGCGGACGATCCCGGGACCGTCCGGGCCCGCGGCGCCCTCGCCGAGGCGCTGCGCCGGCTCGGCGTGCCCGAGGGACCGGTCGGCATCTGGAGCGACATCGAGGCCGCCTTCGCCGCGGCTCCCGGCGCCCCGGCCGACGGTCTTGCCCTGGTCGCCGGTACCGGCGCGGTCGCCATGCGCATCGCCGGGCGGCAGGCCACGACCACTGTGGACGGCGACGGGTGGCTTCTCGGCGACGAGGGCAGCGGCTTCTGGATCGGACGCAGCGCGGTACGGGCTGCTCTGCGCATGGCGGACGGGCGGGGACGGGAGACGGTACTGGCCGGGTGGGTCGGGCGTTCGCTCGGTCTGCCGGTCGACGTCCTGCCCTCGGGAAGCGTGTCGTCGTACGGCGAGGCAGGCGCCCCCGGTCCGCCTGGCGCGGTAGCCCGGGGCACCGGGATCACCGACTGGTCCCGCGCCCGGCGCGAGGACTTCCGCAGGCATCTGCTGCCCGCCGTGATGGCCGATCCGCCGATCCGGCTCGCCCGGTTCGCCCCGCTGGTCGCCGAGGCGGCCGTCGAGAAGGACGCCGTCGCGTTGGAGATCCTGGACGAGGCCGCGGACCACCTGCTGGACACGGTCCGCGCGCTGGAGCCCGGCCCCGGCGAGCGGATCGTCGCCACCGGCGGACTGCTCGGCCCCGCCGGTCCGATGACCGTCCCGCTGACCGAGCGCCTGCATGTCCTCGGCCTGAGCCTCGACTGGGTGGCCGACGGGGGACCGGGCGCGGTGGCGCTGGCGCGGATCATGTACGACGGCCGGGTCCGGTGAACGGCGGACAGGCCCACGGCGGGTCACCCGGCAGCGGACCCGCCCACGCGACACCCGTGAACAACAGCCCGGAGAGCCCCGGCCGATGAGCGACCTCCTCTACCGCGACCCCACCGCTGCCGTCGACGCCCGCGTCCGGGATCTCCTCTCCCGGATGACCCTGCGGGAGAAGGTGGGGCAGGTCAACCAGCGCATGTACGGCTGGGACGCCTACCGGCGCACGCCCGACGGCGGCTTCGAACTCACCGACGCCCTGTACGCCGAGACCGAGCGCTTCGAAGGGCTCGGTGCCCTGTACGGCCTGCAGCGTGCCGACGCCTGGTCCGGCGTCGACCACGACAACGGGCCGGGCGCCGAGCATGGCGCGGCCCTCGCCGAGTCGGTGCAGCGGCATGTCGTGGAGCGGAGCCGCCTCGGCATCCCCGCTCTGTTCGTGGAGGAGGTCCCGCACGGCCTCATGGCCCTCGACGGCACGGTCCTCCCGGTAAACCTGGCCGTCGGCGCCACCTGGGACCCGGGTCTGTACGAGCGTGCCGCCGCCCACGCCGCCGCCGAACTCCGGTCCCGCGGCGGCCATGTCGCCCTCGTCTCCGCGCTCGACATCTCCCGCGACCCGCGCTGGGGCCGCACCGAGGAGTGCTTCGGCGAGGACCCGTACCTGGCCGCCCGGCTCACGGAGGCGGTCGTACGAGGCATGCAAGGCACCTGTCCCGACAGCCTGTTCGCCGCCGACAAAGCCCCCGTCGTCCTCAAGCACTTCGCCGGCCAGGGCGCCACCGTCGGCGGCCGCAACTCCGCCGAGTCCGAGCTGGGCCGGCGCGAGCTGCACGAGATCCATCTCCCAGCCGCCCGGGCCGGCGTTCGCGCGGGCGCCGCCGCCGTCATGTCGGCGTACAACGAGGTCGACGGCATGCCCTGCTCCGGCAACCGCGCCCTGCTCACCGAACTCCTGCGGGACGAATGGGGTTTCGAGGGGCTGGTCATGGCGGACGGCCTGGCCGTCGACCGGCTGGCCCGCATCACGGGTGACAAGGTGTCGGCGGGCGCGCTCGCCCTCAACTCCGGTGTGGATCTGAGTCTTTGGGACGAGGGCTTCACGCATCTGGAGGAGGCGGTCGAGCGCGGGCTCGTCGAGGAGACCGTGCTCGACACCGCCGTCGCCCGGGTCCTGCGGCTCAAGTTCCGCCTTGGACTGTTCGACGGGACTCCCGAGTCCTCCGCGCCCGAAGCGGGCGGGGACCTCAGCAAGGAGGTCGCCCGCGCCGCCGCCACCCTCCTGCGCAACGACGGGGTGCTCCCCATCGACGGGAACGTCTCCCGCATCGCCGTCCTCGGGCCCCAAGCGGCCACCACCGCCCACCAGTCGGGCGACTACACGGCTCCGCAGCGCCCCGGTACCGGCAGCGACGTCCTCGACGCCCTGCGCCGGCTCGCCCGGCCCGGACTCGACATCCGGCACACCCGGGGCTGCGCCCTCACCGGCGACGACCGCTCCGGGATCCCGGCCGCGGTCGCCGAGGCTACCGCCGCCGACCTCGCCGTGCTGGTGCTGGGCGGCAGCAGCGCGCGCAGCGCCGACACCGAGTTCGACGCCAACGGCGCGGCCCTCATCGCCGTCGACCACATGACCTGCGGTGAGGGCGTCGACCTCGCCGGACTCCGGCTCGGCGCCGCCCAGTACGCGCTGCTGGACGCCGTCGTCGCCACCGGCACGCCCACCGCGGTCGTCCTGGTCCAGGGGCGCCCGCACGTCGTCCCGGACACCGCGCCCGCCCTGCTCACCGCCTGGTACCCGGGCCCGTGGGGCGGCGAGGCGATCGCCGAGGTGCTGCTCGGGCTCGCGGAACCGACGGGACGGCTCTCCGTCTCCGTGCCGCGCTCTGCCACCCAACTCCCCGTCCACTACAACCACAAGGACACCGAGTACGGCGGCTACGTCGACGAGAGCGCCGAGCCCGCCTACTCCTTCGGGCACGGACTGGCGTACACGGACTTCGCGTTCGGTACGCCCCGGCTCGACGGCCGTAACGTCACCGTCGAGGTCACCAACACCGGTGCACGGCAGGGGCGTTCGGTCGTACAGGTCTATCTGCGGCGGATGATCACCGCCACCTGGCCGCGCACCCTCGAACTGTGCGCGTTCGAGGGCGTCGACCTCGCGCCGGGCGAGTGCCGCACGGTAGTGACACGCCTCGGCGCCGACCAACTGGCCGGCGCCGACGTCGTTCAGATCCGGGTCGCCTCCTCGGCACGGGCGGCCCTCACCGCCGTACCGCTGACCCTGGACCTCAGATCTTGACCGCTCCCGAGGACACGCCCTTGTAGAACCATCGCTGGGTGATCACGAAGAGCACCAGCACCGGGATCACGGAGATCACCGAACCGGCCATGACCATGCGCTGGTCGTAGCCGAACGACGAGCTCTGCAGACGCGAAAGCCCCAGCGTGAGCGTCATGTTGCTCTCGGAACGCAGCACGATCAGCGGCCACAGGAAGTCGTCCCAGGCGCTGATGAACGTGTTGATGACGACCACCATGATCGCGCCCCACGCGGACGGCAGATACAGGTACTTGAAGCGCTGCCACTCGTTCGCGCCGTCCAGCATCGCCGAGTCCTCGATCTCGCGTGGGACCGCGAGGAACGCGCCGCGCATGAGCAGGACGTTGATGGCGCCGACGAAGCCGGGCAGCCACACGCCGGCCAGGCTGTCGACCAGGCCCAGGTCGCGGATGCTGATGAACAGCGAGACCATGATCGACTCGAAGGGGAACATCATAGAGGCGACCAGCACCACCCAGACCGCCTTGCGGCCCTTCCAGGCGGGCTTGGAGAGCATGTAGCCGGCCGTCGTGGAGAAGACCAGCTGGCTGGTGATCGACAGGGCGACCACGATCAGGCTGTTCCTGATGTACGACCACACCGGTACCTGGTCGAAGACCGTCCGGTAGGCGCGCAGCGTCGGGTGGTGCGGCAGCAGGGTGGCGTCCGCGCCGAAGACGTCCTCGCTCGTGCCCTTCAGAGAGGCCAGCAGCTGCCACAGCAGCGGGCCCACGGTGAGGCCGAGCACCAGGAGGAGGAGCAGATAGCGGACGACCAGCTCGCGCGGGCGGCCGTAGTCACGCCAACGCGGCATCAGGCGACGGCCCTTGGTCTCGACGACACTCGTCGTCATGACTCGTCCTCCTTGGTCAGACGCTGCGCCAGCAGGGTCAGCCCCAGCGTCAGCGCGAACAGGGCCACGCTGACGGCCGAGCCGTAACCCGCGTTGCCGGTGATCGGGTCCAGACCGACGTCCCGGATGTAGAACGGCAGGGTGCGGTCGGCGCCGCCGGGACCGCCGGTGGAGCTGCCGAGCATGTAGATCTCGGTGAACACCCGCAGCGAGCCGATGCCGGTGAGCGTGCCGACGAGCATCATGGCCTGCCGGACGCCGGGGATAGTGATGTGCCAGAAGCGGCGCACCGCGCCGGCGCCGTCCATCTGCGCGGCCTCGTGCAGTTCCCTGGGCACGTTCCCGAGGGCGGCCAGGTAGAAGACCATGTACCAGCCGAGGCCCTTCCACAGGGTCAGACCCATCGCGGACAGCAGGATCAGCCAGGAGTCGGAGAGGAAGGGGATCGCCGACTTGATCAAGTGGGCTTTCTCCAGCCAGGTGTTGACCAGCCCGTCGTCCGCGAGCAGCCACTGCCAGCTCAGGCCGACGACCACGCTGGAGGCCAGCACCGGTGTGTAGAACGCCGATCGGAAGAAGCCGATGCCGGGGAGGTTCTTCTCCACGAGGACGGCCAGTACCAGCGGCAGCAGCACCATCAGCGGGACGACGATCACCGCGTACAGGATGCTGTTGCGGGTGGCGAGCCAGAAGTCGTCGTCCTGGAGCATCCGCGTGTAGTTGTCGAATCCGACGAAACCCGCCGCGCCACCCAGCGGTTTGGCGTTCGTGAACGACAGCAGGACCGTGTTGAGGAACGGGAACACCCCGAACACCACCGCACACCCGATCGCGGGGGCGGTCCACAGCCACGGCAGCCACCAACGGCGGTACATGGCCGCCCCGTTGGCCCCGGGGGCGGGACCGGGCAGCGCTGCCTTGGCGAGTCGGCGGAGGCGGGACGGGGCCGGGCCCGGCGCGGAGGTCCTGGCCTCCGGGCCGGACACCGGCTTCATGATCTGTGCCGTCACTGTCAGCTGCCCTGCTTCAGCAGCTCGTTCGACTTCTCCTGGGCGTCCTTGACGGCGTCCGCCGCGCTCTTCTTGCCCTGCATGGCCAGCTGCACCTGGGCCACGATGGCGTTCTGCACGGCCGGGGAGAGGTTGGTCTGGTTGGTGGAGGCCGTCTTGAGCTGGTCGGCGACCAGCTTGCGGGCCTGGGAGAACGGGTCGGTGCCGGTGACGTTCTGGAAGAACGGGTCGTCCAGCGACTTCGTGGTGGTCGGGAAGATGACCACGTCGGGGTCCTTGCACCAGGCCGTCTGGTTCCCGGCGTTGGTGAGGAACTCGGCGAACGCGAGGGCCACCGGGGCGTGCTTGCTGGTCGCGGCGACCGAGATGTACTGCGGGGCGCCGGCAGAGGCGACGCCGAGGGCGTCGTAAGGCTGCTGGCCGACGGCCGTCTTGGCGTAGATCGACGGGCTGTTCTGCTTCACGAACCGCACGAAGCTGGGGTTCGTCGAACCGTAGGCCACCTTGCCCTGGCTGTAGAGGGTGGACGGGTCGTTGCTGGAGGACAGCGAGTCCTTCGGCATCGCACCCTCCTTGTACAGCTTCGCCATCCACGCCACCCACTGGGTGGTGCGCGGGTCGTCGGCGAAGACGGCGGACTTGCCGTCGGCGGAGAGGACCTTGATGCCCATCTGGTCGAAGTCGGAGGGTATGCGCCAGACGGGGTTGGCCATCGTGGCGAAGTACTTGCCGTCGGCGGCCTTGGCGATCTTCTCGTAGTCGGCGAAGAGTCCGAAGAGGGTCGTCGGCGGCTTCGCCGGGTCCACGCCGGCCTTCTCCAGCAGGTCCTTGTTGTACGTCAGCAGGACACCGCCGGTGTACCAGGGCAGCGTGGTGTGGATCGACTTGCCCGAGGCGTCCGCGAAGGTGGCGGTCTTCCAGAACGACGGGACGAAGGGCTTGGACGCGTCCGGGTCCTTGGTGCCGATGTCGAGCAGGTAGCCGGCCTTGGTGAGGGCGGTCGCCGTCGGTGCGTTGACGTTGATGACGTCGGCCATCGTGCAGGCCTGGGCGTCGGCGACGGTCCGGGTGGTGAAGGTGTTGTCGCCGGGGTCGTCGATCCACTTGACCTTGGTGCCGGGGTGGGCCTTCTGGAAGTCCGCGATCACTCCGTTGAAGAAGCCGCCGAAGTCTTTCTTCAGGTTCGTGGTCTGGAAGGTGATCGTGCCCTTGACGTCCCCGGTCAGCTTCCCCGAGCCGACGTTGCCCTTGTCGACCTTGCAACCGCCGGCGGTTGCACCCCCGTCGCCGGAGCCGCCACCGGACAGACCGCAGCCGGCGGTTGCCAGCGCCAGCGCGGCGATACAGGTCAAGGTGCGGGTCAGTCTTCTTGCGCGCATGTGATGGGCCCTCCTGCGACCGGGCGAGTCAGGAAATGCAGCTGGTTCAAATCACCAACTTGGATTCCGATTGATGAAAATGTGGACCAGAAGTCATCGGAGGTCAATGCCTGGCCGTGTTGCGTTTGGATTCCGTACAGCTGTTGGAGGTGCGTCAGTGACGGTGTTCGTGGTCCACATGGCCGGGATCGCCCGGGTGTTCGTGACCGTGCGCGTACACGACCGAGCCACGGGCCAGGTCGAGCCAGCCGAAAAAGGCCCGCCGGCCCGCCGCGCGGCGCAGCTCTCGCACCACGTCCTCGCGGACGGTCTCGTAGGGGAGGACGTCGTCGGGCGCGGTCACCCCGAAGGGGTCGACCCCGCGTCTGAGCGCGTCCGGGGTGAGGAAGCGGTCCCGGTTGCGCCCGTAGTAGTCCCGCACGTCGGCCTCGGGTACCACCTGCCCGGCCTCCAGGGCGTCCAGCAGGACCCGCGCGGCCGCCGAGTGGGCCAGCGCCGCGGCGACGATGCTCCCCAGGTCGGCGACATCGTTCCCGGCGACGGCGAGCAGCCGCTCCGCGGACGCTTCGGGCGGCACCTCCAGCCCCCGCGCGGCGCACTCCCGCCGCGCGAGTTCGTCGGCGACGACCACTTGTGTCGCCCAGCGCCGCCGCTGCCGCTCCGCCCGCGCGAGCGACTCGGGCCGAGAGGCCCCGCCGGGGCCACGAGCGGGAACGGAGGCGAGCAGGGCGTCCACCCGGGCCCTGGGGACGGCGTCGGGACCGATGAACGCGGCATGGGCGCCAGCGGCCGGGGGACGGGTGCGGGGGTGACGGTGCTGCGCTCTGCCGGGGCCCACCTCCTCTCCCGGCTCTCCTGGTATCACTTCCTCTCCCGGCATCAACTCCTCACGCATCCGTCACCTCCAGCACCACGGCCTCCGTGTATGCCACGCAGCCGTGCCACGCGGCCTTCGCCAGCAGCCAGTACGAGCCGGGCGGTACGGCCGAGCCGTCCACCTCGATCACGGCCTCCACCTGCTCCCCGGGGGGCACCGTGAAGCCCTGGAGGCCCGGAACGACCCCAGGCCAGGTGCCCCACGGGGAGAGGGCCCAGAGCTGGCCGGTGACCGGGCCCCGGGTGGTGTTGCGCAGGGCGACCGGGACGCGGGCCCGTTCCCCCCGCCGTACGGTGATCCGCCCGGTGCCCAGCGTGCACACCAGGCCGGAGCCCGCGGGCGGCCCGCCGGGCACGTCCAGGCCCACCACGTCCTCGTACGTCTGACCGCCGTACGACAGCCGCGCGGCGAGCCAGTGGCGGCCGGGCCCGGCGTCAGGCGCCGGCGTCACCGTGACCTCGGCCAGCGTGAACCCGCCGGGGCCCAGCGCGTACGGCAACGACGCGGGCTGCGCCGTCCAGCCCTCCGGCACCTCGAAGGCCACCGTGCCGGACACCGGCGCGTCCGTGAGCTCGGAGCTCACCCGGACCGTCGCCGTGACGGGACCGGCCGCGGTCAGGGCCGTGGGCGACACGTACAGCGCGACCGGCATGTTGCCGCGCGGCGCCGGACCCGAATTGTGCAGCCAGTACCGGGTGTTGACCGGCTGGGCGGGCTCGTGCGCCGCGACACCGGGACCCGAGCACCCGGCGGCGATGACCGGCGTCGCCAGCACCGTGGCCACCTCGAAGCCGCCTAGGCCCACCGCCAGCGAGCCCTCGTCCTCCCGTGCCAGCGGCTCTCCCGCTCTCTCCAGTACGTCCGCTCGCGCGCCGCCGGCCCACCCGACGGGCCCGCGTACCCGTGCCCGCACCGGCTGTCCGTTCGCCTCGTGCACCCGCACCACGACCCCGCGCCCCGGATCCACCGGGCCCGTACCGCCCCGGGCCAGCGGCGAGCCCACCGGCTTCAGCGCGTCGAGGATCACCTCGCGGGCGGGCTCCACCGAGAGCAGGCAGGCCGTGCGGGGCAGCGAGGGACTCCCGCCCTCGCCCCCGCCCCGTACGCGTCCCGTCAGCGGATGGTTGTACGCGTGCCCGCGGGCGGGCAGCTCCAGCGCCCGCCAGTCGCCCTCGCCGGCGACGACCGCGTACTCGAAGGTGTGCGACCAGCGTTGGAGCTGGAACGCCGAGCCGTCGGGCGCGGTGCGCCGGGGCGGGTCGACCCAGATGCCGGAGGGCCAGCCGGTGCAGGACCGCATCAGGGACATGTAGAGGTCGCCGGAGGCGGTCACCACGCAGCCGGGTGTGCCCCGGTTCAGAACGGCGAATCCGCGCCCGTCCCAGGCGTCACCGGGCGGCAGGGCCTCACCGCCGCCCGCCGCGGTGGCCGACACGGTGAAGTCGGCGAGGTCGGCGACGAGCGCGTCCACCGCCTTGGCGTCGCCCGCGGCGTCCGGGCCCGCGATCACGAGCAGCGGCAGCCGCTCCAGGTCCCGGAGGTCCGCGCCGGGCACCCACTCCTCGCGCAGGGAGGCGCGGGGCGCGACCCAGACGGAGGCCGTGCCCCGCTCGGCGAGCTGTCGGCGCAGCTCGCGGCCGGCCGCCGGGTCCATGGCGAGCGCCTCGGCGACCAGCGCGTTGCGTTCCGGTCCGCCCACGGCGATCCGCAGGTCGGGCAGGTTGGAGTCGACCTCCAGGTCGCCGTAGCGGGGGCCGCCCGCGATGGTCGAGGTGGCGGTGACCCCCGTGCGGACCAGGGCCGCCGCGAGCGGGGCGCCCAGCTCACCGGCCTCGTCCCAGTCGGCGTACACCAGCTCCGCGACTCCGACGGACCGGTGGCCCAGCAGCGTCCCGGTGTCGTCGTGGACCGCGACCCGGGCCGTGGACCCGAGGCCGAACCAGGTGTTGGCGGGGTTGTCCAGCGTCCACGGGAAACGCTCGCTGTCCACCTCCACGAACCCGAACCCGCGCCCGATCACCGCGTCCGCGACCTCGTGCACGGGCAGCCCGCCCCGCACGTCCGAGGGCCAGCGCACCCGGATGAGGCGGTCGGCGCCGTCGTAGCCGTCGATCGTGGTGGTGACGTCGAGCCGGTCGACGCCCGTCCACAGGGTCAGCCGCTGCGTGTAAGCGAAGAGGCCGAGGTCGGCACGGACCGTGATCCGGGAGCCGGCGGGGGAGTGCTCGACATCGATGTCGGCGGTGACGTCACCGCTGCGTGCGGCGGTCGTGCCGGTCGGGGTGAGGTGCCAGGGGCCCTCGCCGAAGCGCGGGTGGCGGGGGTACTCCTCCTGGACGACGAGCTCGTTGCCGATGTCGCCGGGGCGCAGCAGCTCCCGGCCGCCCTCGGCCAGCGCCCTGAGGCTGCTGACGGCGCCGCCGCGGGCCGGGGCGACCGTCACCTCGTAGAACTCGTTGCGGATGGTCGTGCCCTCGCCGGGGATCCATCCGGGGACGCGGCCCGTGTGCAGCGGCAGGGCCTTCAGGCCGACGCCCGGGACCTCGGGTACGACGACCCTGAGCCTGCCGTCCTTCTCGCGTACGGCCGGCAGCGGCCGGGAGTCGTCGCCGGCGGGGACGAGGCCCGGGTCGTCGACGGTGAGCACGTCCCGGCGCTGCCAGGCGGCGGAGTTGAAGACGACGAGGTCCGGTCCGGTGCCGGGCGCCACGCTGTCGGCGAGCGCCCTCGTGGCGTCGGCGTGCACGGTCTCGGCGAGGTCGGCCAGCTCCCGCCAGCCGGTGAGCAGGTCGATGTAGACCTGGTCGGACTCGGATCCGGTGATGGCGTCGTGGTGAGCGCCGTAGACCAGCTGCCGCCAGGCCTTGTCGAGGGCCGCGTCCGGGTAGGCGTGCCCGGTGACCAGGGAGGCGAGGGTCGCCCAGGCCTCGGCGTCGGCGAGGAGCGTCTCGCCGTACCGCTGGGCCTGCTTGGTGTCGATGTAGGAGACGTCCTTGCCGGTGTAGACCGGGTTCATGTCCCGGGTCTGCGGCGAGGCCTTGCGTCCCTCGGCCGCCAACTCGGCACGCACGGCGGCGAAGAAGTCGCGGGGGATGCCGCTGACGAAGCGCGGCCAGACGTAACGGGCGTTCCAGTCGCGGTGGATGGCCATGACCCAGCGGCACGGCGGCGCGTAGTCCCCGCCGACCGGCAGCAGCACGTTGCGGGTGAGGGCGACCTGCTTGAGCCCCGTGAACAGTTTGAGGGCCTCGGCCTCCGCCTCCGGCAGCGTCGGCGCGTTGTCGATCCGCCAGCCCGCGCCGTAGTGGTTGACCATGTACGCGGTGAGGATCCCGCGCCCCGAGGGGGCGATCCAGTCGAACTCCGCCGGGAACTGCATCCGCTTCGGATCCCGCGGCTCCTCACCGAACACGGACAGCGTCGGCCCCCACTGGTGGAAGGGCCCGCGCGCCCACGAGCTGGAACTGACCCCGGCGTCCGCCATCAGCCCGGGGAACTGCGGGTCGTGCCCGAAGGCGTCCAGCTGCCAGGCCGTCTCCGGGGACGCCCCGAGGATCGCCCGCTGGTATCCGTCGCCGTACAGGGCGTTGCGTACGGTGGCCTCGGCGCCGGTGAGGTTGGTGTTCGGCTCGTTGTAGGTGCCGCCCATGATCTCGACCCGGCCGCTGCGGATCAGCTGGCGCAGGAAGGCGCGCTCCTCCGGGAAGGCGTCCCAGTACGGCTTGAGGTAGTCGACCTCCGCCAGGACGAAGGTGTACGCCGGGTCGCGCCGTGCGAGGTCGCAGTGGGCACGCACCAGGCTCATCCCGGACTGGCCGCGCGAGTCGAAGGTGCGGGCGGCCAGTCCGGTGACGGCCGTGTCGTCGGCGACGTCCCAGGTCTCGGTGTAGGCGGCCTGGGTGTTCCACCAGACGGGGTCGTAGTGGAAGTGACTGACCATGAACATGGTCCAGCCCGGCTCGGCGACCGTGAACTCGCCGCTGAGACGCGCGACTTCGCCACCGTCGGTGGCGACGACCGCCATCGGTCCGCTCTCGCCCGTCACGGGGATCTCGGCGCGTACGGTGCCGTCCTCGCCGACGGTCACGACCGTCTCCCCGACACCGCGTGCGGCCCCTTCGACGGTCAGACATACCGTGCGGCCCGGTATGTGCTCGACCTCGGCGGCGACCACCTGGTGCGGGGTCTCGGGGCTGCCGACGAACAACTCGGTCGACTCGACGGAGGTGACGCGCATGGGTCTCCTAGTGAGTGGAAGAGCCCCATCCTGCACCGGTTGGATGATTCAAACAACCACCTTCGAGCATCTCGGGTGGTTCATCCATGCATACCTAGCCTTGATCGCCTGCGGTCACCGACCCCGGCGGCTCTTGCGCGCGTGCTGCGGGGTGATGTGGTCGGTCAGCGCCAGGGAGGCGCTGGAGCGCTGGTAGGTGAGCTGCGCGACCCGCACGTAGAGGCAGTCGATGAGGACCAGCACGGAGTGTCTGCCGCCGATGCTGCCGGTGCGCCCGGGGAATCCGGTCTCCGTGGGGGAGGCCGAGATGAGCCGGATGTCGGCGGCGCGGGCCAGCGGCGAGCGCGGGTCCGAGGTGATCGCCACGGTGGTCGCGCCGCGCTCCCTGGCCAGTTCCAGCGGCTCGATGGTCTCCCGGGTGGCTCCCGAGTGCGAGATGCCGATGGCCAGGTCGGCCGGGGTGAGCAGGGCGGCGGAGGTGGCGGCGCCGTGCACCTCGGACCAGCCGCGCACCGAGCAGCCGATCCGGAACAGCCGGATCTCGGTCTCCTGGGCCACCGCGCCGCTGCCGCCGACGCCGTACACGTCGATCCGGCGGGCCCGGGCCATCGCCTGGGCGGCGCGCTCCATGGCGTCCAGGTCGATCCGGTCGATGGTCTGCTGCACCGCGCGCAGGTCGGCGGTACCGACGACCTGCACGACCCGCTCCAGGTCGTCGTCCGGGGAGATGTCCGGGCCGATCTCCGCGCTGCCCCAGTCGGAGACCTCGCTGCGCCCGCGCTCCTGGGCCAGCTCGATCAGCAGGTGCTGGTAGGAGTCGAGTCCGATGGCCCGGCAGAACCGTGTCACCGTGGCCTGGGACGTACCGGTACGGCGGCCCAACTCGGCGGCCGAGCAGTGGGTGGCGGCGACCGGATCCTCCAGGATCAGCTCGCCGACCTTCCGTAGGGAGCCGGCCAGCCGGGGCAGCTCGGTGCGGATCAGTGTGGTGACGTCCGTCGCAGGCATGCAGAGAAGGTACCAGTCACCCTTCTGTGCCTTGAATGAATACCAGTACCGTCGTACGGTTGGTTGATTCACTTGCTGATGGTTACATGGTGATTCAATCCATCAGAAGGAGCAAAGCGTGTCCGTCGACCCAGTCAGCGCCCAGGGCTTCGCCGAGCAGAGCCTGGCCGTCCTCCGTCACGTCACCGAGTCCGCGCGGGACGATGTGCGCCGCGCCGCTGGGCTGATCGTCGACTGCGTCCGCGGCGACGGTGTGGTCCAGGCGTTCGGTACCGGGCACTCCCAGGCGATGGTTCTCGAAGTCGCGGGCCGCGCAGGGGGATTGGTGCCGACGAACCGACTCCAGATGGCCGACCTCGTCCTCTTCGGCGGTGACGATCCCAGCGTGCTGGACGATCCGCTGCTGGAGCGTGAGCCGGGCATCGCCGTGCGGCTCTACGACCTGGCCGCGCCGCGTGCCGAGGATCTCTTCGTGATCATCTCCAACTCCGGGGTGAACAGTGTCATCGTGGAGATGGCACTCCATGTGAAGGAGCAGGGACACAAGATCCTGGCGATCACGTCACTCACTCACACCCGCGCTGTTCCCGCGGGGCATGTGAGCGGGAAGAAGCTGATTGACCTGGCCGACGTGGTGTTGGACAACGCGGCGCCTGCGGGGGACGCGTTGCTCGCGCTGCCGGGGGGCGGTGCGGTGTCCGCACTGTCCACGTTGACCGGGGTGGCGCTGGTGCAGATGGCGGTCGCCGAGGCTTCGGGGTTGTTGCTCGCCGCGGGGGAGGCGCCGCCGGTCTACGTGTCGGCGAACGTGCCCGGCGGCTTCGAGCGGAATCTGGAACTGGAGAAGAAGTACGCGGGGCGGATCCGGCGTACCGCCAGTTAGGGGTCGCGCGGGGAAGCTGCGGGCCGGTGACGGCTGGACGCGCAGCTCCCCGCGCCCCTGGGCGGGTCACCCGGTCGTCACTCCACGGGCACCGGAGTCAGCGCAACGGCCAGTGGATATGCGCCTGTCCTCAGCGGTGAACCTGCGGTGCCGGTCGCCGTGTCGACCGGCACCAGTCCGTTTCCGTCTGCCGTGGTGACGTAGGCCGTGGTGCCGTTCCAGTCCAGGGCCACGTCGAAGGCCGACGCACCTACCGTGATCCTGGTTCCGGGGACGCCGGTCACCGTGTCCACCGGCGTGACGTAGTCACCGTTGCTCGGACTGACCCAGAGCGTGCGGCCGTCCGGGGAGAGGGCGAGGCCGTAGGCCTGGCCGGAGACCAGGATGGTCGGTTCGGTCTCGTTCGTCGCGGTGTCGATCGGGGTGACCGTCGAGCCGCCGGAGTCCGAGACGTACACCGTTCTGCCGTCGGGCGCGGCGACCACGTTGAAGGGGCTCGGGCCCACCGGGATCGCCGTGCCCGCTCTCTGCGTTGTCAGGTCGACGGGGGTGACCGTGTTGTCGTGGATGTTCGCCACGTAGAGGGTCCGGCCGTCGGGGGTGACCGTCATGTTCTCCGGGCCGGAACCGACGGGTATCGGCACGCCCGTCCTCAGGGTGCCCGTGTCGATCGGCTGCACCGCGCCGTCGGCGTAGTCGGCCACCCACAGCGTCTTGCCGTCCGGGGTGAGCGCCAGGCCGGCGGGGACCTTGCCCACGGCGACCGTGGCGTCGACCATGCCCTTCGCCACGTCGATCACGCTGACCGTGTCGGAGCCCTGGTCGGCCGCGTACGCGGTCCGCCCGTCGGCGCTCACCACGACCTCGCCGGGGTTGTTCCCGACCGCGATGTCCGTCCTGGTCCCGGTGGCGAGATCGATCGAACTCACCGACGCACCGCTGAAGTCGGCGGTCAGGGCACGGAAGTGCCCGGAGCCGTCGGCGACCTGTACGGGGAGCGCGCGGGAGAGGACGCCGGTGCCTTCGGCGACCACCGCGTGCACGCCCTCCGTGCCGCCGGTCAGGGTGACGGTCGCCGAAGCCCCGCCCCCGGCCGGGACGGTCACGGTCCCTTCGGCAGGAGACGCGGTGACGCCGTCGGGCACGTCGAGCCTCCAGCCGACGGTCTTCTCCTCGGTGGACCGTTTGTCGGAGAGTTCGAGAGTCACGGTCCGCGAGGCACCGGGCTCCAGCGACAGCGACGACGGGGAGAAGGAGACGTCGACTCCCGGGTCGGGCGCGGTCTCCAGCATCGTCGTGTAGAGGAACTGGTCCATCACGCCCGGCGAGACCTGTTGCGGGACTGCGTCCAACTCCTTGCGCTCGGCCCGCAGTCGGGTCCAGTACTTCGACACCGCGTCCGTGTCCCCCGCCTTGTTCGCCAACAGCAGTTCCACGGCCGTCCTGCCCGCGCTGCCGTAGCCGCCGAGCTTGTCCAGCCAGGCAGACGTCTCGTCGAGGAACTCCGGGTTGTCCAGGCGGGCTCGCAACTGGGCGGGTGTGGCGGCCATGTCGGCGAAGTACCCCCTGAGCCTGGCCGCGGCCCGGCCGAGACCACGGTCCTCCTCGTACGCCTTGCGGAAGTTGGCGATCAGCCTGGTGAGCGTCGGGGACTCGGTCGCACCGAGCCGGGAGGAGAAGTTGTTCTCGGCGAAGATCTGGAGCCAGTTGGCGGCCTGCGGCCCGCCGAGGTCGCGGACGGAGGCGAGGAAGGCCCGGCGCGGGTCGTAGGCGGACGGGTTCCACAGGTAGTCGGCCGAGGTGAACAGGGCCAGCCTGCTCGCCTCGCCCTGGACCATCGGGTTGGCCGTCACGCCGGTCGCCTCCGTCGCGACACCTGTCTCCCTGCCCGTGTAGGGCCCGAGCAGGAGCCGACTGGTCACGTAGTCGTTGACCGGGTAGTTGTCCCAGATCAGGATCGGGTGGCCGTAGACCTCGCGGGCCTGCTTCACCTGGTCGGTGGTGATGGTGGGCGCGATGACGCCGACGCCGGTCCACTCCACGACCACCGACGGGTCGAGCTGTTCCCGCAGGGCCCTCTTGTACGGGGAGTCCGCGAGGTCGGAGTACTCGGTGGGGACCGTCTCCAGAGGCTGCAGCCCGGCATGGTCGGCGGAGAACGCCTTCCAGACGGTGTTCAGCAGATGCGCCTGCGCGGCACCGGCCGCACTGCCGCCCGTCCCGAACTCCCGCTCGTCCTCGGCACAGTTCCACCTCGTGTAGCTGATGTCGTCCAACGGGATCGCGAAGGAGCGCACGCCGATCGCGTAGAGCGAGTCGAATTTCGCGGTCAGTGCCTTGACGTCGGCGTCGGAGGAGTAGCAGACCGACAGACCGGGGGAGAGCGCGTAGGTGAAGCGGACGTGGTTCGTGTCGGCCCGTTCGACCAGTTCCTTCAACTGGCCCAGTGCGGTCGGCGGGTACTCGTCCCTCCAGCGGGCACGCAGGTAGTCGTCGTCCTTGGGGGAGTAGACGTACACGTTCTGCTTCGTGCGGCCGTAGAAGTCGAGCTGGTGGAGTCGCTCGGTGTGCGTCCAGGGGGTGCCGTAGAAGCCCTCGACGACTCCGCGCAGGGCGGCGCTGGGCCAGTCCCGGACGGTGGTGACCGGCAACGCGTGTCTGCCGTCGAGGAGTTGGCGCAGGGTCTGGGCCGCGTAGAAGGTGCCGGTGGTGTCGACACCGGAGAGGGCGAGGACGGCCCGGCCCTGGCTGCGGCCGGAGGCGAGGACGTAGCCGCCGGAGGCGAGGCCGGCGGGGGAGTCGGCCCGGAGCCGTTTCAGCGCCCCGGCGGTGGCGCTGTTCTCGCCGGGACCGCCGACGTAGACGGTCAGAGCCGTGGCGGGCAGGCGGTCACCGGCGTCGACCATGGTGATCCGCTCGGCGCCGGCGGCCTTGAGTGCCGTCTCGACGACCTTCCGGGCCGACGGGTCGGTGCCGGGGCCGACGACCTCGACGAGCTGGTCGGGGACGGGGAGCGTGCCCTGTCCTGTGTGCGTGCTCTGCGGGGTCGGCCACACCTGGGGAGCGGGCTGACGCGTCTCGGCCGCGGCGGGTACCGCCGGAGCCGCGAGTCCGACGGCCAGCAACAGGGCGGCCGTACATCTGAGGATGATGGATGAAGCCACCTGGATAGGTTAGGTATGTTGAATGATTCATTCAAGAAGGGCTTGGCGTTGCAATGGTGGTTGCTGTGACGGAGTTCCGCGCCCGGTTCCGCCGGGAGGTGCGGTTCTCGGCCCGGGTTCAGGGCCCGTGCCTGCTGCCACTCCTGGGAGCTGAGCCCGACGCTCCCTGGTTGGCGATCCCCGACGCGCCCGGGCCGCTTCTGGCCCAGCACCTGGCTGCCCACGGCCCGCTCGCGGGCGGCACGTTGTATGCCTGCGCCACCGGCACCGCCCAGGCCCTCGCGGCGATTCGTGCGGCCGGGGTGGTGCATCGTGACATGAAGCCGCTCCAGGATGCCCCCTCCTGGTGGTAACAGCTGTTACCATCGAGTGTATGGCGAAGACACAGCTGGGCGCGCGCGTCGACCGCGAGATCAAGCAACTGGCGGAAGCCCGGGCCAGGGACCGTGGCCTGAGCCTCGGCGACTACATTGCTGTCCTGGTGCAGGAAGACACGGAAGGGTTGCGGCAGCGGGGCCTGACCGCTGCGGAGCGATTCCTCGCCGAGCACCAGGATGTCTTCGACGAAGCCGAAGACATCGACCACCACACCCCCGGAGCGCACGCCGCGTAATGGACCTGTACATCGACGTTCCCTGGATCCTGCAGGTCGCGGAGATCGCGGGAGCCGGGGATCCCGCCCCCGAGGACTATGGAGTGCCGGTGGCCGCGGTCGCCGCTCACCGGGCCGAACTGCTGGACCAGCCCGTCTACGCCGGCCCCTACGCCCGGGCCGCTGCCCTGGTGCACATCCTCGGCCGCTGCCGATGGCTGGAGCGCTCCAACATGGCGGTGGCGGCGGCGACGGGCGTCATGTACCTGGAGGCCTCAGGGATACCGGTCAAGCCCGCCCGGGAGGACGCCGTCGCCCTACGGGACCTGCTACGGGATCCCGCCTGTACGGCTGCGAGGATCGCCACCCAACTGCGCGGATGGCCGCAGGCCACCTGACCCCCGGCGGAGCCGGCGAGGCCGCACCTGGTGCGCCCGCTCGCCGGGCACGTGTCGTACGGGCACGGCCTCCTCGCAGGTCTTCTCGCCGACCAGTGAGGACGGGCGTCGGAGGCGAATGTGGCGGTGCGCGCCCCGGCAACCGCTACTGAACGGCTCCGGCCCCTCCGCAGGAACGCGGAGGGGCCGGATGGTTGTAGCGGGGGCGGGATTTGAACCACGCGACCTCTGGGTTATGAGCCCAGCGAGCTACCGAGCTGCTCCACCCCGCGTCGGTGTCTTTACCGTACGGCATCCGCGCGGCGCCGACAGGGATTTATGCCGTCGGGCTGTCCCTCGGGTTTGCCGCTGTGCGGCACCGGTGGGCCGTGGCATGCCGTGGGTGGGCATACTCGTGGGCATGAGAGCCCCGGTCCGTACCCGGCCGTTCGCGGCGTTGACGCTGCTGATCATGTGCGCGGGATCGGCCGGGGGCTATGCCGGGCTCCGGTTGGGCGGTTGGCTGGGTGCGGGCGCCGGGATGCTCGCGAGCGTGACCGTGGTGTGTCTGGGCGCGAGAATCACGATCTCTCTGTGCCGTCTGCAGACGCAGGACTTCCTGAAGCAGCTCGTGGGCGACGGCAAGGCAGAGGCATCAGCGGATGCTGTCCTGCGGGGGATCATGCTGTACGAGGCAGCGGTCTTCCCGCTGAGCGCCGGCGGGGTCAGTGCCGCGGAGCGAGAGTCACGGCGTACCGTCGCGTACCAGTGCGCCGCGTTCGACGACCTGCCGTTTTCCGTGCGTCTGGCGGCGGCCCAGACGCTGGAAGTCGTCGAACAGGGCCAGGACCGGGAGCAGGTGCGGGCCGCGGTCTGGGCGCTGGCCGAAGTGGTCCGCGAGTGCCGCGCCGGTCACCTCAACGTCCGTGACGAGCAGGCTTCCTGACCTCCCGGAGGACGAGACGGGGCCGTCGGCGAGCTGGGCGAGAACGACCCCGCGGCCCGGTCCCGCCTGATTGCCCCGACTGCTGCTGGAACGAACGCACGACGCACTGGTGCTTTCGGTGAAAGGCAGTGGGGCGCTGCTCCAGCTACACCGTACCGTCGGACCATGACCGTCTTACCGACACCGTCTTCAGGCGCGCGCCGGCTGCTCAAGGCGACGATCCGGTCGGCACGCGCCGACGGCCCCCGGTGGGATCAACAGCGAGCTCTGCTGCGCTCCGTAGCCTCGTACGACTCCGGCACCCAGGCCTGGAGCACCTGGATCGATGCGCTCGGCCTTGCGACCGTGGAGACGCTGCAGACTCTGTTCGATGCGGCACGCATTTCGGGATCGAGATCAATGTCGGGCCCGTGCCGGTCCCGGACCGGTGGACGGGCCCGGCCTTCACGGGCGACGCCGAGATCGCCGCTTTCCGTGCCGCCAAGTCGGGGAACTCCGCGACGCCCTGCTGCGCTGCGCCGGCTCGGTGGGCACCGGCTGGGGCGACCGGGAACGCCGCCAGCTCGCCGACCTGCTCCACGCCGCCGCCTGGCCGACCTCCCAACCAGAGACGGCCGCTGCGCACCGCCACTTCACGCCATTGCCCCGGCGGGGCATGCGCTGTTCGCCCGGTGCTGCTGCCGCGACCCTGCACGCCGCCACGGTGCAGGTAGCGATGACTCCTCGACCGGGTGGCTCGCCTTTGACCAACACTCCACCACTCACGGGGCCGGACTGAGCAACCGCCCGCTGGCGGGAGGCGCGCCCGAATCGTAGCGGCTCCCGAGAGAACGGAGTTGCTTGTCATGCCTGGCGCCCAGTCCGGACTCGGCCGTAGTGCCGAGGAGATCTTTGTCGACACCGCGCGGATCACCGATCCGGCGCTCGCGCGCGTGATCGATTGCCTGCCGTCACCGCTGCGGGAAAGCGTGTCCTACCACTACGGATGGGCGGGCAAGGACAGCGGGCCGCTTATCGGTGTCCGCGGCGGAACCGGGCGCAAGGCTATCGCCTTCACGCTGCTGTGCGCGGGTGTCGACGGCGGGCCGGTCGAACGCGGTCTCCCCGCCGTCGTCGCCGGAAACCTCCTCATGAACGTGGCGACGCTCCACGACGACATCATCGACCTGGAAGCCCAGCGCCGCGGCCGGCCCACCGTGTTGGCGGCCTACCCCACCGGGCAGGCCGTCATGGCCGGTGACGCCCTGCTGGCCTTGGCCTTCTCCCACCTGGGCGAGCACCCCCACCCCAGGACCCAGCAGACGCTGCAGATCATGCGCGAGGGCTGGCTCCAGCTCTGCGCGGGCCAGGTCCGCGACGAGGAACATGAGGGGAACTGCGAGACAGACCTCGACCAGGCCATTGCGGTGCAGGCGGCCAAGTCCGCCGAGGGCATGCGCGCACTGTGCTGCCTGCCCGCTTTGCTGACCGACGCCTCCACCGCGCAGGTCGAGGCCGTCGGCCGGTTCGGATGGCACCTGGGTATGGCGGGGCAGTACCACAACGATCTGTCGGACCTGTGGCCGACGGATCCGCTGGCCCGCTCCCGCTACGGAGACGTCCGCCGCCGCAAGATCACCCCCTCCGTCGTCGCGTGCCTGGAGTCGGGCCATCCCGACAGCGTGCGCCTGGCCGAGTTCTACCGCGGGGAAGGCGAGCCCTCCGAAGAGCAGCTGGCCGCTGTCGCGGACTTGATCGACCGGTGCGGCGGCCGTGCCTGGACCCGCGAACAGACCCACGAGCACATGCGCTTGGCCCTCCGCAGCCTCCAGGAAGCCGACCCGCCGCCGGCCGTCTACCGCGACGCGGCCACCCTCGCCGACATCTACCTGGTGTGAGGTGCGAAAGCCCGAAGGCCCCCGCCCGTCGGCCGCCCCAGTTCGAGTGGTGGTCGGCGGGCGGGTGGCGCCGCTCATCGCGCGGGCTGACGGCACGCCTCTTGAGCCACCTGGTGGTGAATTCCGTTGAAACCACCCCCCCACCACGCACCGCGGGATCCCGTTGACGCCCGGAGCGTGGCCCGTTCTCGGCCACGTCACCGCACACTGGCTGTCGGCCTGCCGAAGAACCGGCGAGATCATCCCGGTCAGCCTCGGCTCCCGCCGCGTACCTCCGGTGAAGACGGGCAAGACCGCCAAGAACACGAAGGAGTAGCTGGAACAGCTGAGCAAGAGCGAACTGTATGGGCAGGTGGCCAAGCGGGACGTCGCCAGCCGGTCCAAGATGAACCGTGATCAGCTCATCCATGCCCTCAAGGCCGCCTCCTGAACGATGAAGCCCAACGGTGCGTGATGCTCAGGGCTGAACTCTGCGGAGTTGAGTTCCGGAAGGAAGGAGCTCAGGTCCCGACGGCGGCCGAGCCCGTCTGCGGAAGTCTGCGCTCCAGTACTGGGCGGTCCTCGTCGATCACGCTCTCGGGGAGGTCGTAGCCGTGCTCGGCGGACTCGATGTCGGTGAAGCGCTGGGCGGTCTCCTCGGCCGTGGCCGGACGCGCGAGCGGGCCGAGCCCGCCGTGCCTCACCGCCGGGACGACCTTGGCGAACCGGCCGCCGGTGGCCGAGTGGAAGCCGCGCGTGGCCATGTTCTGCTCGCTCGCCAGGTAGACCACGAGGGGCGTGACATAGGAGGGGTCATGGGCGGGCGCCAGGATGTCCGCGCCCGGGTGGACCTCTCCGACCATCTCCTCGTACCACTCCTGGCTCATCTCCTTCTTCAACCGGGTTCCGGCGGTGGGGAGGACCGCGTTGACGAGGATGCCGTGCTTGCGGCCTTGCCAGGCAGGGCAGTTGGTGAGGCCCAGCAGGGTTGGAACCCGGTCACGCGTGTGGGGACCGAGGGGCTCACGGCGTCTCTGACGGGGCGGGATGTCAGTGGCATCGGATTGGATGATCCTGTGACTGTCTATGACGTGGCCCGCCAGCTCCCCGCCGTCGCCGACCTGCGGGACCTGTGCCGTTCACTGGCGATGCTTGATGCGATCCTGAGCCCGGACTGGGAAAGCCGGTACTACTCCTTCAACACCGGTTGGGCCGATGGAGAGGAGATGGCCTCGATGCGCAACGGGTCGGGAGACGAGTACTCGATCGTGTTCTCGGCGGCCGGGGGCTATGCGCGCGGCTTCGACCACGAATCGCCGATGAGCCCCTTCGCCAACGATGGCGAGCCCTGGCCAGGTGTGATCGACGAAGTCCCCGAGCTCTTCAGAGCCTTCGTCGAGGAGCCGGCGTTCACCGATCAGGAGGGGGTGCCCGTCGTGACGGCCTGCTTGTGGCGGGGACCGACGGACGAGCGGTGGCACCACGGGACAATCGAGTTTCCCGAGAGGGCTGTCGATCCTGATGGGGCGACAAGCCTGTTCGGTCTCCTGGTCGACCGATCTCCGGAAGCGTTCCAGCGCTTCGCCGAGGACTACTACGAGGTCTCCCTCGACCTGGGGGCGGTGAGCCAGGTATATGCCTTGCGGCCACTGGACCAGGAACTCGTATCGTTGCTGAACCCTGAGGTCAGCTTGGCGGACCTGGCCCAAGACATCTCCGAGATCGGCTATCCGCAGCTGGAGCAGGAGTCGGCCTGAGCGCCGTCGGCGGTTGCAAGAAGCGTGGCCAGATGGTTCCGGCATGTGTGTCCCGCAGGGGCAAAACTGCCAGGTCACCACATCGCGGCGGTTCCAGCTATCGTGTCCCGGCTCAGTGAGCGGCTGGATCATCCGGCGAGTGGCTTCCGGTGGGCCGCCGGAGTCGTCATGACCAAGTTCTGGGGTTCAACGGTGGGGGTGCGGGTGTGACGGACTGGCGGACCGATCCGACGTTCGCGATGTGCAGGGAAGTGGCGGACGGAGCGGACCTGGCCTTGTTCTCGGGCGGCCCGTTCGACGTGCGGGCGGTGGTGGCCGGCATCCTGCCCGAACCCCGGCAGGGCTTGGACCTCGATGCCGTCCCGTGGGGCAACTTCCCCCATGGGTACGACGCCCGAAAGGCCGTTCACCTCCTGCGCGCTGACGGCGAACCGGGCGTGGATGCGACCGGTGTGCTGTGGGGCCTGTGCGCCAATGACAGCCGGGCCGCTGCCGCCCTCGCCGTGCCGTTCCTCATCCCCCTGGCCCTCGACGCCCACCACCCACACCGCGCCGCCGCCCTTGCCGTACTCTCCGGCCCCGCCCGTGCCCGGCACCACGGCGTCGCCTCCCGCGAGGAACTCCTCCTCCATCGTAACGATCCCCGCCGCGACGCCCCCGACACCCACGACGACTACGGCTACGAGGTGACCGGCTACCCGGCCGGCTGGTCGGTGGCCGCCGCCCGAGCCACGATCACCACAGACACCTCCGCACTCCTGCCCCTTCTCGCAGACTCCGACCCCACCGTCCGCGTCGACGCCGCCTATGTCCTGGCGACCGCCGCCGACCCCGACCACATCATCCGGACCGCCTTGGCCAACGGATTCGCCGCCGAAGGAGACGCCATGGTCCGCGCCGCCCTGCTCCTGGCCACCGCCGAGATCACCCGGGCCCACCCGCACCCGCCGACCGTCACATGGCTGCGCGAACGGTGGCACGACCGGACGGAGACCCCCGAAGCCCGCCTGGCGGCGGCGGTCGGCTGGCTCTGCCTCACCGACCGATCCGCACCCGAGGAGCTCCGCCGGACCGTCGACGCCCTCGCCGACGACGAGCGCGCACACGCCATGGAGGCCCTGCCGTGGATGAACGCCGCCTCCGGCACCAACGAACCAGGACTCCTGCGCTGCAGACGCTGCATGCTCCACCCAGAAGAACCCGACCCGGAAGCGGTCATCTGGGACTCCCTGTTCTGAACAACCGGGCTGTGGTCGGGGCTGGGCGATCGGCTCCTGGATGAGATCACCGGACCGGAGACTTGCTGTGCCCACGTGGTGATTCGGGTCCACTCGGGTTCGGACCGGCCGCTCGCGATGATCGAGCCGTCGCGGCTGATCTGAGCGGGCTCGGCATGCCCATAGTGCTGGATGCCAGCGAAATACCAGGGGTGCCGGCAGAGCTGTTTCCTGTGCCGCGAGCTCAACCGCCTTGCTCTCCTACAACTGGTCCCCCTTGCCGGCTGGTTTCGGAGGATGTGGCCCACCACCGTCCTTGATGTCCTCATCGCAGGTTCGTGGGTTGTAGGACTGGTCATTGGGGATCAACAGCACTCCGGCAACTTGCGCAGGGTGCTCGACAGCCAACCAGTCGTCGCCCGTGAGGGCACCGTTCGGCTGGGGCCATGCCTCGGACGAATAGATCGTCTGACACCCCAACGCCAGGCGCTTCCTATCGACCGCGCAGGCGTCCACTGCAGGGCCGGAGTATTCGTTGGCGCCGTCGAAGCGGTAGTTGAAGTGGACCTGGTCACCTTCGGAGGGTTCCTGCGGGTGAGGCTCCAGGCGCCAGTCAACGACCTCGGCGGTGACGCCGGGACGCTGCCCATACGTGTTTTCGACCTGCACCCTCACACCGGCCTTACCGCGCTTCGCTGTCGTGTCGGTGCAGCCCCAGGAGGAAGAGCAGCCGGACATGGCGAGAGCCAACAGCGCCAACGGGGCGCCGGCAATTACCCGTGCAGGGAACACGAAGATGACCTCCGGTCGGGGCGGAGCGGAGCAGTGTATCCCGGGGCCGCCTGGCATCTGCGGGCGACGGCGGCGAGCGCTTGCGACGGTGAAGCCGAAGCTCAGAAGAGCCAGTGAACCGGGCACTCTAGATAGGCTCCAAGGTCTCCAACTTCACTGCGGTATCAGTCACTTGGCGTCTCTCGCGTGATCGTCGGATCCGCCGTCAGATTTTCCTCCCCTACGCGAGAGGCGGGCAGAGGTTGTGAGCCGCGCTGTTGCCTGGTTGAGGGTCGGGCTTGCACCGGAGGCCTGCCGGATGTCGACTCCGGCGCTACAGGCGATGGCGGGCTTCGTCGGTGATGTGCTGGTCGAGGCAGCCGACCATGTCATGGAACCAGATGATGTTGCGGGCGCCGTAGGAGTCGGGGCCGGTCTGCAGGCTTGCCGACGCACATCACTCGCCGTAACAGCTCCCCAAGATCTGTGCCAGAACCCGATTCTCGTGAACATCCGCAGCACTCAAGATCGCCTACTGCTGTCCAAACCGCTGCTCAAGCGCTGCTACTTCACGTGAACGCAGCCAAAAGGGCGATGTGTGACGGGTATTGTTCCGGACCCTGCGTACCCAAGTCCTGATCCGCCCCTCAGCCTTGTCCGGCTGCAGCCGCGAGGAGACATCTACCCAGGGCTTCATGTCGAACTCTCCATCCCTTGATCTTCGCAGGGAATCCCGGCCTTCAGGCCGGGCGGGAATGCGGTCCTCGGCCCGGAGGCGCGCAGCGCCGGAGATCTCTGCGT
>NZ_JBIWOA010000058.1:0-45009 GCF_044767525.1 Streptomyces sp. NPDC101234 | reverse complement strand
CAACTTCGCCCGAGCACGGTTCACTTCATGTGCGTCCACGCCTCCAGCATGCCCCCGAACAGTGCCGCGAGACAGACCTAACGGAGTCCTACTAGTCGGTGCGCGGCAGGCCGGACGGCACGTCGTCCGGCACACGCTGCTGCGGGATCACCACGGCCCCCTGCTGGAGCGCCACCGTACGGGCCGGCGCCGGGATGCGGATGCCCTCGTCGCGGTAGCGGCGGTGCAGGCGCTTGATGAACTCGTGCTTGATCCGGAACTGGTCGCTGAACTCGCCGACGCCCAGGATCACCGTGAAGCCGATCCGGGAGTCGCCGAAGGTGTGGAAGCGGATGGCCGGATCGTGGTCCGGGACCGCGCCGGTGATCTCCTTCATCGTCTCGGCGATGACCTCGGTCGTGACCCGCTCGACGTGGTCCAGGTCGCTGTCGTAACTGACACCCACCTGCACCAGGACCGTCAACCGCTGCTCCGGACGCGTGTAGTTGGTCATGTTGGTCTTCGCGAGCTGGCCGTTGGGGATGACCACCAGGTTGTTGGAGAGCTGGCGGACCGTCGTCTGCCGCCAGTTGATGTCCACGACATAGCCCTCCTCGCCGCTGCTCAGCTGGATGTAGTCACCCGGCTGGACGGTCTTGGACGCGAGGATGTGGATGCCCGCGAAGAGGTTCGCCAGGGTGTCCTGGAGGGCGAGCGCGACCGCCAGACCGCCCACGCCCAGGGCGGTGAGCATGGGCGCTATGGAGATGCCCAGCGTCTGCAGCACCACCAGGAAACCGATCGCCATGACCAGTACCCGGGTGATGTTCACGAAGATCGTGGCCGAGCCGGCGACCCCGGAGCGGGACTGGGTGACCGACTGCACCAGGCCGGCGATCACCCGCGCCGCCGACACCGTCACCGCGAAGATCAGCACCACCTGGAGGCACTGGTTGGTGTGGTGCTGGACCGTCTTGGTCAGCGGCAGCACAGCCGCGGCCGCGGCCGCGCCGGCCGTGATCGCCGCCCACGGGACCACCGTGCGCAGCGCGTCCACGATGACGTCGTCACCGCTCCAACGGGTCCGCTTCGCGTGCTTGGCCAGCCAGCGCAGCATCCCGCGCGACAGAAAGGCCAGCAACAGACCCGCCGCCAGCGCGATTCCGGCCAGTACCAGGTCATCGACGGTGAGACCTCGGTTCACCGTTACCTCCATTCGATTGTGCAACCGCTCATCCTGCCGTATCCGCACGGAGGTTCGTACCGGGCGCCGGACCGCCCGCACTGTGCTGAATCTGTCAACTTGCTGCGCCAGGGCCTGTGCCGCGCTACTTCGCCGCCGCGCCCGGCGGTTCGTCCCCGTCCGTCGTCGGCAGCCGGTGAGGAGAACACCCCCATGACACCCGTGGAGCCCGCTCCTCGCTTCTTCGCCGCTGTCGTCGTGATCCTGCTGGTCTGCCGTCTGGTCGTGGTGATCGCAGGCCGTTTCGGCCAGCCTCCCGTCGTGGGCGAGATGATCGCAGGCGTCCTGCTCGGACCGTCCCTGTTCGGGCTGGTCGCCCCGGGCGCGTCCGACGCGGTCTTCCCGGCCGAGCTGAAACCGGTGCTGTACGTGGCCGGGCAGATCGGCCTGGTGGCCCTGATGTTCCACGCCGGATACGAGTTCCGGGCGCACGCGGGCCGCGGCCCGGCCGGCACGGCGGTGGCCGTCTCGGGGGCCGGGATCGCGATCCCCCTGGCCCTCGGCGTGAGTCTGGCGCTGGTCGCCCACGGACACGTGGACATCTTCGTCGACGGCGTCCCGGTCTGGATCACGGCGTCCTTCGTCGGTGTCGCCCTGGCGATCACCGCCTTCCCGATGCTGGCCCGCATCATCACCGAACGCGGACTGGCCGGCTCCCGCTTCGGCACTCTCTCGCTGGCCTCGGGCGCCACCGACGACGCCGTCGCCTGGATCATGCTGGCCGCGGTCCTGAGCGCGGCCTCGGGCGACCCGGGCCGGGTACTTACCACCGTCGGCGGTGCGCTGCTGTTCGGGGCGGTGCTGTACTTCGCGGGGCGCCCCCTGCTGGCCTCGATCGTGAACCGGCCCGGACCGCGCGACGACACCCGGCTCCTCGGCACCGTCGCGGTGCTGTTCTGCGCCGCCTGGTTCACCGACGTCATCGACCTGTACGCGGTGTTCGGGGCGTTCTGCGTGGGCATGGCCATGCCTCGGGGTGAGGCGGCCGAACGCCTGGTGCGCACGACCCAGTCGGTGACCCAGGTGGTCTTCGTCCCGATGTTCTTCACCTACTCCGGCCTCAACACCCGCTTCGACGTGTTCGCCGACCCCGCCGTGCTGGCGTTCGGCATGGCGGCCGTGGTCCTGGCCGTGGCCGGCAAGTTCGGCGGCTGCTGGGCGGCGGCCCGCCTGAAGGGCGAACCGCCGTCGGTGGCGGTCCGCGTCGGCGCGCTGATGAACGCCCGCGGGCTCATGCAGCTCATCGCCCTGAACGTCGGCCTGGCCGCCGGGACCGGGGGATGACGGCCGAAGGCCGGGACCACGCGTCGAGCGCCGACCGCAGTCGGGATCGCACGCCGAGCGCCGAAGGCGCGGATCACGCGCCGAGCGCCGACCGCCGGGAGCACACGGCTACCGCCGAACGCCGCGTCGACGTCCTCGTCGTGGGTGCCGGGCCCGCCGGGCTCGCGGCTGCCGCCCGGCTCGCCGTCGCCGGAGCCGGCCGGGTGGAGGTGCTGGAGCGCGAACAGCAGGCCGGGGGAGTGCCACGGCACTGCGTCCACCGCGGATTCGGCACCTCCACCCGGCCGTTGACCGGACCCGCGTACGCCCGGCTGCTCGTGGAGGCGGCCGGGCGCGCGGGAGCGGTGGTCCGTACCGGGGTCACCGTCGTGGACTGGGCCGGCCCGCTCTCCCTCGCCACCGTCGGCGAGCGGGGCCCGGAGACCCTCACCGCGCGGGCGGTGGTGCTCGCCACCGGCGCCCGCGAACGCCCCCGCGCCGCACGGCTGATCCCGGGCACCCGGCCCGCCGGGGTCCGCACCGGCGGAGAGCTGCAGCAGGCGGTGCACCGCTACCGGCAGCCGATCGGCACCCGGGCGGTGGTGGTCGGCGCCGAGGACGTCTCGTACGCGGCCGCCGCGACCGCGCGGGCCGGGGGCGCCGAGGTCGTCGCGATGGTCACCGACCGGCCGCGCGCCACCTCGGCCGCAACAGCTCTGGACGCCCGGCTCCGTTCCCGTATCCCGCTGCTCACCCGTACGACGGTCACCGAGATCCTCGGCCACGGCCGGCTGTCCGGTGTCCGGATCCGGCACGAGGACGGGCGTACGGGGGTGCTCGCCTGCGACACGGTCGTCTTCACCGGGGACTTCGTCGCCGAGGACGAACTCGCCCGCCGGGCCCGGATCGCGTGCACCCAGGGGTCGTACACCGACCGCCCGGGTGTCTTCGCCGCCGGCGGTCTGCGGCAGCCCGGTCAGGACGCCCGGACGGCGACCCGGGAGGGCGCCCGGGCCGGGCGGGCGGTGCTGGAGTGGCTGATCAGCCGCCCGTGAAGGAGCCGTGCCGCCCCGCGCCCGCGGCGAATCGCGCCGCGCCTTCCAGGCCTTGCGCCAGCACGCCCATGCCATGACGGATCTCGGCGCCCATCGCCGCCGGCTCGTCGAGCCCCTCCTGGTCCAGCACCGACGCCCGGTCACTGCGCAGACAGGCCTGCGGGAAACCCGCGACGGACTCGGCCAGTTCCTCCGCCGCCTCGCGGGAACGGCCGGTCGGGACGACCCGGTTGGCCAGGCCCATCTCGTACGCCTCGGCGGCCGGGACCGGGCGGCCGGTGAGGATCATGTCCATGGCCCGGCTGGTGCCGATCAGCCGGGGGAGCCGTACCGTGCCCCCGTCGATCAGCGGTACGCCCCAGCGGCGGCAGAAGACGCCGAAGACCGCGTCCTCCTCGGCGACCCGCAGATCGCACCACAGGGCCAGCTCCAGGCCCCCCGCCACGGCGTGCCCGGCGACCGCGGCGATCACCGGTTTGGACAGCCGCAGCCGGGTCGGACCCATCGGGCCGTCACCGTCCTCGGCCACCCGGTTGCGGTGCTCGCCGCCCATCGCCTTGAGGTCCGCGCCCGCGCAGAACGTGCCGCCCTCGCCCCACAGCACCGCCACCCGGGCCTCGTCGTCCGCCTCGAACTCCCGGAAGGCGGCGACCAGTCCGGCCGCCGTCGGCCCGTCCACCGCGTTGCGCACCTCGGGCCGGGAGAGGACGACGGTCGTGACATGACCCTTGCGTTCCAGACGGACCGGCATGGGCTTCCTTCCGTAGGAAGGCCACCCCGCGTCAGATGACCTTCAGCCGCACCAACGCCCCCAGTGTCAGCGCTCCCGGCAGCAACGGCACCCACACGGTGATGATCCGGTACGCGAGGACGACGGCCGTGGCCACCGCCACCGGGGCGCCCGCGGCCACCAGCGCCACGATCAGCGCCGCCTCCACGGAACCCAGACCGCCCGGCGTGGGGATCAGGGCGACGGCGACCGTGGCCGCCAGGTACGCCAGCGCCATGTGCGTGGGCGGCACCGACAGGCCCAGCGCCTGCCCCACCGCCACCAGACCGAGGGCCTGGAGCGCGGGGAAGGCCAGCGAGCCGCCCCACAGCGCCAGCGCCCGGGACGGACGGGTGTGCACCGAGCGGGCCTCGCTCAGGGCGGTGCGCACGAACCGGAACACGGGCTCGCGCACCCGTCGTACGAGAAACAGCACGGCCACCGCCACGGCCGCCAGCGCGCCCACGACGGCCAGGAGCGGTCCCACGTCCCCCTGGGGCAGCAGGCCGTCGAGCCGCAGCGCGTCGGGGAAGGCGAAGAACAGCACGGCCATCAGGCTCACCCGGGCCACCGACTCGGCCAGCAGGTACAGGGCGAGCGCGGCCGAGGAGGTGGCGAGCGGCACCCCGCACACGGTCATGAACCGCAGGTTGACCGCGCCCGAGCCCAGCCCCGTCGGCAGCAGGTGGTTGGCCGAGCCCGCCGCGAGCTGGGTCGCCAGCAGCCGCCAGCGGGGCAGCTGCTGGACCACCGCGCCCTGCCGGGTGAAGGCCGCGGCCACCCAGGTCAGACAGGTGGCGCCGCCCGCCGCCAGCAGCCAGGGCCAGGAGGCGGCGCGCAGATGCCCGAAGCCCTCGACGAGAACCTGCCGGTGCTGCACCGCGATGACCGCGACCAGCACGAGTGGGATCAGGGTGAGCAGGTGCCGCACGGGGACACGGCGGGCGAGCCGGGGGAGTCGGCTCTCACGGAAGTCGGGGATTCTTACCGCTGTCACATCGGGAGAGGTTTTCCGCGCAGACCCAACGGCGGGTGGCGGAAGAGGAGACACGGGATGACGGCCTGGAAGCGGCTGAGGGGGGAGCCCCAGCTGGGCTTTCACGGGGCTTGGCGGGGCCTTCGGACGGTTCATCGGGTCCTTCGTACGGGCGGCCGGCGCGCGGACATTGACCTCAACGAACCTTGAGGTTCTAGGTTCTCCCTCATGAGTATGGAGACCACCGCCTGGATGCAGCTGCACAGCGTGATGACCGCCCAGCAGGAGCGGCGCCCCTTCGACCGGGCCACGCTGCGCCGCATCGCCGCCTTCGCCCGCCCGCACCGCGCGGGCATAATCCGTTTCGTCCTGCTCGGGGTGGCCACCGCCCTGCTCGCCGTCGCCACCCCCGTCCTCGCCGGCCATGTCGTCGACGCGATCGTGTCGGGGCACGACACCGGCACGGTCGTACGGCTTTCGCTGCTGATCGCGCTCGTCGCGGTCGCGGAGGCGGCGCTCGGGGTGCTCGGGCGGCGGCTCTCGGCGACGCTCGGGGAGGGACTCATCCTCGACCTGCGAACGGCTGTGTTCGATCATGTGCAGCGCATGCCCGTCGCGTTCTTCACACGCACTCGTACGGGAGCGCTGGTCAGTCGTCTCAACAACGACGTCATCGGCGCCCAGCGCGCCTTCGCGGGCACCCTGTCCGGCGTGGTGAGCAACCTGGTCACGCTGGTGCTCACCCTCGCGGTGATGCTCACCCTGTCCTGGCAGATCACCCTCCTCGCGCTGGTGCTGCTGCCGGTGTTCGTGGTGCCCGCCCGCCGGATGGGCGGCCGGATGGCTCGCATGCAACGCGAGGCCGCCGCGCTCAACGCCGACATGGGCACCCGCATGACCGAGCGGTTCTCCGCCCCCGGCGCCACCCTGATCAAGCTCTTCGGCCGCCCCGAGGAGGAGTCGGCGGAGTTCACGGCACGCGCCGCCCGGGTCCGGGACATCGGTGTGCGCACCGCCACCGCGCAGTCGGTGTTCATGACCGCGCTGACCCTGGTCTCCTCGCTGGCCCTCGCCCTGGTCTACGGCCTCGGCGGCTGGTTCGCCCTGCGCGGCACCCTGGCGGCGGGCGCCGTCGTCTCCCTCGCCCTGCTGCTGACCCGCCTGTACGCCCCGCTCACCGCGCTCGCCGGGGCCCGCGTCGAGGTGATGAGCGCTCTGGTCAGCTTCGAGCGGGTCTTCGAAGTGCTCGACCTGAAACCGCTGATCGAGGAGAAGCCGGACGCCCGCGAGGTCCCCGAAGGTCCGGTGGCCGTCGAGTTCGAGGACGTCCGCTTCGCCTACCCGGCCGCCGACCAGGTCTCCCTCGCCTCCCTGGAGGAAGTCGCGGTCCTCGACTCGCGCGGCGGCGCCGAGGTCCTGCACGGCATCTCCTTCCGCGCCGAACCCGGCCAGACCGTCGCCCTGGTGGGCTCCTCCGGCGCCGGCAAGTCCACCATCGCGCAACTGCTGCCGCGGCTGTACGACGTGGACGAGGGCGCCGTCCGTATCGGTGGCGTCGACGTCCGTGACCTGACCGCAGGCTCGCTGCGCGCCACCCTCGGCATGGTGACCCAGGACGGCCACCTCTTCCACGACACCGTCCGCGCCAACCTGCTCCTCGCCCGGCCGGCCGCCACGGACGAGGAGCTGTGGGAGGCCCTCGGCCGCGCCCGCCTCGGCGAGGTCGTACGGTCGCTGCCCGACGGACTGGACACGGTCGTCGGCGAGCGCGGCTACCGGCTGTCCGGCGGCGAGCGCCAGCGGATGACCATCGCCCGGCTGCTGCTGGCCCGCCAGCGGGTGGTCATCCTCGACGAGGCCACCGCCCATCTCGACAACACCTCGGAGGCGGCCGTCCAGGAAGCCCTGGCCGAGGCGCTGGAGGGGCGTACGGCGGTGGTCATCGCCCACCGGCTCTCCACCGTCCGGGCCGCCGACCAGATCCTGGTGGTCGAGGCCGGACAGATCGTGGAACACGGCACCCACGAGGAACTCCTCGCGGCGGACGGCCGGTACGCCGAACTGCACCGCACCCAGTTCACGACGGTGGCGACACCCTGACCGGGGAGTTCATGCAGGCGTCACATTTTTCTGTGATTCCGCACGGGGAACGCTCCCCCACTTGACGGCAGTGGTCCGGACCTTTAGCTTCACGCCTTAAACAAAGCCTCACGGATGCGCTCAACGCCCGGTGACAACACGGGCGTTGAGTACATACCGAGTGGCATCCCCCCGCGTGAAAGGCCACCCCCCCGCAATGGCCAGACCTCTCCCCACGGCTGTAGCCATAGCCGCCCTGACCGTATCGGCCGGTCTGCTCACCGCCGTTCCCGCGCAGGCCGACACCGGCACCATCACCGGTCTCGCCGGCAAGTGCCTCGACGTCGCAGGCGCCAACTCCGCCGACGGCACCGCCGTCCAGCTCTACGACTGCAACGGCACCTCGGCCCAGCAGTGGACCGTCGGCAGCGACGGCACCATCCGTGCCCTCGGCAAGTGCCTCGACGTGACCGGCAATTCGACCGCCGACGGCGCCAAGCTGCAGCTGTGGAGCTGTAGCGGCGGCGCCAACCAGCAGTGGACGGTCACCTCCGCGCACGACATCGTCAACCCCCAGGCGAACAAGTGCATGGACGTCACGGACAACAACTCCGCGAACGCCACTCGGATTCAGATCTGGAGCTGCAGCGGCGGCGCCAACCAGAAGTGGACCGCGCCCGCGGCCGGCGGCGGGACCACCCCGTCCTCGCCGATGGCCGTGGCGCCGTACCTGTACAACGGCTGGGGCGACCCGCCGAGCCCGACCACCATCACCAACGCGACCGGCGTGAAGTACTACACGCTCGCGTTCGTCCTCAGCAACGGCTACTGCAACCCGCAGTGGGACGGCAGCCGGGCGCTGACCGGCGGCGTCGACCAGAGCACCATCAACACCGTGCGTGCCAACGGCGGTGATGTCATCCCGTCGTTCGGCGGCTACAGCGGCAACAAGCTGGAGAGCTCCTGCTCCAGCGCGGGCGAGCTGGCGGCGGCCTACCAGAAGGTCATCAACGCCTATGGCGGGCTCAGAGCCATAGACATCGACCTGGAGGCCGACGCCTACAGCAGCGCCACCGTGCAGCAGCGGGTCGTGGACGCGCTGAAGACCGTGAAGGCCAACAACTCCGGCCTGAAGGTGTACATCACCATCGGCACCGGCCAGAGCGGCCCCGACAGCAGCCTGATCAACCGGGCCGCGTCCTCCGGACTGAGCGTCGACGCCTGGGCCATCATGCCGTTCGACTTCGGCGGCGCGGGCCAGAACATGGGCAACCTCACCACCCAGGCGGCCGAGGGGCTCAAGAACGCGCTGAAGAACGCGTACGGCTACAGCGACGACACGGCCTACCGGGACATGGGCATCTCGTCCATGAACGGCATCACCGACAACAACGAGACCGTCACGGTCGCCGACTTCCGGACCATCCTCGCCTACGCCCAGCAGCACCACCTGGCCCGCCTCACCTTCTGGTCCGCCAACCGCGACCGGCCCTGCACCGGCGGTTCCGCCGACAGCTGCTCCGGCGTGAGCCAGTCCAACTGGGACTACACGCGCGTCTTCGCCGGGTACACGGGCTGACCCCGCACCCCGCTCGCACTCCTCGTACTTCTCGTCCTTAGGAGAACCAGTGCTTCGCCTTCCCCGGCGGCGCAGACCAACGGCCGCCGCTGCGGTGGCCGTTGTCGCCGCCTCCCTGCTGACCGCGGCGGGCGCCTCCTCGCCCGCGTCCGCCGCCACGCTGCCCACCGGCAACGTCACGCTGCTCAACGCGGCGAGCGGCAAGTGCGTGGACGCCAAGGCGGCCGCCACCGCCGACGGCACCGTCGTCCAGCAGTACACCTGCAACAACACCACCGCCCAGCAGTGGAGTTTCACCTCCACCAGCGACGGCTACGTCCGGATCAACAACGGCAACAACGCGAACGAGGTCCTGGACGTCACCGGCGTCTCCACGGCCGACAGCGCGACCGTGCAGCTGTGGACCTACGGCGGCGGCAACAACCAGCAGTGGCTGCCGGTCGACGACGGTGGCGGCGCCTACCACTTCGTCAACCGCAACAGCGGCAAGTGCCTCGACGACCCGAGCGCCTCGACCGCCGACAGCGTGCAGTTCGTGCAGTACACCTGCAACGGCACCAACGCCCAGCGTTTCCAGGTCGTCCCGGTCACCCAGTCCGGCAACCCGGACCTCGGCTCCAATGTGGTCGTCTTCGACCCGTCGATGTCGGCCTCGACGATCCAGAGCAAGCTGGACTCGATCTTCTCGCAGCAGGAGACGAACCAGTTCGGCTCCCAGCGCTACGCCGTGATGTTCAAGCCCGGCGCCTACAGCGCCGACGTCAACGTCGGCTTCTACACCCAGGTGCTGGGCCTCGGTCTCTCGCCCGACGCGGTCTCCATCAACGGCGCGGTGCACGCGGAGGCCGACTGGTTCCAGGGCAACGCCACCCAGAACTTCTGGCGCGGCGCGGAGAACCTCTCCGTCAACCCCACCGGCGGCAGCGACCGTTGGGCGGTCTCGCAGGCATCGGCCTACCGCCGGATGCATCTGCGGGGCGGCCTCGCCCTGGACGACGGCGGCTGGTCCAGCGGCGGTCTGATCGCCGACAGCCAGATCAACGGGCAGGTCAACTCCGGCACCCAGCAGCAGTGGCTGACCCGCAACTCACAGCTCGGCAGCTGGACCGGCTCCAACTGGAACATGGTCTTCGTCGGCAGCACGGGCGTCCCGTCCACCAGCTTCCCCAGCCCGCCGTACACCACGGTGGCGCAGAGTCCGGTGACCCGTGAGAAGCCGTTCCTGTACGTCGACGGCTCCGGCAACTACCAGGTGTTCGTACCGTCGGCGCGCTCCAACTCCACCGGCACCAGCTGGAGTTCGGGTTCCGCCGCCGGCACCTCGCTCTCCCTGGACAGCTTCTACGTCGTGAAGCCGGGCGCCACCGCCTCCCAGATCAACGCGGCCCTCACGGCGGGCAGGAACCTCCTGGTCACCCCCGGTGTCTACCACCTCGACCAGACCCTGCAGATCAACCGCGCCGACACCGTGGTCCTCGGCCTCGGCCTCGCCACCTTCGTCCCGGACAACGGCATCACCGCCATGAAGGTCGCCGACGTCGACGGCGTCCAGATCGCGGGCCTGCTCTTCGACGCCGGCACCACCAACTCCTCGACCCTGGTGGAGGTCGGCCCCAGCGGCTCCTCGGCCTCGCACGCGGCCGACCCGACCTCGCTGCACGACGTGTACTTCCGCGTCGGCGGCGCGGGCGTCGGCAAGGCCACCACCAGCCTGGTCGTCAACAGCGACAACGTCATCGGCGACCACATGTGGATCTGGCGCGCCGACCACGGCAGCGGAGTCGGCTGGACCAGCAACACCGCCGACACCGGCCTGGTCGTCAACGGCGACAACGTCACCATGTACGGCCTGTTCGTGGAGCACTTCCAGAAGTACCAGACGATCTGGAACGGCAACGGCGGCCGCACGTACTTCTACCAGAACGAGATGCCGTACGACCCGCCCAACCAGGCGGCCTGGATGAACGGCTCGACCCAGGGCTACGCGGCCTACAAGGTCGCCGACTCGGTCACCAGCCACCAGGCGTACGGCCTCGGCAGCTACTGCTACTTCAACGTCAACCCGAGCGTGGTCGCCGCGCACGCCATCGAGGCACCGAACAACTCGAACGTGCGCTTCACCGACATGGTGACGGTCTCCCTCGGCGGCACCGGCACCATCACCCACGTCATCAACAACTCCGGAGGCCCCTCGAACTCGTCGACCAACGTGGCGGACCTGACGTCCTACCCGTGACCGGACGCGGGTGGCCCGGCGGACACGCCGGGTCACCCACGGCCGCTCGCGGTGACCACAGGTGTGGGACGGCGTGACCCGGGTATCCGGAGAGACATCGGTACGGGCCCTCCGGAAGTCAGGCACGTCATGGGCAGCGACATCCAGCGCCCCGGAACCACCCTCCGGGCCGACGGCGAACCCCCCGCCGCATCATCGAGGCGGCGGGGGACGTGATCCCGTGAGCCCCTTCGACCACGTCCGTGCCCGCACCGTCGAGGAGGCCGTCCAGGCCTTCACCGCCCGCCCCGGCGCCCGCTACCTGGCCGGCGGCACCGACCTCGTCGACCTGATGAGGCTCGGCGTCGAACGGCCCACCGCGCTGATCGACATCAGCCGCCTCCCGCTGGACCGGCTGCAGCAGCTGCCCGACGGCTCGCTGCGCATCGGCGCCACCGTCCGCAACAGCGACCTCGCCGCCCACCCCCTCGTCCGCCGCCGCTACCCCGTGCTGTCCCAGGCCCTCCGCGCCGGCGCCTCCGGCCGGCCCGGCGACGCCGCGACGACCGGCGGCAACCTCCTCCAGCGCACCCGCTGCACCTACTTCCACGATCCGGGCAAGCCCTGCAACAAGCGCGAGCCGGGCAGCGGCTGCGGTGCCCTCGACGGCGTCCACCGCGACCACGCCGTCCTCGGCCACTCCCCGCACTGCATCGCCACCCACCCCTCCGACATGGCCGTGGCCCTCGCCGCCCTGGACGCCCGCGTCGAGCTGTACGGCCCCGAAGGCGCCCGGACCGTGGACCTCACCGACTTCCACCGGCTGCCCGAGGACCATCCGGAGCGGGACACCGACCTCCGGGCCGGCGAGCTGGTCACCGGGGTGGTGCTGCCCGCCGCCACGGCCGGAGCGCCCTCGGCCTACCGCAAGGTCCGCGACCGGGCGTCGTACGCCTTCGCGCTCGCCTCCGTCGCCGTGGTCCTGCGGGTCGGCGACGGGCTGGTCACCCAGGTCGGCCTGGCCTTCGGCGCGCTCGCGCACCGCCCCTGGCGGGCCCGGGTGGCGGAGGCGGCCCTGCTCGGCGAGGCGGCCACCCCGGCGGTCTTCGCCAGCGCCGTCGACCTGGAACTCGCCGCCGCCCGCCCGCTGCCCGACACCGCCTACAAGGTGCCGCTCGCCCGCGACCTCGCCCTGGACGTCCTGACCCGGCTCGCCCCGGCGCCCGCCCCGCTCTGAGCCGCGGGACCCCCGCCGCCCTCGGCGACGCCGTCCAGCACGCGACCGGCGTCCGCCTCCGCATACGGCCGCGGGCCCCGGACCGGGTCCTCACCGCTTCGAACGCACGGTGACCTTCGCGGCGGGGGAGCGGTGTTCGTCGACGGCACGGTGACCGCCGCGCAGCGCGGAGGCCACGGCGGAGACCAGGGCCATGCCCGCGGCCACGCCGAAGACGATGCCCAGGCCGTGGTGGAAGGGACCGGAGACCAGCTGGGGGAAGAAGGTGTGGCCGGTCAGGACGGACCGCTGGGCGCCGCTCACCCGGCCGAGGACGCCCTCGGAGGCGAGCAGGTGCTCGACGGGGTTGTTGCCGAGGAACGTCGCGAACAGCGTGCTGACCGGCGGCAGCGACGCGGCGTGCGCGGCGGACTGGGCCGGCACGCCGTGCGCCACGAGCCCGTTCTTCAGGGTCTCCGGGAGGGAGGACGCGAGCCCGGAGACCATCAGCGAGAAGAACACCCCGATGGACAGGGCCGTACCGGAGTTCTGGAAGGTCGAGCGCATGCCCGAGGCGACGCCCCGGTACTCGGCCGGCACGCTGCCCATGATGGAGGACGTGTTCGGCGCGGAGAACATGCCCTGGCCCAGGCCGTTGAGCAGCAGCAGCGCCGCGAACAGCCCGTAGTCGAAGTCGACGGGCAGCGCCAGCAGCCCCAGGAAGGACGCCATGACCACGACCAGCCCCGCCGTGGAGAAGAACCGGGCGCCGAACCGGTCCGACAGATAGCCGGAGACCGGACCCGCGACGAGGAAACCGAGGGTGAGCGGCAGCATGAAGATGCCGGCCCACAGCGGGGTGTCCGCGAAGTCGTAGCCGTGCAGCGGGAGCCAGATGCCCTGCAGCCAGATGATGAGCATGAACTGCAGCCCGCCGCGCGCGATCGCGGTCAGCAGGGCGGCCACATTGCCGGCCGCGAACGCCCGGTTCCTGAAGAGGGCCAGGTCGAACATGGGCTCGGCGACCCGGGTCTCGATGACACAGAAGGCCAGCAGCAGGACGACACCGCCGATCAGGCCGGCGAGCACCCACGGGTTGCCCCAGCCGGTGGCGCTGCCGCCGTAGGGCTGGATGCCGTAGGTGATGCCGGCCAGCAGGATCCCGGCGCCCGCCGCGAAGGTGAGGTTGCCCAGCCAGTCGATCCGGCCGGGCCGGCCCGTCGAGGTCTCCCGCAGGCTCAGGTACGACCACACGGTCCCGGTGATGCTGACCGGGACGCTCACCCAGAACACCGCCCGCCAGTCGACGGCGGCGAGCAGACCGCCCGCGAGCAGACCGAGGAACTGGCCGGCCAGCGCCGTGATCTGGTTGATGCCCAGCGCCATGCCGCGCTGCCGGGCCGGGAACGCGTCGGTGAGGATCGCAGCCGAGTTGGCGGTGAGCATGGACCCGCCGAAGGCCTGCACGATCCGCCAGAGGATCAGCCACAGGGCACCCGCCCCCGCCCGGAACGGATCGAGCGACAGCGCGACCGAGGCACACGCGAAGATCAGGAAGCCCAGGTTGTAGATCTTCACCCGCCCGAACATGTCGCCGAGCCGCCCGAGGACGACGACCAGCACGGCGGAGACCAGCAGGTACCCCAGGATCATCCAGAGCAGATAGCCGATGTTGCCGGGCGCGAGCGGATCGAGGCCGATGCCGCGGAAGATCGCCGGCAGCGAGATGATCACGATCGACGCGTCCATCGTGGCGATCAGCACGCCGAGGGTGGTGTTCGACAGCGCGACCCACTTGTAGCCCGGCCCCACCGGGGCGTCCTGGCGGCGGGCCGAGAGCGGGGAGCCGGGCCGCTGGCGCGCGCTCACAGCCGTTCCGCCAACCGGTCGAGGAGCGGAAGGGCCGCCGCGAGCGTCGCGCGCTCCTCGGCGGAGAACTCGTCGAGGGCGGCCGCGAGCCGCTGGACCGATTCGGTGCGCCGCTCGGCGAGCATGGCCCGCCCGTCCTCGGTGACGGCCACGATGCTCCGCCGCCCGTCCCTGGCATCGCGGGTGCGCCGGACCAGCCCGCGCTGTCCGAGCCCGGCGAGGGTGCTCGCCATGGCCTGCGGCCGTACCCGCTCCATCTCGGCGAGGGATGTCGGGGAGTCGGGCCCGTCGGCGGCGAGCCGCGCGAGCACGGACACCGCCGAGAGCGACACGTCCCCCACGGCGTGTGCCTGCCGCAGCCGCCGCGTCATACGGCCCACCGCGAGCCGGAGATCGGACGCGAGCCGGGTGACGCCGCTCAGACCACTGGTGCCGCCGTCGGCGGCTATGTCTGTCCTCACATCTACTAACACTAGATTTATCAGTCTGAACTGCTCAACCGATCATTAGTAAATACTTCAGATCTGGGGCGCGCCACAGGGCCGAGGACACGCCGGACGGCTCCTCCGTCCCCTGGCCCCGGCTGCCCCAGGATCGCCGCACCATGGTCAACATCTGCGTCCTCGGCCCCCTGAAGGTCGAGGTGGAAGGGCAGGCGGCGAACCTCGGGAGCCGGCTGGCGCGTGCGACTCTCGCCCAACTGCTGATCGCACGCCCTGCGGCCCGTGGCGCAGTCCCTCGGGGAACTCGCCGCGCTCCTCGGCCGCGGGAACGAGGCCCGGGAGCACTTCCAACGGGCCGAGCGCGTGGCCGGCCTGTGGAACTCCCGGCACTGGGCCGACACCGCCCGAGCCTCCCTGGCCGCCCTCCGGGACGCACCCGTGGGCGCCGGCGACGGAAACCCCCTCCCTCCGGGACCCGGACCTCAGGCGACGACCGCCGCGCGGACGCACAGCACGTCTGGCAGATGGGAGGCCAGCTGACGCCAGCTGTCGCCGTCGTCCGCCGAGGCGAACACCTCGCCGTTGCGATTGCCGAAGTACACCCCGGCCGGGTCCGCGTCGTCCGTGCAGAGCGCGTCGCGCAGCACCGTGCCGTAGTGGTCCTCCGGCGGCAGCCCCGCCGACAGCGGATCCCAGGTACGGCCCGCGTCGGCCGTGCGGAACACCCGGCACCGGCGCTGGGCGGGCACCCGGTCCGCGTCCGCGTTGATCGGGAAGACGTACGCCGTCCCCGCGCGGTGCGGATGGGCGGCCGCCGCGAAACCGAACGTGGACGGCAGGCCGGCGCCGATGTCGGTCCAGTGCGCGCCCGCGTCGTCGCTCCGGTACACCCCCCAGTGGTTCTGCAGATACAGCCGGTCCGGACTGCCCGCGTCCTGGGCGATCTTGTGCACGCACTGGCCGAACTCCGGGTTCGGGTCCGGCAGGAAGACCGCGGAGACACCGCGATTGGACGGTGCCCAGCTCGCGCCGCCGTCGGTGGTGCGGAACACGCCGGCCGTCGACACGGCCACCGTCACCGCCCTGGGGTCGCGCCGGTCGGTGACGACGGTGTGCAGCCCCTCACCGCCGCCGCCCGGCACCCACTTGTCGCGCGTGGGGTGCTCCCACAGCGGCCGGACCAGGCCGAAGCTCTCCCCGCGGTCCTCGGAGCGGTACAGCGCGGCCGGTTCCGTGCCCGCGTACACGACGTCCGGTTCGGCGGCGGCCGGGTGCAGCTGCCAGACCCGCTCCAGCGAGGCACGGGTGTCCTTGGGGAACTTGACGGCGGGCCGGGCCGGTTCGGTCCAGGTGCGGCCCAGGTCGTCGGAGTGGAACACCGACGGCCCCCAGTGCGCGCTGTCGCCGCCCGCCAACAACCGGGGCCGCTCGCCCCGGGTGTCGACGGCCACCGAGTAGATCGCCTGCGCGTTGAAGCAGGGACTCTCGTCGAACTCCCAGGCGCCACCTCGCCGCCGCCCCAGGAACAGACCTTTTCGGGTCCCCACGGCGAGCAGTACCTCGGTCATGCCGATCACCTCCATGACGTCTTCGTCACAGCCGTCGCTCCGATGTCGGCCAGTCTGCACCCCGCCACTGACAGCCACCCCCGTGATCGCGTCGGCGCAGGTCGCAGCCGCCGTGTCGGCCGGTCGAACGAGGGGGCGGAACGCGTTCCGGAAGACGCCTGCGCGAGCGGGGTCAGTCGTGCGACCGTCGACTCGGAGGTTCGCCGTGAGCAACGGGGCGGCCTCTCCCGTATGGGAGGGCGGTCCGGGCTGTCCGTGCGCGCGTGAGGAGGATGCCTTTGAAGGCGTTCCGTGGTCCGAAGGTCTGGTTGTGGCGCTGGCGGAGCAACCCGCTGAAGCGCCGAGCCGACACGGTGGAGGCCTGGGTGCTGCTCGGCGCCTGGCTGTTCACCTTCCTGGCCGGGGTGCTCGCCGGGCTCGCGGCGGCCCGGTCGGTCGAGGACGGACTGGCCCGCGAGCGCGTCGAATGGCACCCCGTCGTGGCCCATGTCGTGGACAAGGCACCGGGGGTGTCCGGGGCGCACTCCCAATCCCCCGGTGGTGAGCGGGTCTGGGCGAGGGTGGGCTGGACCGTCGCCGACGGCTCCGCGCACAGCGGCCAGGCCCGGGTCGCGGCCGGCAGCAAGGCCGGTACCCCGGTCACCGTCTGGACGGACCCGCAGGGCCACCTCGTCACCCGGCCGGCCACCGCCTCCGAGGCCCACCTCAGGTCCGCGCTCATCGGCGGCCTGGTCGGGCTGAGCGCGGCCGCCGTCCCGCTCGTCGCCGGGCTCGTCGTGCGCGGCCGGCTGGAGCGGCGGCGGATGGACCGCTGGGACGCGGAGTGGGCACGGCTCGGTCCGCAGTGGGGCCGGATGACCGGCTGACGACCGGGCGAGGGCGGCGCCGCCCGGATCGACGGTCACCGACTCGCCAGCGCCGTCCGGCAGTCGGCGAGCAGCTGCTCGTCCTGGGCGATGTCGTGGCTGCCGTACCCGCCCGGCCGCGCCGTGTGCCGTCGGGTGCCGGCGAGTTCGGCCGTCACCAGGTCGTGCAGCGCAGCGCCCGCCGGGCCCAGCGCGGCCAGGCAGCCGGCGATCGTGCCGCGCGTGTACGGGTTCTGCGACCAGGCGGACCGGAACACCGGCAGCACGGGCTCCGGATCGCCGTCGATCCGCCACAACGCCTGTGCCGCCGCGACCCGTTCCCACACCCTGCCCGATCCGGCCAGCCCGTGCAGCGCGGGCAGCGCGTCCCGCGCGGCGGCTCCCAGCCGCCCCAGCTGCTCGGCCGCCGTCCGGGCACTGCGGCTGCGGCCGAGGGTCAACTCCCGTATCAGCACCGGCAGTACGACGTCCACATCGCCCCCCGCCGACCACAGGGCCCCCGCCGCCACGGCCGCGTGCCGGGTGTCCAGGAGCCGGCGCAGGACCGGCGCCGCCGCCCGGGCGGCCGTCCCCAGCGCGTCGAGCGTGCGCACCGCCTGCCCGACGAGGGCGTCCCGGGCGCCCAGCCCGTCCGGTGCGCCGCGCAGCAGCCGCAGCACCTCGGGCACCGCCGCGGTGTCCTGGAGGGCGGTGAGCGCCGCCAGCAGCGGAGCGGCGAGTTCGGCGGCCTCCGGCGAGTCCAGCGGGACCCGGCCGAGCCGATGCCGCAGCGCGGGGGCGAGCGGGGCGGCCGCCCGGCCCAGCCTGACCACCTCGAAGCCCAGGCCGCCGGGCATCACCGACCCCGCCAGCAACTGGGCCAGGACCGGCACCGCGCGCCGGTCACCGCTTCTGGCCAGCGCCTTGAGCGGGCCGCCCAGCGAGGGTCTGCCGCGCTCCCAGGCGTGCACCCACAGATCGGGCCGGGCGATCACCAGCGCGTGCAACTCGTCGGCGGCGGGCGCGGCCACCCCGAACAGCTCCGCGAGCACCGAGACCGCCGCGTCGCGCAACCGGTCCTCTTCGCAGCACAGTTGAGCGCCGATCAGGGCGACGGGCGCGCTGAAGTCCGCCCGCCACCCACGGAACAGCCCCGCCGACATCCACACCGCGTTGCAGCGGTCCATCGCGTCCGGGCTGTTCAACTGGCCCACGAGCAGGGCGATCCGGTCGGTCACCCGGTCGTCCAGCGCTCGGTGCAGGGTGCGCAGCAGATACGCCCCTTCCTCGTCCGACGGCCGCAGCCGCCGTATCCGGCCGACGAGGGTGTCCGCGCCGGTCCGGTCCGGACCCGCGGCGCGCCGCCCGGACCGGTCCCTGAGCAGCCGGACCGCCGTCGGCACCAGATCGGCGGGCAGCCGCTCCGGCGCACAGAGGGCCAGCTGACCGAGCGCGGCGAGCCGGATCCCCGGGGCGTACGGCGGCTCGCTCTGCGCGGCCAGCAGGTCCACCGCCCCCGCCGCCTGAGCCGGACGGTCCCTTACGAAAAGGCCGAGGGCCGCGGTCAGGGCGGGCAGCACCCGATCGTCACGCTCGACCGCGATGCGCCGGCGCAACACCTCCAGCACGCGGGCCGGTTCGTCGAGGAACCGGACCAGCGCCCCGGCCGCCGCCCGCCGCACCCCGGGGCACGCGTCGTCGGCCAGCGGCACGAACGCCTCGGCACCCGCGCGAACGGCGGCCCGCGCCAGGGGACCCGCGCTCTCCGCGCCGATGCTGACCAGCAGTTCGACCACGGCGGCCCGGTCCTCCACCTCGGTACGGGACGCCAGCGCGAACAGGAACGGGACGCAGGCCAGTGTCGAGTCGTACACATTCCCCTGGTGGTGCACCGAGCCGTACAACCCGTCGAGCGCGACCTCCCGTTCGGCCGCGTCCGCCGAAGCGAGTCCCCGCAGCAGACCGGGCACGTCCGCCGCGCTGCCGTGAGCGTGCCGCAGCGAGGCCCAGTCGACCTCGTCGATCCCCGTGAACACGTTGTCCTCCCCAGGCGAGTACCACCTGTTCGGGAGTCTTCACCACGGCACTGACAACAATGCGGAATCGGACGGCGACCGTGTGCGATCCGCCGGCGGTCACCGGCGGGCGCGGCCCCGGGAGGGATCAATTCCCGCCAGGCAGCGCCCGCTCCAGGATCGCGTCGAGCCCGGTACCGGCGGGCAGCGTGCCGAACGCGTGCCCCCAGTCGCCGCCGAGCCGGGTCGCGCAGAAGGCGTCGGCGACGGCGGCCGGGGCGTACCGGACCAGCAGCGAGGCCTGGAGCGCCAGCGCCATCCGCTCGACCAGCCGCCGGGCGCTCACCTGGTCGGTCTCGGCCAGCTCGCTCCTGAGCCCGGTCACGGTGGCGTCCAGCCGGGCGTCCGCCCCGCGCGCGAGCGCGAGTTCGCCGAACAGGGCGTCGGCGGCGCCGGGTTCCCGGGCGAGCGCACGCAGCACATCGAGGGCGTTGACGTTCCCGGAGCCCTCCCAGATCGACAGCAGCGGCGCCTCACGGTAGTGGCGGGGCATACCGGAGTCCTCGACGTACCCGTTGCCGCCCAGGCACTCCAGGGCCTCCGCGGTGAAGGCGGGCCCGCGCTTGGTGACCCAGTACTTGCCCACCGCGGTCGCGATCCGCCTGAAGGCCCGCTCCTGCTCGTCCCCGCGTACCGCGCGGTCGGCCGCCCCGGCCAGCCGCAGTGTGAGCGTGGTCGCGGCCTCCGACTCCAGCGCGAGATCGGCCAGGACGTTGCGCATCAGCGGCTGGTCGACCAGCCGGGCGCCGAACGCGCTGCGATGGCGCACATGATGACCGGCCTCGACCAGCGTCTTGCGCATCAGGGTCGCCGAGTTCATCACACAGTCCAGCCGGGTGCAGTTGACCATCTCGATGATGGTCTTCACACCCCGCCCCTCCGGGCCGACCAGCCAGGCCACGGTCCCGTCGAACTCGGGCTCGGAGGACGCGTTCGACCGGTTGCCGAGCTTGTCCTTCAGCCGCTGGATGCGGAACGCGTTACGGCTGCCGTCCGGCAGCACACGCGGGACGAGGAAGCACGACAGCCCGCCCGGAGCCTGCGCGAGCACCAGGAAGACATCGCACATCGGCGCCGAGGTGAACCACTTGTGCCCGCGCAGGGTGTAGACGCCGGGCTCGGCGGTGGGCGTGGCGGCCGTCGTGTTCGTCCGCACGTCCGAACCGCCCTGCTTCTCGGTCATGCCCATCCCGGCGAGCAGCCCGGGCTTGTCGGCCGGAACCCGCAACCCGGGCTCGTAGACCCTGCTGGTCAGCAGCGGTTCGTACACCTTGGCGAGCTCCGGCTGGGCGCGCAGCGCGGGGACGGCCGCGTACGTCATCGACGTGGGGCAGCCATGGCCGGATTCGGTGTGTCCCCACACCAGCCCGCCCGCCGTCCGCGCGACATGGGCACCGGGCCTGCCGTCCGCCCAGGGCGCCCCCGCCAGCCCCTCGGCGACCGCCACCCGCATCAGATGGTGCCAGCTGGGGTGGAAGTCGACCTCGTCGACCCGGTTGCCGTACCGGTCGTGCGTCCGCAGCTCGGGCTCGTGCCGGTTGGCCAGCTCGCCCCACTCCTGCGCCTCCGCGCTCCCGGCCCGCGCCCCGAGCCGCCGGATGCCCTCCTCGGCCCACTCGGCCCCCTCCCGGCGCAGCCCTTCGAGCAGGGCCGGGTCGTCGGAGGCGTCGTAGGGGGTGAGCGGCGGCGCCTGATTGGTGACCTCGTGGGTGGCGTACTGCGGCTGCGGAAGCGCGACGGTGGAGTCCATGGCTCCCATGTTGCACTCTTCGTGCGGCCGCAGCAATACTGCAATACCGACCCGCACGTACAGTACGTGACCATGCGCATGAACGTGTCCGCCGAGCCCGCCGACGTCGACCTGCGGCCACTGTCCGCCCGGTCGGTCGTGCTGAGCCTGCTGCTGGGCACGCATCCGCCGCAGCTCCCGGTGAAGGACCTGATCCGGCTCGTCGAGCCCTTCGGGGTCGGCGGCTCCACGCTCCGGGCCGCGCTCAGCCGTATGACGGCGTCCGGCGACCTCCGCCGCACCGACGACGCCGTCTACGGCCTCAGCGACCGGCTGCTGGCCCGCCAGCGCCGCCAGGACGAGGCGGTACGACCGCGTACCCGCACATGGCACGGCGACTGGGAGATGCTGGTCATCACGGCGACGGGCCGCGGCCCCGCCGAACGGGCCGACCTGCGCGCCCGGTTGACCGCCCTCCGCCTCGCCGAACTCCGCGAAGGCGTCTGGCTCCGCCCGGCGAACCTGACCCGGCCCCTCCCCGCCGGCCTGGCGGACCTCGCCCAGTCCTACACGGCCCGCCCGGACCGCCCCGCACCCGAACTGGCCGCCACCCTCTGGCCGTTGACCGCCTGGTCCGCCACCGCCCGCGCCCTGCTGACCCGGGCGGCCGGATCCCGCCTCCCGGCCGACCGCCTCACCGTCTTCGCGGCCGCCGTACGCCATCTGCTGGCCGACCCCGTCCTGCCCCCGGAACTCCTGCCGCCGCATTGGCCGGGCGACGAACTGCGCACCGCGTACGCGGGTTACCGGGCGCAACTGGGTGCGGCCGGAGAGGGATGAGCGCCTGTCTCCCGGGAACAAGGGCGCCGGACCTCGTCGGAGCCTTGCGGCGTCACATGTCCTTGCAGGCCTTGGCCTTGAACTCAGCCATGGGGAGGGTCACTTCGGCGTCGCCGTTGTCGGTGACCCTGTCGTAGCGGACCTTCCCCGGGGTGAGCCGGTCCCGGTCGCTCAAGGTGAAGGAGACCTCGACCGACGACCACGAGTCGTCCTTGGTCCAGCCGTACAGGGTGTACGTGGTCCCGGCCTTGAGCGGAGTGAGGGACTCGGTCGTGCTCCAGCCGGACGTGGGGGAGTCGAGGGTCCAGGTCGCGAGACCGGTCTTGAGCGAGTGGTCGGCGGTCCATGAACCGACGTCCGCCGTCTTGTCCGGGTTGTCGTTGTAGACGTAAAGGGTCGCGCCGTCGATCCGGTGTCCGCAGACCAGCATGACCCCGAGCAGATGGCCGTCGGCGGTCACGGAGATGCCGGCGACGGCATCGATCGGAACCGTGCACCCAGAGGTCGTGCCCAGGGCCACGACGGCCGCGGCGGCGCCGGCGAGGCGCCGGAACGACGGCCGTGAAGTGAGTGAAGCGATCGACCACATGCTCAGCCCCCGTCCGGGCACGCATGTGCCCCCACCCCGGATGCTAGGGACGGAGGGCGCGGGGCGGCGGCTCCGCCGCCCACCCGTTGTGGGCTCGTTGCCGCCTCGTAGCGGGTTGGCCGAGCGGGACGGTGGCGGGGCCGCCACCCCGCAGGAGGCGACGGTCCCGCCGTTCCCGGCTCACTTGTAAGTGATGTCCGAGCTGGAGTACTTGCAGTAAGTCCCGTCCGCGCCGGAGCCGTTCGTCGTGGGCTCCGCCCCCGTGTTGTTGCCGATGTACTTCTGGCACGGCACGATCTTCTTGCTGCTGTCCCCGACGATCGTGATGTTCCTCAGCGTCGCGCTGTCGCCGTAGTTGGTGTTGATGCCGACCAGCGCGCTGCCCTTGTAGGTCGCCTCGATGGTGTTGAGGTTGATCGTGCGCTTGTACTGCGTCTTGCAGTTGCCGCACGAGCGGACCAGCTTGCCGAAGGTCTGCACCGCGAAGTCGGACACGTTGAGCGTGCCGGCGCCGTTGAACTGGAAGACCTTGTCGCTGGCCTCCTTCGCGCCGCCGCCGGAGACGGTGTACACGTTGGACGACGAGGAGCCCTTGAACGTCGCCGCGTCCTCGCCGACGTCCTCCCACCACACGTTCTGCAGGGTGCAGCTGCCCTCGCAGTGGATACCGTCCGCGGCGGGGGCGCCGATGATGACGTTCTTCAGGACCGTGCCGGCCGCCAGGTCGAGGATCGGGTCCTGGTTCTCGCTCTGGCCGCTGGTGCCCAGGTCGCCGCTGCCGTACAGGCGCAGCATCCCGTAGTCCTTGGTGCCCGACAGTTTGATGGTCGCGGTGACGGCCCGGCTGCCGCTGGCGGTCGGCCAGGTGGCCGCGTCCGCCGGAGCTCCATTGGTCATGATCATGCCAATCGAAAGCCCCAGGGCGGCCAGTCCGCCCATCAGTGCTCGTGAAGTCATGTCCCGTATGCCTTCTTTCGAGTGGGGGGTCGTTCCGGCGTCCATTGGCTGGTCGAGTACGTGAAGAAGAGGCAGCCATATGAACGCCTGGTGCGAGCACCTGCCTGAATGGGCCCACCTTCGAGCCCGTCGGTCACGGTGCTGAACGGAACGTAGGGTGAAAGCGCTTTCTAGTCAATGTCCCGCACGGGATCCGTTCCGGCCGCCGACTGGGGCTCCACGGGGCTGTCGAAGCGCTGTGGGAGCGCTTCCATGCAAGCCATGTCCATGCCACGATGAACCCCGGCCGGCGCCCGACCACGACTCCGCCGCCGCCCCTTGTCAGGAGGCCCCGTGAAGCCGCAGCCCAGCCGAACGCCGCTCGCCACGCTCCTCGGCACCTGTGTCCTCGTCCTCACCCTGGTGGTGACCGCGACGGCCCTCACCGCGCTGGTCCGCGGTCCGGGGCAGGGCACCGCACGCACCGCCCAGAGCCGTCACTGGGTGAACACCTGGACCGGAATGCCCCAGCTCACCGAGGCCGGCAATCTGCCGCCCGCACCCTTCACGGGGGACAAGTCGGTCCTGGCCGACACCACGCTGCGGCAGACCGTCCGGGTGACCACCGGCGGTCACCGCCTGAGGGTGCGATTCTCCAACGCCTACGGCGACACCCCGCTCCCGCTCACCTCGGTGACCGTGGCGCTCCCGGAGGGCGGACGGGCGGGCACCGGCGCGATCGTCACCGACAGCCTGCAGCGGGTGACGTTCTCGGAGAGGGCCGCGACCGTCGTCCCCGTCGGTGCCCAGGTCGTCTCCGATCCCGTGGACTTCGAGCTGGCCTCCGGCTCCGACCTCACCGTCACGGCGTACACCGCCCAGGGCCAGCCCGATCTGGCGCTCACCTCGCACCCGGGCTCACGCACCACGTCGTATCTCGTCAACGGCGACCACACCGAGGATCCCGACCTCACGGGCGCCACCCATGTCGACCACTGGTACCTGCTGAGCGACGTCGAGGTGCTCGCCCCGGCCGCGACCCGGGCCGTGGCCGTGCTCGGCGACTCCCTCACCGACGGCCGGGGTTCCACGACCAACGGCAACGACCGCTGGCCCGACCAGTTCTTCGACCGTCTGCAGTCCCGCCGGGCCACCTCCGGCATCGCGGTCCTCAACCAGGCGGCCGGCGGCAACCGGGTCCTCAACGACGGTCTCGGACCCAACGTCCTGGCCCGCCTCGACCGGGACGTCCTCTCCCGCAGCGGAGTCTCCTGGCTGATCGTCTTCGAGGGCGTCAACGAAATCGGCACCGCCGCCGCCACCCCGGACGCCCAGCGCGCCGTCGCCGACGACCTGACGGCCGCCTACCAGCAGATCGTCGTCCGCGCCCACGCCCAGGGCATCCGCGTCTACGGCGCCACCCTGCTGCCCTTCGGCGGCAACGCCTACGACGACGGCGCGGGCGTGCGGGAGGCGGCCCGGCAGCGGGTCAACGCCTGGATCCGCGGGCCCGGCCGCTTCGACGCGGTGATCGACTTCGACCGGGCGGTACGGGATCCGGCCGATCCGAGCCGGCTGCGGGCCGAACTCCAGGTGGGGGACTGGCTGCACCTCAACCCGACCGGGTACGGGGCGCTGGCGGCGGCGGTACCGACGGACCTGTTCGGAGCGAAGTGAGCGAAGCTGGAGAAGTGCGAGAAGCGGGCCAGGCGTGGGCTAGGCGGGCTCGGCTCCGGTCGGCACGCTCTCCGGGGTCGGACCCGCCTTCGCGGGGAAGTGGTTGAAGAGCAGGTTCAGCACGACGGCCGTCAGACAGCCCGCGCTGATCCCGCTGTTCATCACCGTCTGGAACCAGTCCGGGAACTTCGCGTAGACCGTCGGCACGCCCACCGGCAGCACACCGATCGCCACCGAGACGGCCACCACCGTCAGGTTGTTGTTGCCCTTGAAGTCGACGGTCGCGAGCGTGCGCAGGCCGCTCGCCGCGACCGTTCCGAACATCACCAGGCCCGCGCCGCCCAGCACCGGAGCCGGGACCGCCGCGACCACCGCGCCCAGCTTGGGCAGCAGGCCCAGGAGCACGAGGATGCCGCCGGCGGTCGCGACCACCCAGCGGCTGCGCACCCGGGTCATGCCGACCAGGCCCACGTTCTGCGCGTACGCCGTGTACGGGAAGGTGTTGAAGACGCCTCCCAGGACGGTCGAGAGGCCGTCGGCGCGCAGGCCGTCGGAGAGGGAGCGCGGCTCGATCTTCCGGCCGGTCATCTCGCCGACCGCGATCAGGTCACCCGTCGTCTCGGTCATCGTCACCAGCGCCACCACCAGCATGGACACGATCGCCGACGCCCTGAACGTCGGCGTCCCGAAGTGGAACGGCGTGCTGACGCCCAGCCAGTCGGCATCCCCGACCCCGCTGAAGTCGGTGAACCCGAAGGGCACCGCGACCGCGAGGCCCACCGCGATACCGATCAGGACCGCGATCCGGGCGAGGTAGGCGGGCGCGAACCGCTGCACGCCGATCACCACCGCCAGCACGAAGGCGGCCAGCGCCAGGTTCTTCGGCTCCCCGAAGTCCTTCGAACCGACCCCGCCCGCCGCCCAGTTGCCCGCGACCGGCAGCAGCGAGACCCCGATGATCAGGATCACCGTGCCGGTGACCAGGGGCGGGAAGAAGCGCAGCAGCCTGCCGAAGACGGGCGCGAGCAGCATGATCGCCAGTCCGGCGACGATCACCGAGCCGTAGATCGCGGGCAGTCCGCCGCCCGTCGTACCGATGAGGACCATCGGCGACACCGCCGCGAACGTACAGCCCTGCATGATCGGCAGCCGGACGCCGAAGCGCCAGAAGCCGACGCACTGGATCAGCGTCGCGATGCCGCACACCAGCAGGTCGGCGGTGATCAGATACGCCAGGTCGGCCGGCGACAGCTTCATCGCGCCGCCCACGATCAGCGGGACGGCGACGGCACCCGCGTACATCGCGAGCACGTGCTGCAGACCGAAGGCGGCCAACTGCCGTACGGGTGGGACCTCGTCGACGGGATGGACGGGGGCGGTGGTCGTGGCCATGGGTACTCCAGAGCGGGGACGACATCCGGACAGCACGAGACCGTAAGCGGCTTGAACAGTTTGTTGATTTCCACGGTGTTGCCGACTGGTGTCATGCCCATCCGGTGGCGGACGACTCCGCTACGGCCCGGTCCGTTCCGCTACGACACCGTCCGTGCCGCCTCCAGCAGGGAGTCCCAGTCGGCCAGTTTGACCACGCTCCGGCCGAGCCGGGCGCCCAGTGCGGCCTCGGCCCGCTCGATCGCCTGCCACCCCGTCCACTGCACCGGCTCGATGCCCGCCGCGCGCAGTTCGGCGACCGGATCCTGCGGCACCTGCCTGCGCAGCAGTACGGGTGCGTCCTCCAGGAGGGAGAGCACCGTCTCCTTGGCGTCAGGCCGGTTGGAGCCGATGACGCCGGTCGGGCCGCGCTTGATCCAGCCGGCCACGTACTCGCCGGGCGCGCTGAAGCAGCCCTCCACGATCCGGCCCGCCGCGTGCGGCACGGTGCCGGTCTCCTCGTCGAACGGGAGCCCGTCCAGCGGAACTCCGCGATAGCCCACCGAACGCAGCACCAACTGCGCCTCGACGGTCTCGTACCGCCCGGTGCCGCGCACCCCGCCCCGTCCGTCCGGCTCCGTCCGCTCGAAGAGCACCGCGCCCACCCGCCCGCCGTCGTCGAGGAGTTCGACCGGGCGCAGGAAGAAGCGCAACCAGATGCTGCGGCCGGTGCCCCGGCCGCCGGCGCCGCCCCAGCCGCGCAGCACCTCGACGTTGCGGCGCTGGACGGCGGGCAGCGCGGACGGGTCGGCATAGCCCGGGTCGAGCGCCAACTCGTCCGGATCCAGCAGGACTTCGGTGTCCGGCAGGCCGCCCAGCTCGCGCAGCTCCTTGGTGGTGAATCGGGCCTGGGAGGGGCCGCGCCGGCCCACCACGTGCACATCTCTTATCCCGCTCGCGGCGAGCGCGGCCAGGGCCGCCTGCGGCATGTCGGTCGGGCTCAGCTCCGCCGCGCCCCGGGCCAGCATCCGGGCCACGTCCACCGCCACATTGCCGACGCCGATGACCACGGCCGAGCGGGCGTCGCGCACGAACCCGGCGTCGACGGCGTCCGGATGCGCGCTGTACCAGGCCACGAAATCGGTCGCCGACCAGCAGCCCGGCAGTTCCTCGCCCGGAATGCCGAGACGCCGGTCGCTCGCGGCGCCGAAGCAGTACACCACCGCGTGGTACAGCTGCCGCAGCCGCTCCACGGGGAGTTCGCCCGGACCGCTGCCGACCCTGACCCCGCCGAGGAACCGCACCCGCTCGTGCTCCAGGACCGTGCGCAGATTCCCCTGCAGCGATTTGATCTTCTCGTGGTCCGGGGCGACTCCGTACCGCACCAGTCCGTACGGGCACGGCAACCGGTCCAGGACGTCCACGGACACCGTGGGGTCGAGCTGGACCAGGTTCTGGGCGGTGTAGCACCCGCTCGGCCCGGAGCCGACGACGGCGACACGCAACACGGGGGACTCCTTGCCCGAGGGGCTGGTGGCTCCAGCATCCCACCGGCACGGCCGCGTCGACAGGGGCCGCAGGGGTGACGCGGACATGTGCCCGCTCATACGTATGGTGATCGTTCGATGACTGTACGTATCAGCCGCGAGTGCGCTCCTGCGTGACCGGGCACCGCTGACGCCACGTCAGACACGCTGCCGGCTAAGGCCGTTCGGACTCGGTGCGGTCCTCGGTGGCGAAGAAGCGTGACAGGTCCTTGCGCTCGGTCACGGGCGCGGACTCCGGCGGCACGCCCAGCTCCCAGTCGAGCCCGTAACGCTCGAACAACTCCGCCCGCAGCACCGGGACCGGCATCGGCACACCCGGCACCAGCGCCGCGTACACCGCCCCCATCAGCAGGGCGCGCAGCATCGGGTAGTCGGCCGTGACCTCGTGCGAGCCGTACCGGGCGACGGTGTCGCCCAGCAGCTCGGCGAGCCGGCGCTGCTCCGGGCACTGCACGAAGCCCTCCGCCTGGAGCAGCCCGGCCATGTGCTGGCGCATCAGCACCGGCCGCTCCCGGGCGAGCCCCAGGATCGAGTCGATGGCCCGGGCCAGCCGCTCCCGGCCGTCCTCGGTGCGCGGCTCCTGCTCCAGCGCCTCCTGCAGCGTGCTCCACATCAGCCGGTGCACGGCGGACTGGACCAGCTGGCGCTTGCCCGGGAAGTAGTACGAGACGAGCCCGCGCGCCGAACCCGCCCGGTCGGCGATGGCGCCCAGCGTGGTGGCCTCGAAGCCGTGCTCGTCGACCAGCTCGACCGCGGCCTGGAGGAGCCGTTCCCGGGAACGCCTGCGCAACTCTTCATTGACCGATGCGCTGCGCGGGGACATGCTGGAACTCCTGCGTTGACTGGCTGCCAGCCAACTATAATCGACGCAGCGGGCACCGCCCTGCGCGGGGCCTGTTCAGGGCTGCCGTCCGTCCGGGGCGACACGGGGGAGCGTCTCGGGCGGACGGCGCGGCAGATCAGACCTGCGTGGGCGTGGCCGGTCGGCGGGCCACGCCCACCAGGTCCAGCACCGGCAGCAGCGCGTCCGGCCGCTCGGTCACCGGCAGATGGTCGACGAAGTGGACCCGGCAGCCGAGCGCCGCCGCCCCGCCGTCGGCGGGCCTGCTGTCCCCGACCATCACCGTCTCGGCCGGCTCCGCCCCGAGCGCCTCCAGGGCGACCGTGAAGAGCCGCGGGTCCGGCTTCTGGACACCGTGTTCGTAGGACAGGACGTACGCGTCCACATAGGCGTCGAGCCCGTGCTCGCGGAAGACCGGGCGCAGGTCCCAGCCGATGTTGCTGACCACTCCGATCCCGATCCCGTGCGCACGCAGCGTGCGCAGCACCTCGGCGGCGTCCGGGTACGGCGTCCAGGCCCCCGGGGCCATGTGCCGCTCGTACAGCGCGTCGTGCAGTGCCGCGTCCGGCAGCGGCACCCGCCGGGACAGCCCGGTGTACGCGGCCCGGTGCAGTTCCGCGCTCTCGTCCCGCACCGCCCACACCCCTGCGAGTTCCTCGGGCACCTCGACCGGGTTCGCCCCGCCGGGCTGCGCCCCGGCCGCCTCCAGCGCCCGCGCGACCTCGGCCGACTCCGCCTCCGGGAGCCTCGCTCCGGACTCGGCGAGCACCGCCCGCAGCCAGGAATCGGTGGACTCGATGCGGAAGAGGGTCCCGGAGAAGTCGAAGAGCACAGTAGCCATGCGCCGGACTCTACCGACGGCCGCGTCGGGCACTGGCTACGAGTGAGGACGTTCCCGGCCGTCGAGCTCCCACTCGTACACCAGCACCGCCAGCGCCACCACCAGGGCCCCGAGCAGCCAGCCGCCGAGCACGTCCGAGGGCCAGTGGACGCCGAGCCAGATCCGGGTCAGACCGACTCCTATGACCGACACCGCGGCCGCGATCAGGGCCGTACGCCACAGCGCGCGCCCGGTCCCGCAGCGGTGCAGGAGCCACAGCAGCAGGCCGCAGACCACGGTCGCCGTCATGGCGTGCCCGGAGGGGAAGGCGGCGTACCCGGCGGAGTCGACCGGGTCGGACCAGACCGGGCGGGGGCGGTCCACGGCCACCTTGAGGGACTGCTGGGCGACCGTGCCCAGCGCACAGGTCAGGGCCAGCCACAGGGCGGTCCACCACGCCGAGTGCCGCCACACCAGCCACACCGCGACCGCCGCACACAGCAGCCGCATGGTCAGCGGGTCCCAGACCCGGTCCGTCAGGATGCGCAGGACATGGGTGGTGTCGTGGTCCGCCACGGCCCAGCGATGGGCGGTGCCGGCGATGCCCTCGTCCAGCGCCACCAGAGGAGGCCACTCGCCCGCGACGAGAGCGAGCAGCAGCGCCGAGGACAGGGCGAGGACGGCGGTCGCGAGGAGCGGGGCGGAGCGGTCGCTGGGTGGGGGGCGCATGGCGTGATCTTTGCCGAATCATTGCTCGGAGGGCAATTCCTCATGACGGGTGAGGCTTCACCCGAGTGCGCGCAGGCCGGGTACGAGCGCCACCAGCACCGGGATCACCGGGACCAGGGCGGCGGTGGCGGTCAGGCGCAGCCGGTGCCGTGCGGGCAGCCGGTCCGGGGCGGTGAGCAACCGGTCGACGCGTTGCGGGACATGGGCGTGCGGGGTCGGGCCGGGGCCGAACACGCCCCGGTCCTCGTTGAGTTCGACCAGGGCGAGTGCGGTGGTGAGGCGGCCGTGGCGCCGGGAGGCCATGTCGTCGGCGGCCAGTTCGACCAGCCGGTGCATCTCGTCGCGGAACGCGGCGAACACCGGGATCTGCGGGAACCCGCCGGCCAGCGCGGCCGAGCAGTGCAGCAGCCAGTCGTGCCGGGCCTGCGCGTGCCCCTGCTCATGGGCGAGCACCGCGTCCAGCTGACGCCCTTTCAGACGGCGCAACGCGGCTGTGGTCACGACGAGTCGAGGAGCCGATCCGGACAGCCACCAGGCGTCGGCGCGCTCGCCCTCAAGGACGACGAGACGGCCGTTCGCCGGTTCCTCGCCGGGCAACAGCGGTGCACGGACCAGGAGTTCGGCCCTGCGCTGCCGTCGTCCGGACCGGGCGCGCAGGATCTCGCGCACCAACATCGCCCCGCTCCACAGCCCGGCGCCGGCGAGGACCACCGCGGTCGTCGCCGCCCACGGACCGGGCGTACCGAGCCCGTAGGCGTCCATCACCCCGCTCGGAGCGGTCGCGAACACATGCCCCCGCACCGCCTGCCAGGCCGCCGCCGCGCTCAGTGTCATCGACAGCGCGCAGCACAGCAGCACGGTCGCCACCACGCACTGCCATGCCCACAGGGCGACCACCGGCTCCCGGTCCGTCCAGTCGGCCCGGGCGAGAAACCGGGGGCCGACCACTGCGGTCAAGGCGCCGAGCAGCAACAGTGCCACAGGGACCATCATGGCCAGCACCCTATGAGCGGCGGACCGCCCAGGGGTACAGCCCATTGCGCCAAAGTGACGCAGGCAACGTTTGCGCCGCGAGTGACGTCACTTCGTCACAGCGCCAGCAGCATCGTCACCATGCCGATGCCCATCGACAGCCTGCACGCCCGCGCCAGTTCGGGCCGGTCGCCCCACCGGACCGCGCCGGTCCCCGCGGCCGTCACCGCGGCCGGAACCAGCCGTGCGCCGGACACGAGGACATAGCCGGCGAAGTAGAGGACCAACGGGCCGGTCACCAGCGGGACTCCGGCGCCGCCGTGGTGGTGGGCGCCGGGCGAGGCGGCCATCACCACCGCCATGTAGACCATCGCCGCCGCCCCCACCAGATGGTGCAGATGGTGCGGGCTGCTGCGGGCGCTCCACAGCGCACGCAGCGCGGCCCCGCCGAACACCGCCGCGTAGAGCGGCCATGCCCACACCGGCGGTGTGAAGACGGTCGCGGGCACGGCCATCGCGGCCATGCCGAACCCCATCAGCGCCTCGCCGCCCGCGGCGCGCCGCTGTTCCTCGACGCTGCTGCGCATCCGCAGCAGGCAGTAGGCCCCGGTCGCCGCGCACAGCGCGACCAGCAGCCAGCCGGGCGAAGCCGGTCCGTGCACGCGCACCTCCCCGCTCGACGTCGTATCGATGGATGCGATGCCCCGGCCGTACGGCGCGCACGCGAGCGCAAGGATGTACACGGGGAGCACTCGGCGGAGCACAGCCTGTGAGCAGGACTGTTCGAGAATGTTTTACGAGTAAAATACATGCTAAATTAGTGGGTATGAGCACCGCACCCGCCACGACCACCCGACGTCTGCCCCTCGCCGGTCTGCTGCGCCTGGGCCGGCCCTCCGACATCTGGTTCAAGCCCGCGCTCAGCGTGGTCGCCGCGGTCGCCCCGCCCAACCTGACCCTGCTGGCCCTCGGCCGCCTCGACCTGGCGACGTACACGATGGCCGGATCGCTGTGCGCCCTCTACGGCCACAACCGCCCCTACCCGGCCCGCGCCCGCACGCTGGCCGGCGTGATCATCGGCATGGTCGCCGGACTCGCCCTCGCCCTGACCGTCGCCTCGCTCACCACGAACGCGGTCGTCCTGGTCACCGTCGGCGCCCTCATGGCCGCCGTGCAGAAGGCGCTCTGCGACGCCACCCGCGTCGGCCCGCCCGGGAACGTGGTCCTCGCCTTCATCAGCTCCGCCTCCCTGTTCGTCCCGCAGACCCTCGGCCAGGTCCCCGGCCATGTCGCACTGGCGCTGGCGGCGGGCGCCTGGGCCTGGCTGGTCGGCATGGCACCCGGACTGCTGCGCCCGCACGGCCCCGAACGCCGGGCCACCGCCCATGCCCTGAGGGCCACCGCCGCCCACGTCGACACCCGCGGTACCGCGGACGGGCAGGCCCGCACCCGTGCCACCGCGGCCGCCGCCGTACAGGCCGCCTGGCAGTCCCTGCTCGCCACCGGCGCCCGCACCGACCGCACCCGCCGGGCCCTCGAACACCTCGTCGTCCGGGCCGAGGTCGCCCTCGCCGCCCCCGCCGACGCGGACCCGGCACTGCTGCGCGGCTGGGCCCGCGCCCTGCACGGCACCGGACGCGTCCCGCGGGTGGCCGGCGCCGCCGACGAACTCCTCGGCATCGACGCCGAACTCGCCGTGGCACAGCGCCCGTTGTGGCACCGGCTCGGCCCGCTCGCGCCACTCGCCGCCCGCACCGCGCTCGGCTGCGCCCTCGCCGGATACGCCTCCCTCGCCCTCGGTGTCGGCCGCCCGTACTGGGCGCTGGTCACCGCCGCCTCCCTCTACCAGGCCAATGTCACCCTCACCTGGAGCCGGGGCGTCCAGCGCGTCGTCGGCAACCTCCTCGGCGTCCTCGTCTTCGCCGCCGTCGTACCCCTCGCGCATCTGCACCCGGCCGCCCTGGTGTTGTGCTGCCTCGCCTTCAACTTCGGCGCCGAGGCGCTGATCGGCCGCAACTACTGGCTCGGCAGCGTCTGCGTCACCCCGATGGCCCTGCTCGTCACCGAGTTCGCCCGTACCCAGGACGCCGGGCAGCTGGTCACCGAGCGGGTCGTGGACACCCTGGTCGGCGCACTCGTCGGCTTCGCCACCGCCGTCGTCGTCACCAACCGCCGGGCCGGCGACCGCATCGAACACTCCCTGACCGCCGTCGAACGGGCCCGCGAACAGGCGGCCCGAGTGCTCGCCGGGCCGCAGCCGGACCCGCGCGCCCTGGAGTCCGCCCGCCGCACCCTGGCCGCCGCCCTCGCCGAACTGCGCGCCACGGCCGACGCCGCGTCCGGCGAGTGGTGGCAACGCGCGCTGCCCCAGGAGCGGGTCGTGCTCGCCGAGCAGTCCGGACACCGTACGCTCGCCGCGACGGTACGACGCCAGGGACCGCACACCTGGGACCACGCGAGGACAACGGAGGACGTACGGCCATGACGGCGACCAACGGACGACCGGCGGCCGGCAGCTACGCGGAGCAAGACGCGGGCAAAGGAGCGGGCAGGGACGACACGGTCGCCGCCGTCGTCCGGCAGTGGCGGACCGTCCATCCCGACCTGGACACCGGGCCCATGGAGGTCATCGGCCGGATCAACCGCTGCGCCGCCCTGCTCCAGCAGGCCGAGGACGCCCCGCTGCGCCGGGCCGGCCTCAGCCGCCCCGAGTTCGACCTGCTGGGCGCGTTGCGCCGCACCGGCCATGAGCTGACCCCGAGCGAGCTCGCCAAGGAGACCTTCTCCTCCGGCGCCGCCGTCACCAAGCGCCTCAAACAGCTCACCGAGCGGGGCCTGGTCGAACGCCGCGGCGACGCCCGCGACCGGCGCGTCGCCCACCTCCGCCTCACCGAAGCGGGCCGGGACCTCGTCGACGGCATCCTGCCCGAGCAACTCGCCTACGAGACGTCCGTACTGTCCGTGCTGGCCCCCCAGGGACAGGGCGAACTGGCGGGTCTGCTGGCCGAGTTGCTGGGCCGGCTGGAGGGCAGGATGGGCGCGCTGCGGGCCTGAGGCCCCTACGTGGTGGGTCCGCTCAGCTCTCGCCGTCCGCCCAGGATCCACCGAACACCGCAGCCCGCGGGCCGACCGGTACGGCGGTGCGCGATCCGCCCGGCACCCGCATCGGCACGCACCGTTCCTCGCGAGGGATCTCTCCTGCGAACACCGGACCCGCCACTGCCGACGGCCACCGGGAAGCCCACGGCGCTAGATCCCCGGCCGGTACCGGATCGGGTGGTCGGCCGGCACCTCCACCAGGACGATCCTGGTCCCGTCCGGATCGGCGATCCACATCTCGACCAGCCCCCAGGGCTCCTTCACCGGCGCCCGCACGATCTCGACGCCCTTCGCGAGCAGCTCCTCGTGCGCCGCCGCGACGTCCGCGACCTGCAGCCAGAGCTGGACGGCCGGTGAGGCGGGAGTCTCCGAGCGCCCGGAGACCTCCAGGAAGCCGCCGCCGAGGAAGTAGACCGTCCCGCGCTCGGCACCGGTACCGAACTCGCGGTAGACGGCGAGGCCGAGCCGTTCGCCGTAGAAGGCGCGGGAGCGCTCGGGGTCGGTGGGGTGGAGAAGGGTCCGGCTGCTCAGTACGTGCACCATGCAACCGGAGCGTAGTGCCAGGCGGGCCGGTGTGCCCGGCACCCGGAACGGGAGGGCTGCGCGCGGCGTTAGGCTCGTCCCCGGCTCATGCAGTGCCCCAGATCGGAGAACCCGCACATGGAGAACGCCGCCGCCTCGCTGACCTTCCGGGACGCCATCGACGCCGACGTGGACGTGCTCGTCGCGCTGGTCGAGTCGGCGTACCGGGGCGACTCCAGCCGGGTCGGCTGGACCACAGAGGCGGACATCCTGGAGGGGCAGCGGACCGACCCGGACGGTGTCCTCGAAGTGATCAAGGCGCCGGACGGCACCCTGCTGACCGTCGAGCGGGACGGCCGGGTCGTCGCCTGCTGCCAGCTCGAACACCGCGGCACCCACGCCTACTTCGGCATGTTCGCGGTCAGCCCCGCCCTGCAGGGCGCCGGCCTCGGCAAGGCCGTCATCGCCGAGGCGGAGCGCCGGGCGCGGGAGGACTGGGGCGCCACCGAGATGCACATGACCGTGATCTCGGTGCGGGAGGACCTGATCGCCTGGTACGAGCGGCGCGGTTACCGCCGTACGGGAAGGATGACCCCGTTCCCGTACGGCGAGGAGCGCTTCGGCATCCCGCAGCGGGCCGACCTGCAGTTCGAGTTGCTGGTCAAGCCGCTGGTGTGATGTTCGCGCCTGCGGTCACGCGGTGAAGCGGGCGGTGCGTTTGATCTCCGGGTAGTCGGTCGTCGCGCCGTCCAGCTGCAGGGCGCGCACCAGCCGCAGCTGGTCCTGGGTGTTCACCACCCAGCCGAGGACCCGCAGATCGGCCTTGCGGGCCTGCTCGACGACCTCCAGGGTGAGCCGCCGGATGTTGAGGCAGAGGGTCGCCGCCCCCGCCTCCTGGGCCCGCTCGACCACGTCGGGGCCGTACCTGCTGGCGATCAGCGCGGTGCGCACGCCCGGCACCAGCCGGGCGATCTCGGTGACGGCCTCGTCGTGGAACGAGGACACCTCCACCCGGGACACCAGGTCCCGGCGCTGCATCACCTCGGCCAGCGCGCGGGCCGCCGCCACGTCCTTGATCTCGGCCTGGAGGGGTGTCTTCACCGCGTCCAGGACTTCCTCGAACACCGGCACCCGCTCACCGCGGCCCGCGTCCAGGGTGCGCAGCTCCTCCAGGGTCTTCTCGGCGATCGGGCCGGTGCCGTCGGTCGTGCGGTCCACCTCCGCGTCGTGCATGACGACCAGGGCGCCGTCCTTGCTGAGGTGCAGATCGAGTTCGATCAGGTCGAGGCCGGCCTGCTGGGCGGCGACGAAGGAACGGAGGGTGTTCTCGGGCTCGACGCCCATGACTCCGCGGTGACCGATGGTAAGGAAGTTCAAGATTCAACTCGCTTCCGTCGACGGCGGCGGTGGGGGGCACGCGCGCGGACCGTGCGACGGACGTCGCTGTCCACGCGGCTGGGCGCAGCCTAATGGCCGTCCGTCGTGATGAACCCGTACGTACACGGGGGGATTGGTGTGCCGGGCGCGCGGTGGCTGGCCCGTGCCCCGGTCGGCGGTCACCCGGGGGTGGGCGCGTCCTGCCGCGCATTGACCGGCCGGATCCGTGCGGTCCCCGAGACCTGACGCCCCATCACCGGCCGTAGTGGATGTGAGCGCATTCACGGTTTCACACAGGAAAAAGCGCGGTGAAGTGGGGATGCCGCAGGATAATTTCCTGAGGTCCCCCTTGCTGGGAGAAAGCTCGTATGCATACGGTGTCCTTACGGAAGCAACTCCCGTGGAGGATGGGTCATGACGGAAATTCTTGTGCAGGTGGGTTCGGAGGAGCAGGTTCCTCCCGTGACCAGGGTGGTCGAGCACCCGGCGTGGCCCGTGCTCAAGGAATCCGTGGAGCGGATCCGGCCATGGCAGTCCAAGGACGGGTCGATCGACTTCGACGCCGCGGACGCCCCCGCTCGCGCCGACGCCGCGCGTGCCGTCGACGCCGTGATCGGTGCCGTCGAGACGCTGGCCCCGCTGCTCCCGCACGATGCCGACTACCACCGGGCGCTCGTCGCCGACCTGCGGCGCTGGGCCGACACCGGCTTCCAGGTGCCCGACTTCCTCGACTCGCTGCTGGCCTTCCAGCCCGCCGCGGGCCGCGCGGACGGCCTCCAGCACCTGGTCGTCTTCCCGATGTACACCCAGAACGGCAACCCGGACCGCAATCTGGAGGCGGTCGTGCTGCGCATGGTCTGGCCGGAGTGGCTGGCCGAGCTGGAGCGCACCCGCTACGACAACCCGCTGTTCTGCGGCATCAAGTTCGAGGACTTCACGGCCGGGTACGACACCAACTCCGCCGTCCTCTTCCCGGAGACCATCGCCGTTCGCGAGGCGCCGGAACGATTCTCCTGGGGCGGTATCTTCTGCGACCGCGAGGCCGCCCGCTTCCGCCGGGTCACCGACGCGGCCGTCGGCATACTGGGCCTGAACCTGCCCGAGGACATCGCCGCGATGGTCCACGACCAGAAGCGCTGCGAGGAGGCCTTCGTGCTGTGGGACATGGTCCACGACCGCACCCACAGCCACGGCGACCTGCCGTTCGACCCGTTCATGATCAAGCAGCGCCAGCCGTTCTGGATGTACGGCCTGGAGGAGCTGCGCTGCGACCTCACCGCCTTCAAGGAGGCCGTGAAGCTCCAGGCGGACGGCGTCCCGCAGGCCCGTGACGTGCAGTACGCGGTGCTCTTCGACCGCATGTTCCGCTTCCCGGTCACCGGCGACCGCGTCCGCAACTACGACGGGCTCGGCGGCCAGCTGCTCTTCGCCTACCTGCACAAGCACGACGTGGTCCGCTGGACCGACAACAAGCTCGCCATCGACTGGGAGCGCGCCCCGCAGGTCACCAACGAGCTGTGCGCCGAGATCGAGAAGCTCTACAAGGACGGCATCGACCGCCCGAAGCTCGTCCACTGGTTCGCCGGGTACGAGCTGGTCGCGACCTACCTCGCCCCGCACCCCGGCTCCAAGTGGGCCAAGGGCCCCGACGCCCTCGACCTGGCCCTGCCGCCGCGCAAGCTCGTGGACGACGTGCTTCCGGACGAGTTTCCGCTCAGCATGTTCTACGAGGCCCTGTCCAAGAAACTGAAGAACGTGATCGCCGAGACCAAGGGCATCACTGCGGACAGCGCCGAGCCGGTCGCGGCGTGAGCGACCGGCACCGGAACACGGCTCAAGAGGGGAACGACATGGTGGGCAACGGGGCTCTCAGCGGTGCGGTGATCGCGGTGGCCGGCGCGGGCGGACCCGCGGGGCGTGCCACGCTGATGCGGCTGGCCGAGGCCGGCGCGACCGTCGTCGGGGCGGACAACGACCCGCAGCGCCTGTCCGAGGCCGTCGACGCGGCCCGCTACGCCTCCGGCGGCGCCAGCGTCACGGGCGACACGGTGGATCTGCTCGACCTGCAGTCCACCCGGGACTGGGCCACCCACGTCGAGAAGGACTTCGGCCGCGTCGACGGTCTCGTCCACCTCGTCGGCGGCTGGCGCGGCAGCGAGACCTTCACCAAGACCAGCCTGGACGACTGGGACTTCCTGGAGCTGCTGCTGGTCAAGACCGTGCAGCACACCTCCCTCGCCTTCCACGAGGCGCTGCAGCGCAGCGAGCGCGGCCGGTACGTCCTGATCAGCGCCTCCGCCGCGAGCAAGCCCACCGCGGGCAACGCCGCGTACGCCGCGGGCAAGGCCGCCGCCGAGGCGTGGACGCTCGCCCTGGCGGACTACTTCCGCAAGGCCGGGGGCCCCGAGGGCCCGACCTCCGCCGCTGCCATCCTGGTGGTCAAGGCGTTGGTCCACGACGCGATGCGCGCCGAGCGGCCCAACGCGAAGTTCGCGGGCTTCACCGACGTCAAGGACCTGGCCGAGGCCATCGAGGGCGTCTGGAGCAAGTCCGCCGCCGAAGTGAACGGAAACCGTCTGTGGCTGACCGAGAAGCCGTGAACCCTCCGAAGACCGACGCGCGTCGCCACCACGACCCGCAGGTCCGCGGTTTCGCCAGTGACAACTACGCCGGAGCCCACCCCGAGGTGCTCGCCGCCCTGGCCCTCGCCAACGGCGGCCACCAGGTGGCCTACGGCGAGGACGAGTACACCGAGAACCTCCAGCGGATCGTCCGCGGCCACTTCGGGGCGAGCGCGGAGGCCTTTCCGGTCTTCAACGGCACCGGGGCGAACGTCGTCGCGCTCCAGGCGGTCACCGACCGCTGGGGCGCGGTGATCTGCGCCGAGAGCGCGCACATCAATGTCGACGAGGGCGGCGCCCCCGAACGCATGGGCGGCCTCAAGCTGCTCACCGTGCCCACTCCGGACGGCAAGCTCACCCCGGAGCTGATCGACCGGCAGGCGTACGGCTGGGACGACGAGCACCGCGCGATGCCGCAGGTGGTGTCCATCACCCAGAGCACCGAGCTGGGCACCCTCTACACGCCGGACGAGATCCGCGCGATCTGCGAGCACGCCCACGCGCACGGCATGAAGGTGCACCTGGACGGCTCCCGGATAGCCAACGCGGCGGCCTCCCTGGACGTGCCGATGCGCACCTTCACCAACGCCGTCGGCGTCGACATCCTCTCCCTGGGCGGCACCAAGAACGGCGCCGTCTTCGGTGAGGCGGTCGTGGTGATCAACCAGGACGCCGTCAGCCATATGAAGCACCTGCGCAAGCTGTCCATGCAGCTCGCCTCCAAGATGCGCTTCGTCTCGGTGCAGCTGGAGGCCCTGCTGGCCAAGGACCTGTGGCTGCGCAACGCCAGGCATGCCAACGAGATGGCCCAGCGGCTCGCCGAGGGCGTCCGGGCCGTGCACGGCGTCGAGATCCTCCATCCGGTGCAGGCCAACGGCGTCTTCGCCCGCCTCCCGCACGACGTGAGCCTGCGCCTGCAGAAGCGCTTCCGGTTCTACTTCTGGGACGAGGCCGCCGGGGACGTGCGCTGGATGTGCGCCTTCGACACGACCGAGGAGGACGTGGACGCGTTCGTGGCGGCGCTCAAGGAGGAGATGGCGCGCTAGCCTCCTTCGATGCATAGATATGCGGTCACCTGAAAAGTCATTGACTCTCGGGTGATCGCATTCCTATGCTCTGCGGGCATGGAGCCGATCCAGAACACCGCCGACCTGTCCGCCTATCTGGCCGCCGACGAGGCCATCGACCATCACCATCCCGTGGTCCGGGAGGCGGCCGCCCGGCTGGCCGCGGAGGTCGCGGACTCGTATGCCTATGCGCAGGCCGCCTATGAATTCGTGCGGGACGTCATCCCGCACTCCCAGGACTCCGGCGACCTGCGCGTCACCTGGCGCGCCTCGGACGTGCTGGAGCGGCGCACCGGCATCTGCTACGCCAAGGCCCACGCCCTCGCCGCCCTGCTGCGCGCCGAGGACATCCCCACCGCCCTGTGCTACCAGCGGCTGCTGCACGACGACGGCGGCGGCCACGCGGTGCACGGCCTGGTCGCCGTCCGCTTCAACGGCTCCTGGCGCCGGCAGGACCCGCGCGGCAACAAACCGGGTGTCGACGCCCGGTTCTCCCTCGACGGCGAGCGGCTGGCCTTCGTCCCCGATCCGGAGTCCAGTGAGATGGACTATCCGGTCCTGTACGCTGAACCTCACCCGGTCGTGCTCGGCGTGTTGAAAGCGGCGCCCGACCGTCCGTACCTCTGGAAGACGCTCCCCACCGCACTCTGAGGCAGACAGATGACTCTCACGCTCACCGTGTCCGACGAGGTGCGCGCCCTCGTCCCCGGCTTCACGCATGTCGCGATCGAGGCCCATGGACTGGTCAACGGGCCCAGCACCGAGGAGAGTTCGGCGCTCCTCGACGACGTGGCGCGCCGGCTCGCGGTACGCCTCGACGGGCGCGCCCCGCACGAGGACCCGCACATGGCCGCCTGGCGTGCCGCCTACACGGCCTTCGGTTCCAAGCCGTCCCGTACCCGCAACTCGGCCGAGGCGCTGGCCAAGCGGGCTCTCGCGGACGGCGGTCTGCCCCGTATCAACCTGCTCGTGGACCTCTACAACGCCATCAGTGTCGCCCACCTGATCCCCGTCGGGGGCGAGGACCTCGGCCTCATCCAGGGTGGGATGCGCCTGGTCCGGGCCACGGGGGAGGAGGACTTCGTGACCGTGGCCGGCGGCGAGGAGAGCGTCGAGCACCCGGACGCCGGCGAGATCGTGTGGTGCGACGACGCCGGAGTCACCTGCCGACGCTGGAACTGGCGCCAGGGCCCCCGTACCCGCCTCACCGAGGACACGACCTCGGCCGTCTTCCTGCTGGAGAGCCTCGCCCCGATGCCGGTCGCGGAGGTCGAGGCGGCGGGCGCCGAACTCGCCGAACTCCTGGAGAAGTTCAGCCCGGGCGCTCGCATCGACGTGCGCGCACCCGAGACCGCGAGCTGAGGCCGGGGCCGGGGCTCAGATCGCCTCGGCCGCCTTCAGCTGCTCCTGCGTGGGCGCCGTACCGCCCAGGTGGGCGGGCAGCCACCAGGTGTCGGTCGTGTCCTTCGGGCGGGCCGGGTAGGCGCGCTGGGCGGTGTCCAGGAGGTCCTGCACCCGCTCGCGCAGCCGGCGGGTGATGGCTCCCGCGTACTGGTCGCGGGGTGCCTCGACCGGCTCGCCGACCCGGATGGTGATGGGGAGGTGGTTGCGCTTGAAGTTGCGCGGCTGGCCCTTGGTCCAGATGCGCTGGGTGCCCCACAGTGCCATCGGGATCAGCGGGACGCCGGCCTCCTGGGCGAGGCGCGCGGCGCCCGACTTGAAGCTCTTCAGCGTGAACGACTGGGAGATCGTGGCCTCCGGGAAGACGCCCACGATCTCACCGGACCTCAGCGAGTCCAGCGCGTGCTGGTACGCCGTCTCGCCCTGCGCACGGTCCACCGGGATGTGCTTCATCCCGCGCATCAGCGGACCGGAGATGCGGTGCCGGAACACCGACTCCTTCGCCATGAACCGCACCAGGCGCTTCTGCGGAAGCGCCGCCAGACCGTCGAAGACGAAGTCCAGGTAGCTGATGTGATTGCTCACCAGCACGGCACCGCCCGAGCGGGGGATGTTCTCCGACCCCTGGCAGTCGATCTTCAGGTCCCAGACCTTGAACAGTGTCCTGGCGAAACCGATGACGGGACGGTAGACCAACTCGGCCATGGGCGGGGCGGACCCTTTCTGCTCTGCCTGGGAAAGGGGCTCCCGGCGGGAAAGTTACGCAGCCGTAGGTTTACGGCGTCTCGCAGATCGTGCCCGAAGAACGGACGGGGAGCCAGCCCTGGTGCCCCGGTGTGGCGAGATCCTCGTCACGTCGCCCCATGATCCACCTCGGATTTTTAACCCACCTTTACTCCGCGCGTACCGCCAGTCGCCGCAGCAGCAGAAACATCTCGCACCCCAGGCAGTACCCGAACGCGGAGTTGAGGAACGCCGCGGCGAGCGCGAGCCCGGTCGCCGTGAGGCCCAGCCACCCGGGACCCAGCGTGAACCCGACCAGTCCCAGTCCCGCGAACACCAGTCCCACGGCCTGGGCGAACCGCGGGGGTTCCGGTGGCTCGAACTCCGTCGGGGGAGCGAGGCGGGGGCGTACGGCGGTCCGGAACAGCCAGCCGTACGGCGAACGGCCGACGCCCGCGGCCGCGCCGAACGCGAACACGAGCGTCTGCCAGGCGAGGAGCCAGGGGCTCCGGGTGATGAGCGCGGCGGCCAGTACGGCCGTCGTCACGGCCGCCGCGAACCGCGGCCCACGTGCGTCGATGTCCATGAACCAAGGATTCCGCCCCGAAGCCCGGCAGGGGAGTCGGGAATCTTTGCAGTCTCGTGAACGCTTGCCGGGGTGGCGGGCGGCCTCATGGAAGCTTGTGCGGGTGATGACCGGACTGGTGGTGTGCGTGGCGGTGCTCGCGGCGGCGAGCGTCTACGGAGTGCTGCACAAGCGGCGGAGCGGGAGGGTGCGGGTGCGCGGGCGGGACGACGGCAAGCGGCTCGGGGCGGCCGAACTCGGCGGCGAACTGGGCGAACGGGCCACACTGGTGCAGTTCTCCAGCGCCTTCTGCGCGCCCTGCCGGGCCACCCGGCGGGTACTGGCCGAGGTCGCCGGGATGGTCCCCGGGGTGACCCATGTCGAGATCGACGCGGAGGCCCGTCTGGAGCTCGTCCGCGAACTGGAGATCCTCAAGACGCCCACCGTGCTGGTGCTCGACGCCGACGGCCGGGTGGTGCGCCGTGCCACCGGGCAGCCCCGCAGGGCGGACGTCATCGCGGCGCTGGGGGAGGCGGTTTGACGGCTGTGTCAACGACGGTGAGGCATCTCCCATATGCCGGAACGTACTTGACTGGGCGCACCACCTATCGTCAGCCTGACCGTATGCCTCATGAACTCCTTCTCTTCGGGCGGGTCCACGTGGACCTGGCCCGCACCGCGAGCGCGCGCTGTCCGGGTCGCTGAGCAGCCCCGGACCCGAAGACCGCCTCCCGCAGAAGGACAACTCCATGACGGCCACGCCCGACCTCGGCACCACTCAGCTCGCCTCTGCCGAACTGCTCCGCTCCGCCTTCCGGCGGCACGCGGCCGGCGTCGCGGTGATCACCGCGCGCGGTGCCGACGGCCCGGTCGGCTTCACCGCCACCTCTTTGACCTCCGTCTCCGCCGAGCCCCCGATGCTCTCCTTCGGCGTCGGTACGGGTGCCTCCAGCTGGCCCGCGATATCGACCGCCGAGCACATCGGCGTGCACATCCTCGGCGAGCACCAGGCGGAGCTCGCGGCCACCTTCGCGCGCAGCGGCGCCGACCGCTTCGGGGCCCCCACCGACTGGCGGGAGGGCCATGCGGGTGTCCCGGTCCTCGACGACGTGCTGGTCTGGCTGGTGTGCCGGGTCGTCGCACGCGTCCCCGCCGGGGACCACCGCATCGTGCTGGCCGAGGTCGTCCTCGGCGACCCCTCCGGCACCGGTCGGCCACTCCTCTACCACCAGGGCGGGTTCAACGGCCTGCGGGATTGATCACGCGCTCCTCGTTCTGCGAACGCGTCGAGTTCCGGTTACGCTGCGTTGCGAAGGTCACAGTTCAAAGCGCTTGCTTAGCGGGCATGAACTGGCTGTACTGGTGAGTAATATTTCGTTCGGAGCGCGCGGCCGCCCCGACCGGGATGAGCCGCTTGAGGCGCCTATGCTGCCTGCAAGAGGCAGCCCAGAAAAGACGATGCAGTAGGAGAGCCGGCGTGAGCCTGAGGATCGTTGTCACTGTGAAGTACGTGCCCGACGCCACTGGCGACCGGCACTTCGCCGATGACCTGACCGTCGACCGTGACGACGTGGACGGTCTGCTCTCCGAGCTGGACGAGTACGCGGTCGAACAGGCGCTGCAGATCTCCGAGAACTCGGACGACGACGTCGAGGTCACCGTGCTGACCGTCGGTCCCGAGGACGCCAAGGACGCGCTGCGCAAGGCGCTGTCGATGGGTGCGGACAAGGCGATCCACGTCGAGGACGACGACCTGCACGGCACCGACGCGATCGGCACCTCGCTGGTGCTGGCGAAGGCGATCGAGAAGGCCGGCTTCGACCTGGTGGTCTCCGGCATGGCCTCCACCGACGGCACCGCCGGTGTGGTCCCGGCCCTGCTGGCCGAGCGTCTGGGTGTCCCGCAGGTCACCCTGCTCTCCGAGGTCTCGGTCGAGGACGGCACCGTCAAGGGCCGCCGTGACGGCGACGCCGCCAGCGAGCAGCTGGAGGCCTCCCTGCCGGCCGTGGTCTCGGTGACCGACCAGTCGGGTGAGGCGCGTTACCCGTCCTTCAAGGGCATCATGGCGGCGAAGAAAAAGCCGGTGGAGTCCTGGGACCTGTCCGACCTCGACATCGAGGCGGAGGAGGTCGGCCTGGAGGGCGCCTGGACCAAGGTCGAGGACGCCACCGCGCGTCCGGCCCGTACGGCCGGCACGATCGTCAAGGACGAGGGCGAGGGCGGCAAGCAGCTCGCTGAGTTCCTCGCGGGCCAGAAGTTCATCTGAGCCCAGCACTCGCTGACCGCCCCTCAACTTCTTTTCGCAGGAGAGCAATCCCATGGCTGAAGTCCTCGTCTACGTCGATCACGTGGACGGTGCCGTCCGCAAGCCCACCCTGGAGCTGCTGACCCTGGCCCGCCGCATCGGCG